>NZ_BAABHS010000048.1:0-58514 GCF_039542225.1 Yinghuangia aomiensis | reverse complement strand
ACCGGTTACCGCCGCCTCACCATCCGCTACGAACGCAGATCCGACCTCTTCCTCGCCTTCACCACCCTCGCCGCAGCACTCATCTGCTTCAAACGACTCCGCAGCCACACCACATAGGACACGGTCTAAGGGAGGGTGGAAGACAAGCAGGACAGCGGCGGTGCGGACCGGACAGGAAACATGCCCGGGCACGGCAGCGCGCGGCGGCGGAACCCGGGGTGGAGCGCGGCGGCGGTGACGCAACCGGGCCTGGCCGGGGGGCGGGGCGCGGGATGCCGGGACGGCGGGGCGCGGAGGCGAGGCGCGGCAAAGCCGGGGCCGCGGGGGTGGTGGTCGCCCGGGGCAGTCGGGCTGCGGGTGGTTGCGGTGCGGCGGTACGGCAGGGGCCCGGGACTCGGCAGCGGGTGCCGGGGGCAGCGCAGCACGGGACGGCCGGGGGCGGCACGCAACGCCTGCCCCCACCCCACGACGCGGCGTCCTGCTGCCGCGGCACCGCAACGCGGGCGGGGGGTGCGGCGGTACCCCTCCCCGCAACAGCAGAGGCGGGCCCAGGGGCGTCGGCCAGGCGGCGGACGCCCCTTTCCCGGACGGTCCGGCGGCGCCGCCGGACCGGGAGGGGGTCACCAGACCGGGCGTTGCGGGGGCGATCCGTGGCCGTCGTGGGCGTAACCCGGGTAGGGGGCCTTGTCGCCCGCCCCCGGTCGTCGTGGTCGTTGCTGATGATCAGGCACACCATGTGCGGCCGATGCACGTCATCGGCTGGGAGTTAATGTAGAAGACATCTACATAGATGAGCCCTACGCGAGGGGGCGGGTATGTCGTTCATCGGGCGGCGGATGGAGCTGGGCCTGTTGGGCAAGCGCCTGGCGCGGGTCGCGGAGTCGGGCGCGGGTGCGGCGGTGGCGTTGCGAGGGCGTCGGCAGGTGGGCAAGTCGCGGCTGGTCCAGGAGTTCTGCGACCGGGCGGAGGTGCCGTACCTGTACTTCACGGCGACGAAGGGGGCGTCTCCGGTCGAGGCGGTCGGGGAGTTTCTGGCGGAGCTGGCGGAGTCGTCGCTGCCTGCGGATCGGGGTCTGGTGCCGGCTGCGGCGGGTGGTTGGCCGGATGCGTTCCGGGCGCTGGCGGCGGTCTTGCCCGGGCGGCCGGCGGTCGTGGTGATCGACGAGCTGCCGTGGCTGGCCGAGCAGGACAGCCTGTTCGACGGGGCCCTGCAGACCGCGTGGGACCGGCTGCTGTCCACCCGGCCGGTGCTGTTGCTGCTGCTGGGGAGCGACCTGCACATGATGGAGCGGCTGACCGCGTACGACCGCCCGTTCTACGGGCGCGCGGACAACCTCGTCCTCGGGCCGCTCAACCCCGCCGAGACCGGCCGGGCCCTGGGCTTGACGGGTGCTGACGCGGTCGACGCGCACCTGGTGTCCGGCGGGCTCCCCGGCATCCTGCGCGCCTGGCCCGCCGGCGCGCCGGCGCTGGAGTTCCTGCGCGGTGAGTGCGCCGACCCCGCCTCCCCGGTCTTCGGCATCCCCGAGTCGTCGCTGCTCGCGGAGTTCCCGGCGCCGGACCAGGCCCGGCGTGTCCTGGAGGCGGTGGGCGGCGGGGACCGTACCCACGCGAACATCGCCGGCACCGCGGGCGGGCGCGGCGGGGCGGTCCCGTCCGGGTCGCTGTCTCCGCTGCTGCGGCGGCTGGTGGAGGAGAAGCGGGTCCTCGCCGTCGACGAGCCGCTGTCCGTCCGTCCGGGCAAGCCCGCGCTGTACCGGGTCGAGGACAGCAACCTGCGGCTGTACCTCGCGATCCTGCGGTCGGCGCAGGAGTTGGTGCGGCGTGGCCGTCCCGAGGCGGCGTTCCGTGTGGTCGAGCGGCGGTGGAGCAGTTGGCGCGGGCGCGCCGTCGAACCTTTGGTCCGCGAAGCGCTGCTCCTCGCCGCCGGGGACGGGGCGCTGCCGTGGGACGACGTCGAGGCGGTCGGAGGGTGGTGGAACCGGCAGTTCGACCCCGAGGTCGACCTCGTCGCAGCGGACCGGGCCCCCGTCGCCCGGCACATCCGCATGGCCGGGTCCGTCAAATGGCTCGCCAGCCCGTTCAACCGCCACGACCTGGACACGCTCGCCACCGCCGCACGCCATATCCCCGGTCACACCGACCAGACCGGCCTCGCCGTCGTCAGCCTCAGCGGACTCGGCCCCGACCTCGACACTGGCGGGATCACCCTCCACTGGGGTCCGGACGACATCGTCCGGGCCTGGGAAACGTGACCACACGGCACGACGCGGCTCGGGGCTGCGCCGTCTCTGTGGCGCAGCTGACGTTCTGGGTGTCTGCGCGGGGCCTCTGAGGCGGTAGGCCGCGGGGTAGATGTGCGGGCGCGCTGTGGTCTACCGGTCGTTGGTGCGATCTGCGCAGGTCAGCCGGCTTGCTTCGGCACACCGTTTAGGGGGTGTTGGAAGGGGGTGTCGGCTTCGGTTCTTGTGGTGAGCAGCGAAGGGTCGTCCGGTGCCGCTGCCGCAATCCGCCGGTGCTGACACTCAGTACCTGTTTCGGAATCCCGCCCCGTGGGCCTCAGTACGTTGGTGGGAGTTTCAGAAGGGGTTCAAGACATTGTTCGGCGTGATGCCCCTGGGGCGGGGTGACCGCGGTGCCACGAGCCGACGTGCTTTTCACGATGCATGTACCCCTACACCGGCAACCGAGCGGGCGCCGCACGCTCGTGATGGAGCAAATCCCCGCGCACGGGGCCGACGGAAGTCGCGCAGCGGGTAGTGCCCGATGGTATGAGCAATCCCCGCATGCGCGGGGCCGACTCGAGCAGCCCGGTGACGTTGAGGAACGTCGACGAGCAATCCCCACACGCATAGGGCCGGCATACGGGGAGTTCACAACAACACGTGACGGATCTCATCCGCTCGCGCTTGTCGTGACGAGAGCAAGGCTGCGAAACAACCGCAAATTCTGTCACACACAGATACCGACAACCACACCCCGAGATGATTCCGGTGAAACCCTGAAGGTCAATACCGGGACATACAGTCATACCGGGTGAACGGCATTCCGCACCCGGATGGTCGACGGAACGGCTCATGCCGGTGCCTACTCCTCGCCCGGCGCACCGTCCTTCCTTAGGGCCCAAGTGCATCCGGCGTGCCGATCCGAACTTGCGACGTTGCGGGTCTGGCCGAACCGCAAACGGCTGCCTCAGGAGCTTTTGGCAAGGGGTTGCGCGGGTTGATCGGCCGGTTCCGGGATCGCGTGCCGGATGCCGCGGCCGCGTGGCCGGCCACGGATCGCGCGGGACGTTCGCGACGTCGGCGCCTCACACTGTCCGGGCGGTGGGCACGAAGCCGGCATGCGGTCGAACTCCGGCGGCGCCGTAAGCGTCGCGTCGCGGTATGCGGCGACACCCGCGAACGTCGCGTCGTAGAAGTCGGCGGTGTCGAAGTTTGTGGGTGGTGGGCCAGGACGGCGGGGGTGTCGCGGCGGGTGTGGGTGGCGTCATGGTCGGCGTGGTGACCGGCTGGGAGGAGCTGTGCCGCGCTGCGCTGCCGAACGCGCACCGCTGCCTGGACGCCCTCCGCACCGAACCGGGTCTCGAGGGGCAACTGGAACCGGCAGCACCGGCTCCGTGGACGGCACGCCACCGAAGTGTGGAAAGGGTCCGAGCTGGTGACCTCGTACTCCTAGTGCTCCAGCAGCGGCGGCCGGGTCCGCTACCTCGTCAGCCCCGAAACCGAAAGCGTCGTCCTCGTCTACGCCACGCCGGTGCCCCAGCCGGGCAGGCTTCCCCTCGGCGGAGCCGGGCCGGTGATTCCCTGCGGTCGTAGCTGGCGCCCGGAGCCGCCTGGCTCGCCGTGTGCCTCGCTGGAGGCGGCCTGTGGGTTGCGGCTTGGCGGGCGTGGTCAGTGTTCGTAGAGGCGTTCCAGGTCGATGAGTTGGATGGCGGGGTCGGCGGCGGCCTGTTGTAGTTCTTCGGTGAATCCGGCGCCGGAGAACAGGAGCAGCCGGGTGTTGGCGGCCGTGGCGTCTTTGGCGGTGAGCAGGGTGCGGATGCGGTCGAGGCGTGCGAGGTGGCTGGTGCCGAGGGTCTCGTTCCATTTGGCTTCGCCGATCGCGAGGACGCGTTCGGGTGTGCCGGGGTTGTGGGGGTCGGTGCCGAAGGCGACGACGTCGAGTTCGTGTTTGGTCTTGGCGGTGGGGTCGGGGACGGTGCCGGAGGTGATGCGGGTGCGGGTTCCGCCGAGGGTGTCGGGGTGGGCGTACCAGCGGGCCCAGGTGCGGCACAGGTGTTCGAAGTGGGGGCCGACGACTTTGCTGCGGAAGGTGGGTTGGGCGTCTGCCCAGACGGTGTCGGCGTGGCCGGGTCGTTCCAGGTCGCTCCATCGCGGGCGCATGACGGCGTGGTAGAAGGTCACGATTGGTTCGGCGATGCGGTAGGTGGAGCGTTTGGCGTGGAAGGCGTCGGGCTGGCGGTCGACCATGCCGCTGTCCTCGAGGAGGGTGAGGGGGTGGCCGAGGTCGGTGGATTTGCGTTGGAGGTAGCCGGCGATGCCGCCGCGGGTGTGGTTGCCTTCGGCGATTGCGGACAGGACGCCGTGGTAGAGCGCGGTGTCGCGGATGTCGGGTTCCTCGGCGAGGAGGAAGCGGGCCTCGCGGAAGAGCGGCCGTGACGGGTTGAGCACGTTGCGGATGACCCAGGGGCCGAAGTCGTCCTGGTCGGTGGGGGTGTCGCCGAGGGTGAACTCGCGGGCGTAGGCGGGGGTGCCGCCGACGACGGCGTCGACGAGGACGGCGAGTTTTCGGTCGGGCAGGTCCCAGAAGCGGCGGGCGAGGCGGTAGTCCAGGGTGGGGACGACGAGTTCGAGGCTGGCGCGGCCGCGCAGCGGGGCGGTGCCGGTGAGGAGGTTGCCCATGAAGGACAGCGCCGAGCCGCAGAGCAGGAGGCGGACCGGGCCGCCGTCGCGGCGGGCGGCGGGGCCGAGTGCCCGCTGCAGCAGCGACGGCAGTTCGGGGGACGCCTTGACCAGGAAGGGGAACTCGTCGAGCACGACCGGGAGAGGGCCCTGGGCCGAGGCGCGCTGGCCGGCGAGGGCCATCACGGCGCTGATCGCTTCTTCCCAGTGGGCGAAGCGGAAGGGTACGGCGGCGTCGGCCCAGCGTTGGAGGGCGGCGCCGAACTGGCGCAGCGATTCCGCTTCGGTGGCTTCGGTGGCGGCGAAGTAGAAGCCGCCTGTCTGGCGGCACAGGGCGTCCAGCAGGAAGGTCTTGCCCTGGCGGCGGCGTCCGGAGACGACGCCGAGGGTCGGTTCCGGGCCGGTGTAGGTGGCGAAGCGGACCAGTTCCGCCCATTCGAAATCGCGGTCGAACATGTCGTCAGGCTTCCGCACCCGACCTCCCCTCAATGATGCCTGCGCTTATTATAGGTACAAGTATCACACATAGGGTCGAGGGCGTGGCCGGCTCGGAGAAGACCGGTGATCTGCGCAGGGTCGGCGACGGACTCGTCGACGGCGTCGCGGCCGACCGCTACACGGGCACCGCCGACATGGCCGTGCAGTGGGCGGGCGTGCGGCTGCGGCGAGAGCGGGGCGTGGGCCAACACGGCGAGGCGTTCGCATCGCACCTGCGGATCACCAGCGCCCGGTCGACCTGACGCCGCAACGGGAAGCAGACTCCCACCGCCGACGTGTAGCTCGCGCAGGACGGCCGCATGGTCCGGGCAGCGCACAAATGACGGCGGCCGTCAAAGGCCGGTCGTCGTCAATGCATCGACTGCCTCGCCCTGGGTGTCGCGGTCGACACGACCGCACCGCCGGCTTCCGAGACCGTTCTGCTGACCGATCCGGGTTGACGAAACCCATAGCGGCCCGCACAGGATCCCCGGAGGACACCGTGAGCGCCGCGGGCCCAGGCCGAGCAATCCCCACACACGCGGGGCCGACCTGGTTCGCCTCGCCCCCGGTCCGCGCTCTCCTCGATCAATCCCCGCACATACGGGGCCGACCCCGCCAACATTCCTTGCCAACGAGCAATCCCCGCGCGCGAGGCCAACGCACCCACACCAGCGACAAGCTTGCGTTTGTGTGAGCAATCCCCGCCTACACCGGCCGACGCGCCCTCGGCGATGACGCCGAACAGCAGCGGCGAGCAATACTCCGTAGGCACGGGGCCGACGATGAGCGGCCAGACCAGCGAGAACGCCTGTGCGAGCAATCCCCGCACGCATGAGGCCGACAGTACCTGGGAGTTCCCAGCAACACGTGACGGATCTCATCCACTCGCACTTGTCCCTACGAAGCATGACCGCGAACAACTTGGATCAGACCCGCCGAGTGTACTTGGGCCGTAACGACACGAAACTGCAGCTCAGACGAGTTCCGGGAACATGCCACGATCCCGCCTCGCGACCACCATCGCGCTCCGACATATCAGCCCGCCCCACCGCGCCCAGGCCGCTGCCGGAATCACGCTCCCACGCCCACGTGGGAAACGTAGGTGTACGCGCCCCAGTCGGAGTCGAGTTCGGCGATCACGTCGTCCCAGATGCCCACGAGGGCCGCCTCGTTGCCGGCGACGAGGGCGTCGTCCCAGGCGTACCGGACCTGCGGGCGCCGCACCCGCAGGATGTCCCGGCGCCGGGATTCGAGTTGGGCCCCCCTTTGCCCCTGGTACTGGAGGCAGGTCGGTGCGGGCGCCGGCCGTATGCTGATGTGCACGGACGATGGTGGAGTCGACGGAGACGCCCCAGTCAATCTCGTCCGCGGCATCGGCCGCAACTGGCCCTGCTGAAGCAGACGTTCCCAGGTGCCGTCCGCCGACCACAGGCGATGGCGTTCGTAGACGGTCTTCCACAGCCCGAAACGTTCGGGCAGATCACGCCGCTGCACCCCGGTCCGCACCCGATGCAGAATCCCACCTGCCGGTGCTCCCGCCACCTCGGCCCGCAGCGTTCTTCCACGCTCACGGCATCCCACAGGTCCGACGAGTGCTCACCGACAACGCCTGCTCCTACCGCAAGGGCCTCGCCTGGAAAACAGCCCTGGCCGACCTGGGCGCCACCGGCAAACTCACCCGGCCCTACCGCCCACAGACCAACGGCAAAGTCGAACACTTCAACCGCACCCTGCTCGACGAATGAACCTACCTCCAGCCCTACACCACAAACCAGGAACGCACCGAAGCACTCGGCACGTTCCTCCACACCTACAACCACCATCGCTGCCACACCGCACTCGCAGGCCAACCCCAATCAACCGCGTGAACAACCCTGGGTCAATACACCTAGCCGCGGCCGCCGAAGGGGCCCGCGCCGTGCAGGAGGGTTTGGATGATGCGGGCGGCGAGGGTGTCCGGGTCATCTTCGGTGCTGCCACGCAGAGTTTCCCCGAGGAGGGCGTAATAGACGCGGCGCACCCATTCGAGGTCGGCTGCCGAGTCGATGAGGTTGTCGTCCTGGGCCCGTTTGAGGACGGCGACGCAGCGGCGGGCGATGTCCTGGTGGAGGAGCGTGGCTGCGCTGTCCGCGTCGCCTGGCAGTTCCAGGGCGAACGCCCATGCGCTTTTGACCTGGAGCACGTTGGCGGTGATCCGGTGCATCGCCACCAGCGGCGGTGCGGTGTCCGGTCTGCCGTCCTCGACGGCGTCGGCGAGTTGGCGGGCGGCGGACAGGGCCAGCGCTTCAATGAGCACCTGCCGGTTGGCGAACCGCCGATGGACGGTCGTGCGGGCCACGCCTGCGGCCGTGGCGATCTGCTCCATGGAAGCGCCGGGATCCTTCGCGAGCACCCGCTCAGCCGCCTCCAGGATCGTGCGCACGCTGCGTTCCGCGTCCGCCCGCAACGGTCGTGCCGGGTTCCCCATCTGGTCTCCAAGCGTATCTTCGTTCCCGCTGGAAGATACATCAAAGGAGCAAATGCATGCGCTATCTGCACCAATTATGTTGCACATAGCTTGGATACTGATACCTTCTCACCCAGTTAATGGCCTGAAGGGGGATCTCATGTCCCGTACTGCTCTCATCACCGGAGCGTCGTCCGGCCTCGGCGCCGAGTTCGCCGACCAGCTGGCCGCACAAGGGCACGACGTGGTTTTGGTGGCGCGCTCCGAGGATCGGCTCACTGCGCTGGCAGGGCGTCTCGCGGCAGAGCACGGCATCCGCGCCCACGTGGTGGTCCAAGACCTCGCGCGGCCGGATGCGGCACGCCGCGTCGCCGCCGAGCTGGCCGCCCGCGAGCTGACCGTCGACCTGCTCGTCAACAACGCCGGGTTCGGCACCTGCGGGCGCTTCGAGGAGATATCCGCGGCCCGCGACCACGACCAGATGATGGTCAACGTCGTCGCACTCGTCGACCTGACCCACGAACTGCTGCCCGGAATGCTGGAGCGCGGCCACGGGGCGATCATCAATGTCGCGTCGAACGCCGGCTTCCAGCCGTCCCCGTACTTCGCCGTCTACGGTGCGGGCAAGGCCTTCGTCCTGAATTTCGGCCTTGCCCTGCGCCAGGAATACCGCCGACGCGGCATCCGTGTGCTCACACTGTGCCCTGGCCCGGTCGAGACTGCGTTCTTCGACACCATCGGTACCCGCCGGGCAGCCGTCACAGGCTCTTTCACCACCCCGACGCCCGTCGTACGCGCGACACTGCGCGCACTGAAGCGCGACCGCGGCTACGTCGTCCCTGGGTTCGGCAATGCCATGGGCGCGCACCTGACGCCGCGCCGTCCTCGGACCCTTGTCGCAGCCATCTCCGAACGGGTCACCCGCAAGGTGCTCACCACCCCCGAGCCCGCGGCGCCCGCTACTCCGACACCCGGCCCGTCCGCGCCCAGCCGCAGTGCGGACCGCAGCGCATGAGATCGGCAGCAGCCCCGCAGCCGCCGCCTCGGCGAAGCTCCTCGTCGGCACGTCCTCGGTCGTCACCAGGCAAGCCCTGCGGTACGCGCTCGCCGCCGCGATCCCGATCCTTGCCGTCGCCCGGCGGAGCGATCACCAGCAACAGCCCAGGCCCTCTGACCAGCCCCGGCAAATTCCCGGCGAGGTCGGGCTGGCAGCACGCGGCCGCCCCGGTCGATGCGGACCATGGCATTGACCACGTTCTGCTTGCTCTTGCCGGAGACGAACCGGCTGCGGTCAGTCGTCGAAGCCGACACCGACGGGACGCTCACCGGCCGGGTCCTGACAGGCCTGCACGAGGACATCCTTGCGGTCGACCCGAGCGGACACGACGGCGCAGACCTGTGGCAATAGACCAGCGCCAGGAGCAGCGGAGGGCCGGCGCAGTCTGAGAAAGGCGGCTGACACCCTGGCGCCTGGCTCGGCATGGATGGGTGCCTGGTCCCGGTTCAGAACGGCAGGTCGTCGGTGCAGCCGCCGACGTCCCAGTCCACGGGTTCCGGGATTAGGCCGCGGGTGTCGTAGCCCCAGTCCTTGACCGTGTGCGGCAGGCGCCGGCCTGCCGGATGGTGGACGCGCGAAGTGGTCGCGGTGGGCGGCCAGATCGGGATGGCAGGCCAGCGCGACAGCGGCCAGATGCTGTGCCACCGCCTCGAACAGGGCCGGGCGCAGCGCGAGGAACTCCGCGCGGGCGGGGCGGGTGGGCGAGGGGGGTTGCCGGTGTTGCGTTCGTGCCAGGCCGCCTCCGCGGCCAGGCCGCCCAGCAGCGCGGTGCGCAGCGCCTGGTCGCGACCGGGCGGGCCCCACAGGTGGGGGATGCGGCGCAGCGTGCGCGGGTCGTCCAGCAGCGCGGCGGCGAACCGGGCAAGCGACGGGACGAACGAAAGGATCCTCACGGCGCCTTCCTCGTCCACGGCATACAAGGTGAGCGCGTCCAAGGCCTCTGCGGCAGTGCGGGCATCCGGGTGCAGGGCGGCGTGCAGCAGGTCGGGGACGTCGGCGACTGGTTCACCGTCGTAGGGCGGGCAGCCCACCGCCGGACCGCGGGCATGGCGCAGCGCGGCCCAGTCGGTGGTGTCGACGACCGCAGCAACCGCCGGTGGGACTGGTGAGTTCACTGCGGGCGGTGCTGTGTCGTTCAGGGGTGGTCACGATGGGCATCGTGCCGACCACAACCACCGCGCGGATCCCCGGCCACACCCATCACCTGCCCGGCCGTCGCCAGCCTCAGCGGACTCGCCCCCGACCTCGACACCGGCGACATCACCCTCCTTTGGGGCCGGGACGACGTCGTCCGCGCCTGGGAACTCGGGGTGTGAGTCGGCAGCGGCCGTCATTCGCCAAGTCGGTCCGTGACAACGAGTATCCAGCCGAAAAGGCCATTGTTCGCTGGTGTGTGCCGCAGCTTCGCGGCAGCGCGCCTTCGGGGCCCAGTCGGAGCTCGTCCGGAACGTACTTGGGCCACAATGGGCGCATGAGCGCAGAAGCAGTCGGATACGCGGCCGCGCGGCAGTACGCGATCGTCGCGGCGCTGGAGGACCTGCATGGCCCGACCAGCGGCGCCGTCGTCCTGCCCAAGCGGCTGGACTGGGCGCCTGCGCGCCGGTTCGACCTCGCGGACCGCGCGGATGTCGCGGTGATGTACGAGACCGTCCTGCGGGAAAGCCGCGGCCAAGGCGACCTCGGCGACTTCCTCGATGCCGGACTGCTCGTCAGCGTGTGGCAGTCCTTGGTGCTCCCCGTTCAGGTACGGGCGGTCTGGGAGTCGAGGTTCGCGCAGCTGCGGCAGGGCCGCGCCGCGTGAATCCCGGCCTCCACGAGCAACTGATCGCCCTCGGTCTGGCTGCAGGCGCCGAGCACGGATTCGCACTCGCCGGCGGATACGCCGTGCAAGCCCACCGAATCGTCACACGCCTGTCCGACGACGTGGACCTGTTCACCTCCTGGGACCGCCGCGACGAAGTCGCCGCCGCCACCGAGCACATCGTGGCCGCGTACCGCCGCCACGGCTTCCGCGTCACCGTCGCCGACGACACCGGCGCCTACGTCAGACTGCTCGTCAACGCAGCCGACACCGCCGACGATCCGGACCAGGCCGTCAAGGTCGAACTCGTCGCCGACATCCGGCTGCACCCGCCGGTCCAGATGGCCGTCGGGCCGGTCCTGCACCGCGACGACGACATCGCCGCCGGCAAGATGTCGGCCCTGTTCTCCCGGGCCGCCGCCCGCGACTACATCGACGTCGCCGCCCTGGTGGCCGGCGGCCACTACACCCGCGACGAACTCCTCGACCTCGTAGCCGAACGCGACGCCGGATTCGACCGCGCCGTCTTCGCCCAGATGCTCGCCGGCATCCACCGCTACAAGGACGAGGACTTCCTGCGCTACGGCATCGACCACGACACCCTGCGCCGCACCCGCGCACAGATCACCGCCTGGCACGACCACCTGACCGGCCACACAGCCAGACCCTCCCACCCGGCACCACCCGCCCAACGACCGGTAGGGGGACCGTAGCCAGAACCGGTCCGGGGCCCCAACGCCCACTCGGCGCAGCGGTCGGCGCTGGTGCCGGCCGGGACGGCGGCGCGCCCTGCCGCTCGCCTAGTGGCGGCGTAACGTCGCATAAGATCCGATTTCCTGGGCGTTGGACAAGCCATGATCCGGGATCACGTGAGGCCTGCCGCGAGGCGGAGGAAGCTGGACCATGGGATCCCGCCGGGATCCCATGGGCGCTCCCGCCGCTCTTGGGCCTCACGGTCGCTCGAAGGCGGCACATCGGCGTACCGCGCGGCCTCCGCCTCGTCCAACAGCGCCGGATCGGCCGTGCCGGCCAGGCGCCTGACGAAGTTGCCCGCGTTCAGCCAGCCGTCGGTGACCTGCAGGAACGACCGCAGCGACGGCGGCAGCCGGTGGCCGATCCGCGCTTCCGCGGCGGCCAGGCGCTCCTCGTCGGCACCGGGGGACCCCGCAGCCCCGCCCTGGGTCGAGGGGTGGTCATCGTGCTTGCCGACCACGGCCCACGTCCCGGTCGGGCGCAGCCGGTCGGCGGCGGGCGGCTGATGACGAGCGGGTGTGGTTCGGGTGGTTGTCGGTGCTGCCGCGCCGGCCGCTCGTGTGGGGCTCTGCCCGCCGACGAGACCAGGGTTCGCCGTCGAACTCCTCGAAGCGCTGTCCGACGCCGTGGAACTCGGCCATCGGGACGCCGTGCACCCCACGGCCGTGTCGTGGCCGACCACCGCAGCCGGCGACGGTTCGACCTCTCGATGGGCACGACCCGGGCCCGTCGGGGTGTGCGGGTGAGCCCGAGGAAGAGCGACCGGGTCAGCATTCCGCCGCTGGACGGGTGAACCGTCGAGTCGACGGTGTCGACGACATCGAGCCAAGTGGAGTCGAACGCGGTCGTGGGGCGACGAAGTCGGCGCGGGTTCGCCGCCGAGGGGCCGCGGCGGCAGGGCTGCGACGCGGAACTCGACGACCTCGTCTGCGTCATGCGTCGAACCGGCGACGCGGCCGCCGGCCTGCCGTCGGCGCTCTCCTGTTCGCGGCGAGCCAGACCCGCCCGATCGCGTGCACGGTTCTTCTGCAATTTCATCGTCGGAATGGCGGCGGCTGATCACCGGCACGGCCGCCCCGCAAGCCACCGAGACCCCCCAAGCCCGCGGGGTCAAGCACGCGAACACGCTGCCGGCCGCGGTCGCGTCCAACCTCGACACGATCGACAAATACCCCGACCCTGCGCGAACGGAGTCCCCGGAGCCTGCGGGCTGCCGATGCAGAACGAATCGGTGATCGCCATCCCCTTGGCCCAGACGTCCCGACAGCCATCGGGACGAGCCGGAACCCGGCCATCCGCAACGCCAGCGTTCGACTCGGCCAGGTGTTGCGGTCATCTGCAGGCGGTCCCTACGTGCGGAGCCGGACGAGGCTCCAGACAACGGTCCGCGGCCTGCGCTGGGGCAATCCCCGCACACACGAGGCCGACCGAGGTTGAGTTCCTTGGCCCTCGCCGCCGCGCGATCCTCACGCGCATGGGCGACACTCTCGGTCAAGCCGCGTTCTACGCGGATCACGAGCAATCCCCGCACGCACGGGGCCGATGCCGTCCGGCGCGCCACGTCCGGCAACATGGCCGAGCAATCCCCGCGCGCACGGGGCCGACGGCTGCCGCCGGTTCCCGTAGGTGCGTTGTTCCGAGCAATCCCCGCACACACGGAGCCGATACTTCGCGACCTGGGAGTTCGCGGCAGCAACGCGTGACGGACCTCATGCACTCGCAACCGCCGCGGCGAAGCAGGACCGCCGGAACAATGCGGCGCCGGCTGCCACGCACAGATGCCAGATGCCAGCAGCCGCACCGAGATTCCCGAAGGACCCCCAAGATCAGTACCGGAACGCAACATACAGCGGCGCATGGCCTTCAGGTGCAGGTCGTGGTCTCCCTCGTTGGATGATCGCGGGCTGCGGGGCTGTCACGAACAACCGACGCGCGGGCTGTCCAGAACACGAGCCCGCGTCCCGTGCCCGGCGCCGGGGCGGGCGGGTGGGGCTAGCGTTGCCGGAACCATCCGTAGCCGGAACGCTGCTCCAGGAAAGCGCCGATGCCGATGTTCGTGATTGGTACTGCCAGTGGCCGCGACATCTCCACGATGCGCGACTGGGCCATCGCCGAAGGATGGGATCAAGGATTCCACGACCACCTCGCGTTCGCGCCCGCGGATCCACACGGGTTCCTCATCGGGCGTTTGAAGGGCGAGCCTGTCGCCTGCATATCCGCGGTCCGTTACGGCACCGACCACGGCTTCATCGGCTACTACATCGTGCTCCCCGAAGCCCGCGGCAAGGGCTACGGCCTGTCGATCTTCCGCAGCGCCATGGACCACCTGTCCGGGCGCCTGGTCGGTTTGGACAGCGTCCCGGATCAGCAGGACAACTACCGCACGTCCGGGTTCCGCACCGCCTGGGAGAACATCCGGTTCGCCGGCCGTCCCTCAGGCGCGGCCCCGACCAGCACCGACACCGAGATCGTCGACGCGGCCGCCGTCCCGTTCGCCGACCTCGCCGCATACGACGCGCGGTTCTTCCCCGCGCCCCGCGATGCCTTCCTCTCCGCATGGACCATGCTGCCCGGCCATACCGCCGTCGCGGCCTTGCACGACGGCCGGGTCACCGGATTCGGCGTCATCCGACCCAGCACCGGCCCGTGGCGCGTCGGCCCGCTCCATGCGGACTCCCCGGGCCTTGCCGCAACCGTGCTCGCCGCCCTCTCCGAGACAACCGGAGGCGACCGGCTGCGGATCGACGTCCCCGAGACCCAAACGCACTTCATCCGCCACCTGACAACCGCAGGCATGACCCCGATCAGCCGCAACACACGCATGTACACCGGCGAACCCCCCGCCATCGACTCCACCGGGATCTACGGCATCACCAACGGCGAACTCGGCTGACACACCACAACCCACAACACCATCACCGCCAGGCCGGCTCGAAGACGAGCACTCGGATGTCACCGGTTGCCGCAGGACGGCCGCGGCGCACCGGGTGGGCTCGGGGCCGCCCTACAGCGTGGCGCGGTGGTGCCGGGCACAGGTGACCAGGATCGCGGCCGCGAAGCGGGAGCCGGTGGTCTCGAGGTCCAGGGAGGACGGCGAGTTCTCGTCGCGTTCGACAGGAGCTTCGCCGTCGGCGGGATCGCGGCGGTGGTGAGCGTTGCGGTGGCCCTGGCGAGGGGGGACGGGGACGCCCACCCCTGGACCGGCAACGCCCCGGACGCGCCGCGCGAGTCGTACTCCAGCGCACGGCCCGCATGGCTGCATCGCCTGCGGGGCGGTGGAAGACCAGCTTGGGGACCGCGTCGGCGTCCTCGGCCAGGCCATCAGCGAACTCCGTTCCCCAGCAGTGCTGTTCGCGGCGTTCGCTGTCGCTGACGACCGTGGCGAGGTCTCCGTTCCCGGGGGTACCGGCAGGCGGGTATTGGAGGCGGGGCCCGCACGATCCGGCAGCACCGGGGCCGGGCGGCAGGCTGCGAGGCCCACATGGGAGACATGCGTGTAGGCGCGCCAGTCGGAGTCGGGTTCGGCGATGACGTCCCGGATGTCCGCGAGCACAGCCTGGTCGCCGGCGACGAGGGCGTCGACGGCGGCGTGGGAAAGCGGGTGCCCATGACGACGGCCCGCTCCCGGTCGACCCGACACATCCGCCGTCCGAGGAAGGGCGGCGGTGCACTCGCAGTTCGTCCCGGCGCCGGGCCGCAGGACAACGTCCTGGTTGACGGGCAGGTGGAGAGTGCCTGTGGCGAAGCGGGGACGTGCGACCTGGACGGCAGCCGACAGCGGCTATCGGTCCGCGGGGAAGGGCCGCAGTGGCTCCCGATGTCACCGCGCAACGACTCCTATGGGCGGTGCCGCTGCTGTCCGGAGAGGGGTCATCGGGCGTACAGGTCTGCGAGGGAGACCAGGCGCACGGTGTCGTCCTGGTGTGCGCGTGCTTTCAGGTGGTCGGTGAATCCGGCGGCGCCGAAGCACGCGAGGGTGCAGTTGTCGGTGTCGTTGCCGCGCGCGGCAAGGGTGTCGCGGGCGCGCAGCAGCCGATCCAGGTGGGGCAGTCCCATGGTCGTCCCCCATTTTGCTTCGCCGAGCAGGGCGATGCGGGGGCGGCGGCCGCCGCTGCCGCGTTCGACGACGGCGGCGTCGACCTCGACGGAGGTCCGGGTGTGCGTGTCGGTGACCACTCCGGCCCCCACCTCGCCGAGGCTGCCGTGGGCGAGGTGGGAGCCGTCGCCCAGGAGGTACTCCCGGCACATGGCCTCGAAGTGGGGTCCGGCGACCTGGGCGGCGAACCTTTCGGCTGATGCCGCCCACACCCGGTCGGCCTGGCCGAGCTCCAGGCGCCCCCAGGCCGGGCGCATGATCGCCTCGTAGAAGGTAATGAGGGGTTCGGCGATGCGGTAGCGGGACTTGCCCTGCCGGAAGATGTCGGCTTCGCGGGTCAGCAGGTGGGAGTCCTCCAGCACGTTGAGGGGGTGGGAGATGTCCACGGCCTTGCGTCCGATGTAGCCGGCGATGCCGCCGCGGGTGGTGTTGCCCTCGGCCACGGCCGCGAGGACCGAGTGGTACAGCGAGGTCTCGCGGATGTCTGTTTCCTCGGCCAGCAGGTAGCGGGCTTCGCGGAACAGCGGGCTGCGCGGGGACAGCACCGCGCGGCACACCCAGTCGCCGAAGTCGGCGAGGTCGCGGGGCACGTCGTCGGCGAGGAACTGCCTGCGGTACGCCGGTGTCCCGCCGAGCACCGCCCCCAGCCGTGCGGCGAGGTCCGGCCGGTCGGCGACCTCCCAGAAGCGTGCGGCGGCGGTGAAGTCGAAGGGCCTCACGACCAGTTCCAGCTGTGCCCGGCCGCGCAGCGGTGCGGACCCGGCGAGCAGGTTGCCCATCACGGACATCGCCGATCCGCACAGCAGCAGCCGCATCCGGCTGGGTTGCGTCTGGTGCCGGTCGATCTCGCGTTGGATGAGCGACGGCAGCTCGGGCACCACCTTGGCCAGGTAGGGGAATTCGTCCAGCACCACGACCTGCGGGCCGTCACCACGAGTCGGGTCGGCCAACCCGAACAGGAAGGTGACGGCGTCGTCCCACGTCGCGAACGTGAACGGCGCCGGCGCACCGAGGTAGTCGGCCACGGCCGCGCCGAGCTGGCGCAAAGACTCGGCCGCGGTGGCTGCGGTGGCCCCGAAGTACAGGCCTTGGGTCTGCTCGGCCAGCGCCCGCAGCAGATACGTCTTGCCCATCCTCCTGCGGCCGCTCACCACGGCCAGCATCGCCTGCGAGGAGGCACGGGAGGCGAACGCGGCCAACGACCGCCACTCGGCATCCCGATCGAACACACGGGGCGGCTTCGCAGGCATGACCACTCCGGGGCATAGACAAGGGATGCACTCCTAAGGAGTGTAATCCTCTGGAAAGCCGGGCGGTGGTGCGGGCGGCCTGGGGCCGCAGTGCAGACGGAGTTCACCGGCGCCACCCGATGCGGCCTCCGCGCCTGACCCCGGCCTGACCCCGGCCGGATCCCGGCCGGATCCCGGTTTCGACGGGGCCACCGCAGTCCACCGGGCAGGAGTCGTTGCCCCGGACCGGCGGTGCCGGCGAGTTCCGGCCCGGAGCCGAGACGCCGAGCGCCCGACACGGCGCGGGACGGCGGTCGGGCCCGCAGGCCAGGGGACCGGCGTCCGGCACCGGCCGGGGCGGCTGCCGAGGCCGCGGGTCGGGTCCGCGCCCGGGCCGCAGGGCGCGGCCCGGGCGGGCGTGCCCGCGAGAACCGGGATGCCGGATCGGCCGGGGCCGTCTGCTTCGTGACGTGCGCCGCGTCCTGTCCGAACGGAGAAGGGTCGCGGTTCCGCCCCCTCCCGCGCCCGGCGGGGGGAGTCAGGTGCGGCGCAGGAAGTAGACCGCGTTGAGGAGTGCCAGGCCGGTCCAGGAAGTCAGCGCCGCAGGGGTTCCGTCGGCCGCCCACGGAATGGCGGCGGCACCGATGGCCGCCGAGCCCAGCACGACCGCCGGTCCGGTCCGGCGGTCCCTGGCGGCGGCGCAGCCCAGCAGTCCGGGCTCCGCGAGCCGGTCGGCGAGTTGGTCGTCGAAGGCCTCGGCCACCCGGTCGTCGATCCGGTCGCCCAGCCGTGCGACGAGGGCATCGACTGCCGGGTCGCGGCGGGCGGCCGCGTCGGGTGCGCCGGACGCCGGCCCGCCGCAGTCCCGGACGGTGTCGGATCGTTCTGCCATGTCCTGTGCTCCTCCCCGCAGTCGGGCGGTGCCGGCAGGTCGCCGCACCGGCCCACAACCCCACGGTACGTGATTGCAGAATCTTCTGCAAAGATTTTTGCGATTATTCTGTACCATGAGGAGGCATGAGCCCTCCCCCACCCGAGCGCGCCGCATCCGGCAACGGCGACCGGTCCGCGATCTATCGGACGCTCGCCAACCCGCTGCGCCGACGCATCCTCGGCCATCTACAACGGCACGGGGAGGCAAACTCCACCGGACTCGCGAAAGCGCTCGACGAAAGCACCGGGACGACCAGCTACCACCTGCGCAAACTCGCAGAGCAGGGCTTCGTCGAGGAAATCACCGAGCGCTCGACCGGCCGCGAACGATGGTGGCGCCCGCTGCCGTTCGACATCCGGATGCCCGATCCGGAGAAGATGGCCGCCGCGGAGCTGTCCGCCGCCATGGCCTTCACCCGGAGGCGTGCCGACCAGGACGTGGACCTCTACTTCCGCGTCCTCACGCAATACGAAGGCCCGGGAGGCTGGGCGCAGTTGATGCGCGGCAACTTCCACATGACCAAAGACGAGCTCCTCGCCTTCGTCGAGGAGTACAGCGCTTTGCTGTGGAAGTACGGGCACACCCCCCAAGACGCCCCCGAGGGGGCCCGGCGCGTCGCCCTGCGGCTCTTCGCCGTCCCGGACGCTGGCACGGACGAGCGCGAGGGAGACGAGGGAGACGAGGGAGACGAGGGCGGCCACGGCGCCCCCGCGCCCGGGCCTGCGGGCACGCCACGGTCCCCGGCGCGCTGAGGACGCCTCAGGCGCCGAGGCCGATGTGGGAGACGTAGGTGTAGGCGCCCCAGTCGGAGTCGAGTTCGGCGATGACGTCGTCCCAGATGTCCGCGAGAGCCGCCTCGTTCCCGGCGGCGAGGGCGTCGACGGCGTCGTCCCAGATGTACCGGACCTGCAGGCGGCGCATCCGCAGGTTGTCCCGGCGCCGGGACGGGACGACGACGTCCTGGTTGACCGGGTGGATCTCCACGGCGGTGCCGCGGCCGTTGTTGTTGAGGTGCTGCTTGAGGGCTCCGGGGTTCGCCAGGACGTTGCGGGCGCGCAGGTTCCAGTACGCGGTGTCGATCGCTTCGGCGTTGGCGGGGCGCGGGCGGCGGGCGCCTTTCGTCCAGGCGCGGAGCGTGGCCGCGGTGGCGGTGACGCCGGCGTCGGCCAGGGCCGCGGGGCCGCCCTGGTGGGTGGTCAGGTAGCGCATGCGGGCCCTCAGGCCGCGGCGGGTCGTCACCGGGGACTTGATGCCGCCCTCGGTGATCATCCGCTCCAGGGCGTCCTCCAGGGCCCGGCCGAGCGCGGTCTTGCCGTGGACGTTGCCCGGGTCGCGGTCCGCCCCGTACGTCCCGAAGACCCGCCATCCGTCGGTCGACACCTACCGGCCCCCCTCTTCCGCCTCGGCACCGGCCTCAATTCCGGCTGCTTCTTCTTCGGATGTGCGGGGCAGGGTGTACCGGTCTTTCGTTTTCGTCTGGGTCACGTTCCGGCCCTCCGGGAAAATCTCCCGCCAATCGCCGCCGGTGACGTGGAGTTCGTCGGTGCCGCGCAACTGCACCAGGGTGAGACCGGCCTGATAAGCCTTGTGTCCTTTTCGCCAGAGGTTCGCGAAGGCCTGCGAGCGGATGATGTGCATCCACTCGGGTCGGCGGAGGTCGCGGTTCGAGCTGGACTCCCCGATCGTGGAGGTGAATTTCGCGTACATGGATTTGATGTACGCCTCGGCCACCGTGTCGCCGTTCTCGATGGCGTCCTCGCGGGCCAGGGTCAGGACCCGGCGCAGCTTCTCGAGCAGGTCTTCCGACGCGCCGGAAGTCCAGTTCTCGGCGATGGCCGGGGCCTCGCACAGCCCCTGCTCCGCGCAGCGGATCAGCAGCCGGACCGTGGGGTCGCCGAGGATGACCGGGCCGGTCTCGCGGCGGTTCCCGATCGGGTCCGGAAGCTGCGGATGCGCCCACCGGGGGCGGGACTTCAGCAGGTACATGCCGGAGCGCCTCCGGTCGAAACCGCCGTTCGGGTCGTGCACGAGCTTCCCGATCGGCAGATGCGCCTTCCACGCCGACAGGAACGCGGCGTTCGTGTCCAGGACGTCGACGGTCACCGGGGCGCGGCCGGCCTCCAACTCGCCCAAGAGGACCGCGTTGGACCACTTGTGGCGGCCCTCCCACACCTCGTCCACCCCCGCACGGGTCTTCTTCCGGAGGATTTCCGGGAGTTCCGGATAGACGGTGTGCTCGTACCGCGAACCCACCCGGCAGGAATCGAAAAGCGCCATCACATCAGGAATAGCCCTTTTCTCCAGAGCGGCGGACGCGGCCTCGACGTCGCCGTCGTGCTCGGCAAGGGCCCGGTCGACCGCGCGCGTGATCACGGCGGTGTGGTCCGAGTAGTCCCGGCCGCCGTACCGCCCCTCCCCCACGGGCACGGCCGTCCGCCGTCCGGGCGCGGCGGTGGTGTGCGGCGCAGCGGGCGCCTGACCGGGCGCTTGCGCGGGTGTGGACGGGGCTTGCACGCCTTGGTGGGGCTTGGTGGTGGTGCGCGGCGCAGCGGAGGGTTCGGCGGGCTCCGAAGGCTGCTCCGGGGCCCGGGCGGGGGTATCCGCGGCGTGCTGTCCGACCGCGGCGGGCGCGGGCGTTGCCGTGGACGGGGCAGGACCGGCGGCAGGGTGCAGCGCGGTCCCGGGGCGGGTCACCTCGGGCCACTCCCCCGGAACGACAGCGGCCTGGCCGGGAGCGGTGGTGCTGGTGGCAGAAGCCGGCGGGGCGGGCGAAGGGCCGGGCGTGGCGGGGAGGTTCGGTACATGGCCGTGCGCGGCCGGGCCGGGCGCGGCGCCGGGCGGGGTGGGCGGCAGGCTGCCGGGGGCCGGGCGGGCGGGCGGGTTCTGCAGGCGGGCGTGGGCGAGGTCCGCGTGCAGGACCGTGTCGCCGAGGACGCCGAGGTCGCGCTCGGCCACGGTCGCGTGGACCCAGGAGCCGTCGGCGGTCAGGAGCACCCGCACGTCCGCGGCGTCGCCCGCGGCCGCCGCGTCCGGGCCCACGGCAGCGGGGCTGTCGAGGACGGCGAGGACCGGGACGCGGCGGGTGCGGGCCAGATGCGCCAGCTCCTGGACGGCGTCGGTCACCTGGGCCGGGCCGGACAGCGGCAGGCGCGTGTCCCGGGCGGTTTGCAGGCGGTCGACGACCACCAGCGCCAGGCCCTCGACGCCGGCCGCGGACTGGGCGACGTCCGCGGCGGTCAGGCCCGCGCCGTCGTCGAGGTACAGGGGGGCGGCGGCGAGTTCGCCGTAGAGGGTGCGGACGTCGTCCTGTTCGGCGGGGGTCAGCCGGCTGGCGCGCAGGCGGCGGTAGTCCACCGGCAGATGCGCGGCGACGATCCGCGCCGTGACGTCCGCGGCGGTCAGGCCCGACGCGGCGTACAGGACCGGCAGGTCCCGGTCCAGGGCGGTCGTACGGGCCGCCGCCGTCGCGAGGAGGCTCCCGCCGGTCCCGGGTGCCGCGGCGACGAGGTACAGGCGGCCGGGCTGCAAAGGGCCGAGGAGGTCGTCCAGGACGCGGATCCCCAGCGCCGCCCCCGCGGCGGGCGTCTCGGCATCGGTGCCGTCGGCGTTGTCGGGGGCGGGCGGGGCAAGGACCGTGTCCAGGACATCCGCGAACACGGCCAACGACCGCCGGGACCGCGGCACAGCAGGCGCGGCGGCGGTCGGCGCAGCGGGGTCGGGCGCAGTCTGGGCGGGGGCGGCCGGCGCGGTGGAAGGCGTCACGGCGAGGTCGGATCCGGGCACAGCGGCCGGGGCGGGCGGCGCAGCAGCGGGAACGGCAGGGCCGGGCGCAGCGGAGGCCGGGGCGGGGGCGGGCGCTGTGGTGGGGGCGGGCAGGGGCGTGATGGAGGCTCCCTCGTCGGTGGCCGGTGTGGCCGCGGTGGGCGTGGGTGGTGCGGTGGTGGGCTCCGCGGGGCGCGCCGGGATGGCGGGCGCAGCAGCGGAGGCAGGCGGGGCCGCGTCGGGAGCCGGAGCAGCAGGGGGCGCGGATTCCGGAGTCGGCGGGACCGTGCCACCGGGCGCGGAACCAGCCGGCGGGGCGGGCACGGGCACCGCAGCGGCGGCGGGTACGGCGGGACCCGGCGCGGCGGCCGGGACGCCGAGCCCGGCAGCGGGGGCCGCGGCAGCGGTGAGGGCGGTGACGGGTCCGGGCGCAGCAGCGGCGGCCGGGGCTGTGGGGGCAGCAGCAGGCGCGGTGGCGCCCGCAGGACCCGACGCGGCGGCCGGGACGCCGGGCGCAGCAGCGGGAGCCGTGGTGGGCGTCGGGGCGGCAGGGCCGGGCATGGCAGCGGGGGCTGCGGCCGGAGACGGGACGGGTGGGACCGTTCCGGGAGTGGGGGCGGGTTCCGGAGCCGCGGGGCGGGACGCGGTGGCGGAGGCCGGAGCAGGCGCAGGCCCGGCGGTCGGTGCGGATGCGGTCGCGGTGCCGGGGGCGCCGGCGGTGGGCGTGGCGGCCGGGGCCGGAGCGGTGGCGGGCGGGGTCGTTGCCGGGTGCGGCGCGGGCGCGCCGGGGGCGGGAACGGCCGCTGTGCCGGGCGCGGTCGGAGTGCCGGTGGCCGGAGTGCCGGGCGCACCGGTGGTGGTGGGGAGGAGCACGGCGACCGGGGTGGAGTGGCGGCGCAGGACCTGCGGGCGCCCCTGGGCTGCGGCGCGGACGAGGTCGCCGAGGTGCAGGCGGCCCTCCACGATCGAATACACCCGCGCCGCGGCCACGTTCCAGCCGAGCGCGGCAGCGGCCGCCGGGGCGGTCAGGACCGCGTGGTCGCCACCCGACGACAACCGGGTCGGGATACCTGCGGCGGCGTTTTTGACCAGGCGCGGGAGCGTCGCCCGGGCCTCGTGCAACGTCGCAGGGCCCGGCACCGCAGCGACCGGGGCCGGGGTCGCGGCCGGCGCGGGTGCCGCGGCAGCGGGCGGGACCGGGGTCGCGGCGGGGGCAGGAGCGGCCGGCACCGCGGCAGCAGGGACGGGTGCCGCCGGGGTGGGGGCAACTGGGGCCAAGGTGCCCGCCAAGCCCGCGGCCAGGCCCTGGGTGGAACCGGACGCGGCCGCGGGGGCCGTACGGGCGGAGGCAGCCGCCGCGGCGGCTTCGGAGACGGCCGGGGCCACCGCCGGAACACCGGGCGCAGCAGGGGCGGTCGGGGCGCCGGACGCCGCGGGGGCCGGGACGTCGGGGATGGGAGCCGGAGCGGCCGCCGGGGCCGTAGCGGGGACAGGCCCGGGGGCGGCCGCCGGGCCGGGGGCGGGCGGTGCGGCCGCCGGGGCCGGAACGGGCGCGGCGGATCCCGGCAGGGCGGCGGGGCCCTGCCCGGCGGGGCCCTGCCCGGCGGGGCCGGTACCGGGCACCGCCCGGCCGTCGGCCGGAACGGCGGTGGCGGGGACGGCGGTGGCGGGGAGGAGCACCGCGACCGGGTGGGAGTGGCGACTCACGACCTGCGGGCGGCCCGCCGCGGCGTCCTGGACCAACCGGCCCAGATGCTTACGCGCGTCCGCGACACCGTAAGCGGGAGCTGTGGTGAGGTCCCAGCCCAGCGCGGCGGCGGCCTTGGGGCTGGTCAGCCAAGCGTGGTGCGGGCCGGTCGCGATGCTGGTCGTCGTGCCCTGGGTGGCGGCGTCCAACAGCTTCGGCAACGCGGCACGCGTCGCATGCAAGGTCCCGGGGCCCGGAACCGGCACCAGACCGGCAGCAGCAGAAGCCGGGGCCGCGCCGGAACCGGCGCCCGCGGCGGGGCCAGCGCCGGCAGGCGCAGCGGCGGCTTCCCCGGGCACGGCGGACGACGCGGCCGGGACGGCAGATACCACGGCAGGCGCGGCCGGACCGGCAGCAGACGGGACGGCGCCGGGCGCAGCGGGAGACTCCCCCACACCCGCCGACGCCGACGCCGCGGAAGCAGCGGTCGACGACGGAGCCGCGGGGACGGCCGAGGCCGCGGCGGGAGCAGCAGCCGGAGCCGCGACGGTCGGGGCAGCGGGGGAAACATCAGACAGCTGTTCGGCATTGGTGGGGGCCGGACCCGCGGGCGGTGCTGCGGCCGCAGCGGCCGGGGACACGCCGGGCGCAGCGGAGCGGACCGAACGGGAACCGGGCGCGGTGGGACGCTCGCCCGCGCTCTCCCCTGTGCCCGCTGACACGGACACGGGAGCAGCAGCCGAGGCCGGGGCGGTGGAGGCCGGAACGGTCACGGCGGATCCCGACGGGGCGGCGGGGCCGGTACCGGGGGCAGCGGGGAGCAGGATCGCGACCGGGGTGGAATGGCGGCTCACGATCTGCGGGCGGCCCGCAGCGGCGTCCTGGATCAGGTCGCCCAAGCGCTTACGCGCGTCCGTGACACCGTGGGTGGGGGCGGCGCCCACGTTCCAGCCCAGCGCCGCAGCCGCGTCGGGGACGGTCAGGACGGCGTGGTGGCCGCCGGACGACAAGACCGTGGCGGTACCCGCCGCCGCGGCACGCAGCAACCGCGGCAACTCCGCCCGGGCCTCGCGCAACGTCGCCGGACCCGGCACCCCCGAAGGCACCGCCGAAGGCACCGCCGGGACACTCGCTGGAGAAACCGGGGCCGGGGCCTCGGCAGCAACGGCGGTCGAGGTCTCGGACGGAGCGCCGCCAGCAGCAGCCGGAGCCGCGGTGTCGGCCGAGACGGCGGGACCGGCAGACGCAGCAGCGGCCAGGCCGACGCCCGGAACAGCGTTGGGACCAAGCCCCGCAGCCGCGGGGCTGACGGGGACGGTGGGAGCGGCCGGCACAGCAGCAGCGGACGAGGCAGCAGCCGAACGCGTACGCTTCCGGACCGACTTCGACTTGGTCCCCGGCACAGCATCGCCCGGGTCCGCACCGGCCGGCACAGCAGCGGCGGCCGGGGCCGGAGCAGCGGGAGTCGTCGGGGATACGGCGACCGCGGAAGCGGGCTCGGGCGGCGTGTCCTGGCCGGAGGGCAGGCCGGTCAGGGCGGGGCGCAGGTGCTGTTCGACAGCGTCCTGCAGGAGCATGTACAAGGCGGTTGCGCGGGCGCTGGTCGGGCCGCCGAACGCTTCACGGGGCGAGGTCAGGAGGACGTGCCAGTGCGCGCCGGTGACCCGGCCGCGGGCCAGAGCCGTGACCGCGCCACGCAACAGGCGGCCCTCGGCAGACGCGAGCCGGCCACGGGCCGGAGAGACCAGCCGGTGGGCCGCCAGGCTCGCGTTCCGGGAGAAACGCGCCGGCACCGCGGACCAGAACCCGTCGTCCGGAGGCGGGAGCACCAAACCAGCCGCCACACCCACCGACACAGCAGCCGGGGCGGGAGAGGCTTCGGGGACGGACGGCGGCATGACGGCAGGGGCAACCGCTGAGGTCGGGGCGGAGGTCTCAGCGAGGGAAGACGCCGCAGGGCCGACCGGAGCGGGCGCGGGGGACGCCGAAGGCCCGCGGGCACTCCCCCGCTTCCGACCGGACACGGCCGAACCCGGAGCAGGTCCATCGGTCTCCGGCACAGCGGCGGCAGCGGGCGTGGCCGGGGCGGAAGTCCGGCGGGGCACGCCAGCCGCCGCAGCGGACGCCCGGACCCGGGCCGCGGCCGCGCCTGCGGCTGCGGATGGGTCTGCGGCAGGGGCGGGCAGTGCGGGGCGGATGTAGCGGGCCCAGGTCAGCTCGAGGAGGTCCCACACCTCCTGCGCGGCCGCGTGCCGGGGGCTGCCGAACACGGCACGGTCGGTGGTGAGGAGCACATGCCAGTCACCGCCGGTCGCACGCACCTCCGCGAGCGCGGTCAACGCATCCCGCAACGGCCGGCCGCCCGCAGCCGCGAGACGACCCCGCGGCGGCGTGACCAGAGGCTGTGCGGCCGTCGCCAAGACCTCGAGGACCTCGAACGGCGGCACCTCCGGATCCATCCACAACACATCACCCGGAGACGGAAGTTGAAAGCCCCCAGCCAGCCCGACAGACACCGAAACCGGTGGCGGAACACTCGCGGCGCGGCCAGGCACAGCGGAAGCAGGAGCAGGAGCCAGGGCAGCAGGAGCCGGGGTGTTCGGTACATTGGCCGGAACGGTCTCCGTATCGGCGTCCGAGAACAACACCTCCGGAGCCGAGGCCTCCACCGTCCGCTCGCCCGCCCCGGCCAGACCCGGACTCATGGTCGCCTTCGACCGGGACGACCCCGACCGCCCCGACCCCTGCTTCGGGTTCGGATCCGCGGTCGACCCCAACGGCTTCGATCGCTTCGACGGCTTCGACGCCACCACCAGGAACGCCCCCTTCGCACCACGCGGCCCACACCAGCAGCCGGAAAAATGTACCTGCGATGGAGAGCCTAACGCATGCGGTACACAACATGACGCAGACACAAGAAAATGTCACGACGGGCGGCAAGGGTGGGGCGGTCGGGGCGCACCGCCCGGCTCGGCCTCGAGGTGGGGGTGGGTGTGCTTCGCCAGTCGGATGCAGTGAGGTACGCACAGCACGGCGCCGATCGCCCCGCGAAGTACAGCGGCTGCGGAGGCGGCAATCGCCATATGCCGACGCCGTATTCGTGCACGAGGGCGACGAGAACCACCTTGTCCGCCAGCGCTGGCGACCACATCAACCGTGTACCGGTGCTCGGGCTCGGGGCGTCCGTGAAGCCAACCTGCCCGTGACAGCTGCAGAAAGCCCGGACAGGCCAGGTGGCTCGGTGAGCCGGTCAGCGACGTAGTACGGGAGTTCGGCATCGACGGGCCGAGCAGCTGGCCGGGCAGGCAACCCGCGCCCTACCACGCAGAGCAACCAGGCCACGCCCCGCAGGAGCCGCCGGGACGGCGCCCGGAAGCCCCGCAGAAGCTGCAATCCCGGCCCAACACGGCACAGCACACACAACAGCCGACAGCAGCGAACGAAGCCGCGGCGCAGCGCCGGGCGACGGCGGACAGGACAGCCACAGCACAGCGGGGCCAGCGGCAGGAAGCCCCCGGAGCGGGCACGGCGCGGCGGGGGCAGGCAGCCCGCGGGGCGGCCGCGGCACCCCGGGGCCGGGCAGCGTCCATGCCGCGGCCGGCAGCCGACGACAGGGCGGGGTGCGGGCCCCCCTCCCCCGCCACGACACCGACACCGACGACGACCAGGACCGTACCCCGGACGCCCCCTCCCCGAAATCCGGGCAACCGCCGCCGGCTACCCCCTCGGCATCTGGATCAACCGACAACGCACCGCCTACGCCGCAGACCAGCTCACCGGGCTGCGGGTCCAGCGCCTCAACGGCCTCGGCATGGTCTGGGACCACGCCGACGCCGCCTTCGACGAGCAACTCGCGGCCGCACGCGTCTACTTCACCAACCACGGCACCCTCGCCGCACCCCGCACCGCCACCGCCCTCGACAAACCCGTCGGCCAATGGCTCTCCAACCAACGCCGCCCCGGCGCCCTCACCGACCACCCGAAACGCGCAGCCGCCCTCGCCGCCATCGACCCCGACTGGAACCCCACCTGGCCCCTCGACTGGCAACGCCACTACGCCGGCGTACGCGAATCCCTCGCCGCAGGCGCGGCGTTGGACGAGTTGGTACCCGGCGTCACCATCCACGGACACGACATCGGACACTGGCTCGACCGCCAGCGGCAGCCCGTGGTGTGGCAAGGCCTCAGCACCGCGCAGCGGGAACGGCTCACCGAACTCGGCATCGAGCCCCTGGCCGGCCCCCAAGACCCGGAAGGCCCCGAAAGCCGCTCAGAAGGCCTCAGGAGGCCCTTCCGGAGCCTTCGAGAAGGGCCTGGCAACGATCCGGCAGACAACGCTCGGACTGGCTCTGTGACGGTTCCCAGGGGCCACGTGGAGGTACTGGAAGCGGGCCCCGAGGGCGGCGCTCTGGTGAAGCTCGGCGTGTGGCTCTCCAACACCAAGTCCCGCCGCGCCAAACTCAGCGACCAGCAACTCGACTTGCTCGCCAAGGAAGGACTCGACTGGCGATGAACGACACGACGAAGGACGAAACTGCGGGCGCCGGCGGGCCGGGTGCGTTCGTGACGCTGTTCAGCCTGCCTTTCGACGGCAGCGGATTCCTGGAGGCCGAGGTGGCGCCGGACGGGGAGCAGGTCACGATCCGTACCCAGCGGTGGCCCTTGGCCCCTCTCGCCCCGGACGACGGGCCGTGGGTGAGCGGGTCGGTGGCGTACACGCACATGGCGCCGCGGGACGTGGACCTGGTCCTCCACGACGCGGCCACCGCCCAGCCGTGGTGCACGTTCGGGGCAGCGGCCCCGCTGCGTGTCGCGCACGACCTGGGCGTCTTCCTCGCCCACGCACGCGCACGCGCCGCCCGGCCGCTACGCGACCTCGAGGAAGCCCTGCGCCGAGCGCGCTACGCGGTCTGGGCCGCCGAACGCGGCCCCGCCGCGAACCCCCGCGACGCCGACACCGCACGCGACCGAGCCGCTGCCGCCGAGGACGCGCTGACGGGCTGCGGCGGGAACCCCGACCTTGCATGGCCCCACCGCGGCCATGACGACGGCACCCTCCTGTAAACACACCCAACGACAAACCCGAAATGGGGGCGCAGCAGCGATGCCGCGCCCGCCTTTTCGGCGTTCCTGCAGGTGTTGCCTCAGGCGCGCCGGTGTCCGCGTTGGATGGCGGCCAGGTCCTCGAGGGTCAGTTCGGCGGTGACGGCCGCGGCCTTGTTGGAGACCCAGTCGTGGATGTGCCGGGGCAGGTCGGCATCGCGGTGTCGGCGGGTGACGTCGACACCGGTGTCGCGGCCTCTTGAGGCGACGATCCGTTGGATGTAGCGGGCGAGTTCGGTCGGGCCGCCGCCGCCGTAGCCGATGTTGAAGCCGCGCAGCCGGTCCTGCGGCGCGAGCGCCAGGATGCCGTCGCCGGTGCGGATCCAGTACTGCCCTGCCTGGGCGTCGACGATCAGGGCTTCGAAGGTGTCGTTGGCGCGCAGTGCGAGCGGCGTGTAGGTGAGGTACGTCCAGGTCTCGATCGCGCCGCCGACGGTGCGGTAGTGCTCTCCGACGACGGGGAGGCCGAACTCGGGGTCGTACCAGGTCTGGCGGCAGGTGCAGCCTGAGCGCTGCACTGCGGCGGGGCTGTCCTTGTCGTCATACACGCACGGATGGAACAGGCGGGGGATCTTCGCCTTCTCCACGAGCGCGCAGTGCAGCGCGGTCGGCTCGCACGACCGGAGCCGCCCCAACCACTCGTGAACGTAGGGGCTGTCGCGTTCCTCGAACGACAAGGCCCGGTTGAACGCGGAGGCGACGTGGCCTCCCTCCGGTTCGATGTGCAGGACGAAGTGCGCCCACTCCTCGCGCGGCTCGTACGCCAGCTGCAGGTCCACCTTGTGACGGCCCATGGTGCGTGCCCCCCGAGTTCGAGAGTCCACCGCGTAGGTGCGGCCGGACGTTGCGCCTGGACGTTGCCCGGGCCCTGAACGGGACAACCCCGCCGGAAGACTGCCCGGCGCCTCCGCGCCGGGCGCGCGAATCTGGTTCCATCGTCCGCGTTGGGGCGTATGGCCGGGGCTCCCCTCCCCGGGGCGGGGAGAGAGGCCGGCGCACTTTGGGCTGCCCGCACCTGCGCTCCCGGCGCGGCTCGTGGTGGCACTGGCGCAAGCACGGTGGGAGCGGATCGGCCGACCAGCGTCGGCGTGAACCTCCCCGGCCGCGGCTGGCTCGAGCGCCGCACCGGATAGGCCCAATGGGCATGTGCGCTTCGTCAGGGCCGTGTCAATCGGGCGGCCCCGCAGGGTACGGCTGGCTCGTCAGCGGAACGGGCGAGTGCCAGCCTGTGCGCTCAGCACCCCACAAACGACGAGGAGGGAGGCTGACGGCCCAGGCTGCTACCTGCGGAAAAGCCTTGCAAGCCATGATCGCTTGGGTCGCTCGGCCCGGTCGGCTGGGACCGCCGTGGAAGCTTCGGGGGCCGAACTTCCCGCAGGTTTCTCCCACTCTTCCGGGGCCATGGCGTACAGGAGCTCCTGCAGTCGCCTGTCCAGCGCGCGCATTGCCTCTGCCACCGGTGACTCGCCCGTGTCTTTGGGTTTCTCTTCCGGGGCTTGCGTCGCCTCGGTGGGGCGGGTCCGTTCGGGGGTTCGTCGCGTTGCGATGATGGCAGCTTCCTTCTCCAGCTGCCGGTCGATCCAGCCATAGTTCGCGATATACCGGTCGGGCTCTGACTCGACGTCGGAGACCGCCATCGCCCAAGCGTCTGCGGCCTCGGCGGCGTCGCGGAACCCGCCGACCCCGTCCACCTGCCAGGTGACGCCGCTGTACACACCCGGAGCAGCATCGTGCAGGTGCGTCACGTCATCGCGACTGCGCGGGATCCCACTGCCTTCCGAAGTCTCCGGCGAAATCTCCGTCATACCAACGGTATTAGCAGCCGCCGATGCTCCGAACAACAGTCGCGGCCGCCAACTCCGGATCGTGGTTGCGTAGGGCGTGCACGGTCGGCCGCTGAGTACAAGTCGTCGCACGCTACGCGGGATCGTCCCGGCCGACGTGTATGCGAGCCATGCGGACGGGTTCCATGCTGTGGTCATGCGGCTGTCCGGGCGGGGGCACCCGTTCGAGGACGGGCGGGGCGCGTCCGGCCGAGGCAGGCACTGGTGACTGCCCCGGCCCGCGCGGACGGGCTTGCTTGGCTGCGGGCTCCGGAGCAACAGCGGGTGCGAGGCGGGCGGTTGGCTAGGGTCCTGTACGAACGTGATCTTCATATGGCGGATACGCCGATCGGGGGCATAGGGGTGCGCACGCGAACGACAGCCGCGGCCGCGGTCATGGCCGGGGTCTTCCTGGCCGCTGCCGGATGTTCGTCCGACTCGGGATCGGATGCGGCCGCGTCCAGCCCGCCGCCCGCGCCGTCCTCACCATCCGCCCCGGCGTCGCCGTCGGCGGAGGACCAGGCGCGCGAGCAGGTCCTGGCCGCGTACGCGAAGTACGCGGCCGCTTCCGACCGCGTGCAGCACGAGGGCCGGGCCCCGGCGATGGGCGGCGACGAGAAGACGTACATGACCGACAAGGCCCGGACCGAGTACCAGGCGATCGGCCTGGACATGGAGGCGGAGAAGACCCGGGTCACGGGCGATGTGGTCCGCACCCCGGCGGTGACCGTGCTGGACCTGGCGAGCACCCCGCCGCGGGCGACGATCACCGCGTGCCTGGATGTGTCCGCGATCAAGCTGGTCGACGCCGCGGGCAAGCCGGTGACCACCAACGTGCAGGCGCCGCGGTACGTGCAGACCGCCGCCCTCGTCCGTGACGGCGACGGCGGGGCCTGGCGCGTCGACGGCGTGACATCCGACCGGCAGCGCACGTGTTGACCCGCCCACACCGCCGTGTCACCACGCTGTCCGTCCTCGGGACCGTGATCGCGGCAGCGGCCCTCGGCGCCCTGGCCGCCACGCCCGCCCACGCCGAAGGGGGCTGCAAGGACGGCCGCCTGGTCTGTGTCGGCGTCGATACCCCCGGCAGCCCAGGCACCACCACCCCGTCGGGGGACACCTCGGGCAGCGGCCCGGCCCCCGGTTGCACGTGGGGCGCGATGACCGTGCAGTGCTCCCTGCCGGGCAAGGGCTTCTTCTACCAGGGCTGCTACTACACCGCGGCTGCGGCTCCCGCGCCGGACGACCCGGTGTGGCAGACCAGCGGCAAGTCTCCGGGTGATACGTCCGGCGGGTTCTACAACCCCACCTACTGCCTGCCCGGCGAGGAGGGCGTCCAGGGCAACCTGCGGTGGCTGCCGATCCCGGCCGCGGCGACGATGACGCCGGAGGAACTGGCGCGTCGCGCATTGTCGAAGCTGCGGCTGCTGCCCCCGCCCATGCACCTCACCCCGGGCCCGGGCAAGACGGGGCTGGTGTCGCTGCCGGTGTGGCTGTGGGTCGACGCGAATGCGAATACGTGGGGGCCGGCGTCCGATACGGATGCCGACGGCCCGCTGTCGCTCACGTTGACCGCGGCGGTGGAGCGGATCGTGTGGGACATGGGCGACGGCGACACCGTCACCTGCACCACCCCTGGCGTTCCGTACGACCCCGCGTACGGCGACCGGATGTCACCGGAGTGCGGCTACGCCTACCAGCACATCTCCAAGGGCCAGCCGAACGACGCCTTCACCGTCACCGCCACCACGCACTGGAAAGTCACCTGGACCGCGAGCACCGGCGCCACCGGGACCATCCCCGGCGTCACCCGCACCTCAACGGTCGGCGACATCCGCGTCGGCGAACTCCAAGTCGTGAACACCTGAAGCCGCATGCACTGAAAGCGCGGCCTGCTCACGGCAGGCCGCGCCAGCGCTGGACGGGGAGCACGCAGCCGGAAGACCGCAGCGCAGACGGCAGCCGTCGCCCTTCCTCTCCCCTCCCCAGGGCGGGCCCTACGCCGCAGCTTGGTGCTGCGGCCGGTCAGGTAGCGCGGCCGGTCTCGGTGTCGACCCACTCCCAGCCGCGTTTGGCCATCTCGGACTTCATCCACGCGGTCATCAACCGCGCCCCCTCCTCCGTGGCGGCGCGATCACCCCCGGAGCCCCGACCGTCGACCAACACCCAAGCAATCATCTGCGCCGCGGCCGGGTCGTCCCGGTCGCAGGCCGCGCACAGCTCCAGCACCTCGCCGTTGGCGAAGGCGTTCATCATCACTGGCGCACCGCACCGCGTACACGGCGACGTCTGCCTCACGGCAACCTTTGCTCGCATGGCGCCTCCTCGTCCCATGACCGGAAGATCACGTTCCCGGGGCCGACCACCGTAGGGGCGAACGCATCGAAAAGACAGCAGAATCAACAAAATCGCGACCGAAATCCCGCCGGAGCCGCCGCGTCACATCGACAGCAAAATGGCGGCTCGGCGCGCGTGACGGCTAGGACGCGGAGCGGAGACGGACTCAGGCGGCACCGAAGTCGACCTTCGATTTCGTCGTCGTCCTGCAGGGCGTCTGGCGCGCAGGACGGGCGGTACCCACCCATGCCGTGCACCCCGCCGCTGTGCGCGGCGGCCCAGGTCAGGTAGCGCCAGACCTGGACACGGTCGTCCCAGCCGTTGGCCGGCTCCTGGCCTTCTCGACCCATGCGGTGTCCCCACGCCACACGTTGCGGCGGTCCACATACCCCTGAACAGCAGAGCCGGACAGTTGATGTGTTGTCAGGGGGGGCCAAGCGCGATGAGTTCGTCCGGCTTGGTGCCAGGTGAGGGTCAGCGGACGTTGCAGATGTCGGCCACGTCGTCCACAGGGAAAGGTGTTCACTGGCGATACGGCAAACGCTGGTGGCGATCGAGCTATGGGGGACGGGTAGCTCAATCGTGGGCCTGCCTGACTACAGTCCGTATCCGGGCGGGCACGTTGAAAGTCAAGAACGGCGAAGGCCCCGGAGGCACCGGAAACCGCCGGGGGAGGCTCGGCTGCTTGGAGTCGCGCAACCAGTGAGAGAGATCGGAACGCGAGGCTACCCAGGGCACCCGACCGCCGAGGACCGTACCTCCTCCCTCACGGAGTCCACTGTGTGTGATCGCTCTGCCGAAGGCTTGGCTCGAGCCGCGACGATATTGCGCATCTGCGCCGGGCCCATGGACCGTGAATAGCGTCGTCTGGAAATCGATGTTTGCCGATGCGGAGTGTCCAACGGGCGCATGATCGCCCCTGCCGCCCCCCACGCAGCGAGTACGCTCCCTCTGAAAATTCGACGGGTCGGACCGTTTCAATAAGGTCGCTATCGACAAATTCGAGGGCTCAGTGCATGCTCGCCGCCGCGAGGACTATGTGATGCAACTACGGTCGCATTAGGGCCAATCCTCGCCCGTTTCGCCATTTCCCTTCTTTCTCGAGAGAGTTCCCTTGACGCGTAATCTTACTGAGCGGCAGGTCGCCGTTCTCAGCAATGAGTACAACCTTGCCGATGGCCACGCCTACCGGCAGTGGAACGCGGCCGAACAGGCCGTGATCGATGCCACGCCCAGCAAGTTCCGCCAGGTCGACCGCCGTCGTCACAAGGCGATCGAGGCCACCTACTTCGGTACGTTCTTCTCGCTCGCGGCCCAGACGCTGGACACCTCGCACTTCGAGATGTTCCCGTGTTTCACGGCGTCGACCGGGATCGAGATCATTGCCAATTACCTTCGATTGAACAATCTTTCCGTCACTCTCATCGAGCCGTGCTTCGACAACCTCAAAGACATCCTCAGACGTCACCAGATTCCGCTGAGCCCGTTCCCGGACGACCTCCTGGAGGCCGGCGGAGACGTACTGGACGATTTCCTGGAGCGGGTGACGACCGACGTCCTGTTCCTGGTGAGTCCAAACAATCCCACCGGGTCGATGGCCGGGAAGAACAATCTTTCCCGAATAATCGACTTCTGCGCACGGCGTAACAAGACGCTGATCCTGGACTCCTGCTTCCGCTTCTACGTGCCGGACGGCGAGGTCTACGACCAGTACCGGATGCTGATCGACTCGGGCATCGATTGCATCGTCATCGAGGACACCGGCAAGACCTGGCCCAGCCTGGAGCTCAAGGCGCCGTTCATCTCGGTCTCCGAACGCCTGGTGGATCCGATCTCCCGGATCAACTCGGACTTCCTGCTCCACGTCTCGCCGTTCGCCATCGATCTCATGACGGACTTTCTCGAGCTCTCGGCCAAGGACGGCCGCGGGCACATCCGGGCCGTGTCCGACCAGAACCGAGCCGCGCTCTACGCCGCGCTTGAGCCGACCTTCCTGACGCCGGTCGAGCGTCCGTTCATGAGCGTTTCCTGGCTGAGGATCGAGGCGGAGATTCCTGCGGTCGCTCTGACCGAGGTCCTGGGCAGGGAGAACGTGCACGTCCTGCCGGGGAATCAGTTCTACTGGACCGACGAGTCGCTCGGGGACTCCTATCTCCGAGTCGCTCTGATGCGCGAGCCGGCCATGTTTGCTCAGGCGGCCGCCAAGCTCGCCGAGGTCTGCCAGCGGCTCGGCTTACCGGTGGCGTCGTGACCGTTGCTGCGGATGCGGTGGCCCGCGACTGGCTGCACTCATGGAACCCGGATGGTCTTGGCCGCTACGACCAGGTACGGGTCGAGGATGACGTACGGGAGTCCCTGCAGAACGTGCGCGTCCACCGGCCCACGCTCGAACAACGCAAGCAGATGCTGGAGTTGAGCGCTCAGGTGGGGGTCCAGGTCACCTTTCTGGGATTCCCCGCGGCGTCCGCCGCAGAGCGGGAGCAGTGTGCCGCACTGGTCGGCCACCTCGCCGACAAGAAGCTCCCCCAAGAGCCGGTCCTGATGGCCCGCGCCGTCGCCGCCGACGTTCGGGCGGTCCTTGAGATCCAGCAGCAGCAGTCGGCCCCGGTGACGGCGGACCTCTATCTGAGCAGCAGTCCGATCCGGGCACGGGTCGAGAACTGGTCCGTACGGGAGATGCTGGAGCGGCTGAAGGCCATGGCCCGCTTGGCCGCGGGCGAAGGACTCGACTTCCGCATCGCCTTCGAAGACTCCACCCGCACACCGCCGGGCTATCTCGCCCCCTGTGTCAAGGCCGCGCTCGACGTGGGCGCGAAGTGCGTCGTCCTCAACGACACCGCCGGCGACTGCGTGCCAGCCGGGGCTTCGCGCCACACCGAGTTCGTCGCCGACCTGATCGCCAAGTCCGGCACGGATACCGAACTTTCCTGGCACGGACACAACGACAAGGGCCTGGCCCTCGCGAATTCACTGGCCGCAATCGAGGCCGGCGCCACCCTCATCAGCGGCACCTTCACCGGCCTGGGCGAACGAACCGGCAACACGCCCCTCGAACAGCTCTTGGTGCTCCTGGTGAACGCCGGGACCCCCCGGTATGACCTCAGCCAGCTCGTTCCGATGTGCGAGCTGATCGCCGCCGCCACCGGTGTCGAGATCCCCACCCACCTGCCCGTGGTCGGGGCCGACGCTTTCAGCACGTCGACCGGTACCCACGCCACCGCGGTACTCAAGGCACGGGCTCTCGGCCCGGACTTCGAGGATGCCGTCTACTCGGCGGTCAGCGCACGGCGACTCGGTCGGGAGCAGGAACTGCTCCTAGGGCCGAACAGCAGCCGGCCTGCCGTTAGCGCGGTACTCGACGCAATGGCGCTCCCCGTCACCGGCGACGACATCGACGCCCTGCTCGCCCACTGCAAACAGCACCGCCGCACCCTGCGCACCCGTGAAGACATCCTGAACGCCCTCGGCTTCGTCACGGACCCGTCCGGTCCACCGCCGAGCGGCACGACCCTGACTTCCGGCGTCCGCTCCGAGAACCGGAGAACCGTATGAAGCTCCCCGCACCACGAGGCCCGATCAGTACCGAGCTGTTCGAAGGGATGCGCCACGCGCCGGGCCCCTTTCCACCCGGCGTGGGCAAGCTCGTCGCCGCCCGCGCCCGCTCGGACGAGGACGCCCGTACCTGCGAGGACGTCCAGATCAGCCTGTTCGTCTGCTACGGCATGCACTACGGCACGTTCGACGACGTCGACGAGCGATGGGAATGGCAGCCCTCCCTGCTGGAGATCCGGGCCGGCCTGGAGGAAGTCTTCGAACGCGACTTCACGAAAGACCTGCAGATCACCGCACCGGTACCCGCCGCCGACATCCCCACGTACCTGATGGAGCTCACCTCACCAGCCCATACCTCGACGCTTCCTCGCTTCATCCACCACACGGCGACGCTGGAGCAGTTCCGCGAACTGGTGATCCACCGCTCCATCGACAACCTCCACGAGGGCGACGCGCACACCTGGGCGATCCCCCGCGTGAGCGGACGGGCCAAGAGCGCCCTGGTGGAGATCCAAGCCGACGAGTACGGCGGTGGCATGCCCGGGCGGATGCACGCGGAACTGTACGCCTACCTGATGGAGGAGCTGGATCTCGAACCCGGCTACGGCGCCTACATCGAGCAGATCCCCGCGATCGCACTCGCCATCCACAACCTCAAGTCCTTCTTCGGCCTGCACCGTCGCTGGCGGGGCGCCCTGCTGGGCAATCTCGCGGTGACCGAGATCGGCTCCTCCATCACCAACCGGAAGTACAGCGAAGCATTGGCCCGGGTCGGCGCCAGCGACCGGGCACGGTGGTTCTACGACGAGCACATCACGGCCGACGCGGTCCACGAACAGCTCGCCGCCCACGACATGTGCGGTGCCTTCGCGCACGACCACCCCGAGGAGACCGTCCGGGTCATGATCGGCGCTGCGGCGACCCTGGACATCCGGGGGATGTTCGCCAACACCGCCACCCACGCCTGGGCCGACAACGTGTCCTCACTTCGTGTCCCCACTCCCGTCTGACCGGACCACCCGTCGGCGATCTTCCCTGACGCGAACTTGCGCCAGGGAAAATCGCGGCCTCCCCAGACAAGGACAAATCGTGTCGGAGACCACCCCGCCCGTAGAGATCACGGTGTACGAGAACGGACCGCTGATCGTCCGCGGCCCGTACACGCTGCAGAACAGCGACCGCACGGAAATCGACCCCGGCCGCAAGACCATCGCGCTCTGCCGCTGCGGCCTCTCCGCGCTCAAACCCCTCTGCGACGGCAACCACGCGCTGCGCCCCAGCCCCCGGACCGCCAACTGACGAGCCCTCGGCACACGCTGTCGGCACCACCACCGAGTCAAAGGACGTGTCCGTGCGCCTCGTGACCTACCAGCACAAGAACATTCGGCAGCAGACGCCTTTCCTGGGCGTATTCCTCGACGACCTCGTGGTCGGCCTCGATGCGGTGCTCACCGGGCAGCCATCCTCCGCGGACCGTGCTCCGGCACGCGCATTCCGCTCCGTGGAAGACGCACTGCTGGCCGGTGCTCTCGACGAGATCGCGGACGCAGTGGCCCGATTCAGGGCCCGGCCCGAAAGCGCAGCAACCGTCAGGGAGTTCGGGCACCCTCTGGAAGACCTCGACCTGCTCCCGCCCGTGCTGCGCCCCACCAAGGTCATCGGGGTGGGAATGAACTACCTCAGCTTCGTCGCGCAGCTCGGCGAGGCCGTCCCACTCCACCCGACGCTCTTCCACAAGACCGCCTCCTCCCTTAACGGGCACGGCCGACCCGTTGTCATCCCGGACAACACCGACCAGGCGGTACCCGAGGGGGAGTTGGCGGTGGTGATCGGACGGCGTGCCGCCCGTATCAGCGCCGCGGAGGCGAACGGGCACATTGCCGGATACGCCTGCGCGAACGACATCAGCGCCCGCGACCTGGAGTTCCAGACCTCGCAGTGGACCGGCGGGAAGATGCTGGAGACCTTCGCTCCGTTGGGCCCTTTCCTGGTGACTCCCGACGAGATCGAGGACGTCAACGAGCTCGGGCTCCGCACCGTCCTCAACGGCCGGGTCATCCAGCAGGGCAACACCGCCGGGATGGTCTTCAGCGTGCAGGAGCTGATCAGTCAGATCTCCATGCGGGTTCCGCTGGAGGTCGGCGACGTGGTCCTCACCGGGACGCCGTCCGACCTGGGCGAGCTCGAACCACCGATATTCCTCACGGAAGGCGACAGCATCTCGGTCCGGATCGACGGTGTCGGCGAACTGACGAATCCGGTGACCGCAGCCCACATGACCGCCCGCGATCAGCCGCCGCTTATTGGCCTCGTCAACTAGGACCATCCATGCCCATGAACGACACACACATCCGCGCGACCGACATCGCCAACGACGCCCTGACGGTCACGTGGGGCGACGGCCAGCAGAGCCGGTTCCACAGCTTATGGCTGCGGGACAACTGCGCGTGCGAGGCCTGCGGACCCCACGAAAGCGGCAGCCGGCTGCAGCGGTTACTCGACATCCCGGACGACGTCACCCCTGCCAAGGTGCAAACGGACGGGGCCACCCTGCGCGTCATCTGGGCCGGTGACGAGCACAGCTCACGCTACGACGCCGACTGGCTGCTCCGGAACGCGTACACCCCGGCCCCGCTTCGCGCACGGCGCAAGCCGCACCGGACGCTGTGGGACGCAGGCCTCCCCGAGTGGCCCGCCGTCGAGTGGGACCGGGTCCTGGTCGACGACGCGGAGCGTTACCGGCTACATGCGAGCGTCTCCGAACTCGGCTTCGTGCTGGTGCGCGGCCTCGGGACCGGGCACGGTGCCATCGAGACGCTGGCGAACGAGGTGGGCTACATCCGCGAGACCCACTACGGACGGATCTTCGACCTCATCACGCGCGCCAAACCGATGATCCTCGCCGACCTGGCGGGGCCACTGCTGCCGCACACAGACGAGGCCTACCGCCGGGTCCCCACCGGAATCAACATCTTCCACTGCATCCAGCCGAGCGCCGACGGCGGCGGAGTATCGCAGCTCGTCGACGCCTTCCGGGTCGCTGCGATCCTGCGGGAGAAACACCCTGAGGCCTTCGAACTGCTGACCAAGGTCCCCGTGCGCCACGAGCGGCGTATCGAGGACCAGGTCATCACCTCCGACCTGCCGGCGATCGTCCTGGACCACGACGGCGACGTGATCGAGGTCCGGCTCAACGAACGCACCATGACCGCCATCTGCGTCGACGATCACCTGATGGCGTCCACCTACGCCGCGCTGCGGACGGCCTTCCGGACCGCCTACGACCCAGCGCAGCTGGTCTCCTACCTGCTGCGGCCGGGCGAGGCGCTGCTCTTCGACAACCTGAGGGTGCTGCATGCCCGGACCGGCTACAGCGGGGATCGGTTCGTCCGGCAGACGCAGGTCATGCGGGACGAGTTCTTCGGTAAAGGCGCTGCCCTGGCCGAGAAGGTAGACCTTCCGCACTCTGTACTGCGGACCTCTTAGCACCAAGGCCGCAGATTCCGCGCCGACGCTCTCCCGACGAGGCTCCCGGCTGAGCTACGCCCAGGTCAGACCGGTGAGCCTTTCGTAAGCCTCGACGTAGCGTGCACGGGACTGCTCGACGATGTCGGTGGGCAGCGCGGGGGGTGCGAGCTCGCTGTCACGATCCCAGCCGGAAGCCGGAGACGTGAGCCAGTCGCGAATGAACTGCTTGTCGAAAGCGGGCTGCTGCCTGCCGGGCTCCCACTGCTCCGCGGGCCAGAAACGGGAGCAGTCCGGGGTCAGCACCTCGTCGGCCACGACCAGCCGGTCTCCGTCGAAGCCGAACTCGAACTTGGTGTCGGCAAGAACGATGCCGCGGTCGCCCGCGATGTCGCGGGCCCGGCCGTAGATCGCGAGCGTGGTCCGGCGGAGCAGGTCGGCCGTGTCGGCACCGACCGTACGGACCACGTCCTCGTAGGTGACATTCTCGTCGTGCTCGCCGACCTCGGCCTTGGTCGCCGGGGTGAAGATCGGCTCGGGCAGTTCCGAACCGTTCACCAGCCCCTCGGGCAGGGCGACGCCGCAGGCCGTGCGGGTCTTCTCGTACTCGACCAGCCCGGAGCCGGCGAGGTAGCCGCGGGCCACGCACTCCACCGGGGCCATCCGCAGCGGCCGGCACACCAGCGTGCGACCGGCCCAGTCATCCGGGGCATCCTCGGGCACCTCGGTGGAGATCACGTGATGGGGGACCAGGTCGGAAATCCGGTCGAACCACCAGAGGGAGAGCTGGGTGAGGATCCGACCCTTGTCCGGGATCTCCGTCGGCAGCACCCAGTCGTACACGGACGTGCGGTCGCTGGCCACCATCACCAGTTCACCAGCCGCATTCCGGTAAAGGTCGCGTACCTTCCCGGTGTGCAGATGCACCAATCCCGGCACGTGAACCGGTTCTGGCTTCACGACAAATCCGGACATTTTCCTCCTTAAGTGACAGGCGGGGGTGGTCACTGGTCTACGCGGCGTCGGGGATTTGCGAAGCCGCAGCCGCAGGTCGACGAGCTCCCGCTCCGACTCTGCTGCTGCGGGACGTTCGACGTAATTCTGTCAGACCGGCCCTGCTTGCCGATCTCGTTGTCACCACCGTGCGGCGCCGGGCAGCGGTGTGCCAAAGGCGTCGGCTCGGGGGAGGTGCTCCGTACTCGGAGGGTGGCTCGTCGACGTGGCGGTCGCCCCGTACGTCGATCAGACCGCGCTCGACGCGGTCTTGGCTGACGAGGATCGGCAGCGTGCCGCGCTCACCGAGCACGCCCGCCGCTGGACACCGCCTGGCTGAGGCACAGTGTCCCGCGGGGGGAGCGCTGGATAGGTTGTCCGTCGCTGGCGGGGAGGTTGCGGGCGTGGAGCGGGCCCAGGGCGTGTTGGGGGGTTACACGCCGCCGGGCCCGCGCAAACCGGAAGAGCGATGCGCGCCGGGTGGGGGTGAGCGCGCGGCTGGGAGCCCGCATACGGGGCCGAAGCCCCGCATGGTTTCCCTACCGGGGTGAACAACCTAAACCCGACACTCGGGCAAAAGGAACAGGCCAGCGAGAACTTTTCAGCCAAGATCCCTCATGCACAGCGAAGTTCGTCGGTCTGACACTGGCCAAAGCGGCTGACTTGGCCGGGTGGTGCGGGGCTCCCGCTCGGGGCGGGGGTGTGCGAGAGCCCAGCACGCCTTTGTTCAGCCGCCTGTGCGGGCGCGGTGGCGTCCGGTAGGGCGGGCGGCGTCATAGTCCTTGCCGCGCCACAGCGCGGCGACGGACTCGAGGATCCCGGCCGGCGCCGCACGGCGCTGGTTTGCCTGGCCGGTGCACACGACGCCTTGTTCGGCGATGTGTAGGACGCACGACCCGCGGGCGGGGTTGTCGGCGTCCGGCAGCACCGGTTCGGCGCCGACCAGATCGCCGTGCTCGGTCAGGCGACCCACCACCTGCTCGAGTGCGGCGACCGGACCGAACACCAGCACCACTTCCGAGGTTCCGTCGTCGACCGGGTCCACACCACCCCAACGAGCACCCACCCGGCGGGGTACCGCCACGAACGGGCGTACACGAAACCAACGCATTCGTTCGATCGAGTCCGGGGCCGGGCACGATCTTCACAGCGACAGCCATTTCTTTAGGGGGTGGATGAGCGGGCGCTGCGCCGTGTGTGGCGGCAACAGGTGCGAAGGCCAGCCGTGTCCGGCAAAGCCGAGTACGAGCACCTCGGGCGCAGGCCTCCCGTGCGAGGCGTGCTTGGGGGCTGGGGGACGCTGGATCGCCAGCCTGAAGGTCGTGCTGTGCGCGGCCTGCGCGGAACGCACTGCCGATCATCCGCAGCGCCCGCCCGTCCCTTTGGCGGAAGTTTTGGCGGTGACGGTCGACAGCCTGCGGGTCTCCGACCGCACGGACAGGCCCGTGCCGAACCCCCGCACTACCGGCGGCACGACGTGCCAGGCATGTGGCGGCCCGGCGTCGTGGCACCGGACGGTTCGCGGGCGGTGGATGCTCGTGGAACCGGGCGACTGGCCGACCCACCACATACCCGCCGGGAAACGGTGGCGTGTCGCCGGGGACGGAACAGCCGTCAACCTCGGGCCGTCCGTGCCGAGCGACACCTGCCGCATCAGCCACTTCGACGTCTGCCCGGCACGACCCGCCCCTGCGGACTCCAGCGTCCTGCTCGCTCTGTGGCGGCGGCACGCCGACGCCAGCTGACGCACATTCGCTGCCCAACCGCCCTGACTAGACGCCCTTCGCCTGGGGGTACTGGACGGTGGGTCCGGTCTGAACGAGGGCGGTTGGTATGGAGATCATCGTGCTGTTGGACGACTACGGCCGGGCATTGCACCTGCCCGGAAACCTCCACGCGGCCCGACCGGACGGCTCCGGTTCGCTGGCGCATGGGTCGCTGACGTTGTGCGGCAAGCCGACGGCAGCCATGGACGTCCTGGGGCCACGGACGCCTGGCCACGGCGTTCCGGTCTTCCCACCGAACCTGGTGGGTGCCGGAGAGGGCCATGCCGCCGAATGCCCGGTGTGCGTGTGTCGGGCCGCCGGATGACCGAGCGACGGAGCGGTCACGATCTACAGACAGGCGATACCGAACGCGGCGCTGCCACGTTGTATTTCGGAGGGAAGTCCCTTGCGCGGTCGGGAAGATGGCGTGGTTGGATGCCGTCTGCGCGTGGGGTCGCGTGCCATCCGACCAAGAGGGGGATTTGCCGGTGGAGCCGACGGGACCGGGCGGGACGCCGCCTTTGGACCACCCGCCCTCGAACAGTGCCGCGCCGGGTGGATCCGGGCCCGTGTCCGGCCGGCAACCCGGGCAGTGGTCTCCTGCGGCGAAGTGGCTCGCCGGCCTTGTTTCCTCGGTCGTGGTCGGGATCGTGACCACACTTGTGGTGACGCTGGTCATCGGCAGCGACGGGCACGGCAACGCCCCCGCCGCATCTGCCCCCGCGCAGGCCTTGCCGAGCGCGTCACGGACACCCGCGCTCGCGACGCCGGCTGCCTCTCCGTCCGTCTCGACCGGATCCGCCTCGTCGACCACCACGCCTGCTCGCGGGTCGGGGTCCGCAACGCCGTCCCCGTCTCAGGTGTCCGCGGCCGCCCCGGAGATCGTGCGCTGGGAAGGCAGTGTGGGACTGGCCCGCGAGATCAGCCTGGACGAACTGCCGCCCGGCCCCAAAGGCATTTCCACGATCACCGTGCAGGGGTTCGAGTTCCAGCACGGCAACATCAACCAGGCGCTGTGGCCTGGAACCGAAGCGCCGTCCCGTGCCGACTGCGACCTGCGCGTCAACACCCACATGAACCAGGACTTCTTCCGCGTCCACGTCGGGCAGTGGATCTGCGTCCAGACCAGCGGCGGATTCACCGCCCGCATCCACATCACCGCCGTCGCCGCAGACGGCAACGGCGGAGAAGCCGACGTCACCATCTGGGAATAGACCTACCTGGTGAGAGGAACGACCGGCGCCGCGCTCTCCGGAGTGCCGCCACGACCGCGGACTCACCAACCGCCGTCTTCGCGGTCGCTGCCGCTGCCGCCAATGTGAGACCTGGCAACCCGCAGTGCTTCGTCCCTTCCTGCGTTCGACCATCACCCGGCTCGCCCACAGAATCGAGGCATTGCCCATGGCTCACCCGCCGCGCAGATTCGGCCGACTTGCCCTCGGGAGCGCCCTGGCTCTCCTTGCGGTCACGGGCTGTTCCAAGGACCCCGGCCCCTCCGGGCGACCCGCAGCAGCAGACACCCCCGCAGGAACCCCCGGAGGCACGACGCGCCTCGCATCCCCGGAGGCTCCGCACTCCGCCAGCCCGACATCGGGCCAAGACCCACTCGCCAAATACTTCACCACGGCGCGGGACCCCAAGCTGTGCGATCACGTTCCCCGCGTCCGCTTGGGGCTGGACTTCGGCCGGACGTTCGACGAGGACTTCCCGGCGAACTGGGCCCCCGACTGGAGCGGCGCCGAGTGCGGGCTGATCGTCGACCACGGATGGCGGATCAGCATCACGTTCATGCCGGCCGACATCAACAAGTTCATCGAGTTCGAACGCAGCCACGACCGCGATCTGGGCATCGTCGGCCGCGACGTGTCCGGGGTCGGCGACCAAGCCGTGTACTTCCAGCAAGAGAAGGAAAGCCCGAAGGAACCCGTGTACAACCGCCTCTACGTCCGCATCGGCGACCGCGGGTTCTTCGTGTCCGTCGATGCCTCGGTGACCCCTGACCCTCAGTCGGTCGACACCCGCATCGCTCGAATCGTCGCCGACCCGTATGCGCGATGAATTCTCCGGCCCTGCCCGGTGCGAAGGCTGCGAGGAAGCACCGGCACTTACTGGTGCCGCCACCCAGATGACGCCCCTCGGCTGCGGCTCGCCCGAGACAACAACAGCGGAGGCCGCCGCCACACCAACCCCCTTCTCGCTGCCGAAGGCCACGCCGCCTCGACGGCGACGTTGGGGCTGGCCCGGCAGTCCTCAGCTCTTGGCGCCAGCCCACCCCCGGCCTCGCGTCGCGGCTGCCGGCGTCCCCGTGGCGGCGGGGCCCGATCGCCGTACTCGCCTTCGAGGCCGCTCCCACCGGCGACCGGCCGGTTGCGTGCCTGCCGGACACACAGACCGGCCTCGAGGCGGGCGTCCCATGCGCGCGTCAGCTGCTCGGCGGTTGTTCGGGCAGTCTCGGTGTCCTGGCACGGCCCGCACCACGCGGCGTTGTGCCCCTGCGGAAGCCGGTGGGACTGGACCATCTCCCAACGGTCGTCGGAGGACGCGCCCGCGCACCGCGAGCACACCGGACGCCGCGCTTCCCGCTCGGCAGCCATCCGCTCCTTGGCGCGGACGTCGGCCGCAGCCCGCTCGGCCTTGTACAGCCGGTCGCCGTCGGGGTTGTCCAGGGCCTCGGTCAGGGTCTGCCAGCTGCCCCGGCTCAGACGCCACCACACCGGCCCGTCCGCGCCGTGTTCGGCGATCCGCTCCAGCTCGGTCACGACCACCGGCACCGCCTGGTGGTAGTCAACCGCGGTGACCCCGTCACCGAGATCCGGGTACCGGCGCCCGCGCCAGAAGGCCCGTGCGGCGTCCGCGAACCGCTCCATCCGGGCCTTGCGCCGGGCCGCGGTGGTGTCGGTGAACACGAACGCGACCGGAGGGAAGCCCTCCCGGCCGGTCGCCGGATAGACCCGCGACCACAACCGGAACCCGTGCGCCTCCGCACCGTCCCACGCGGCCCGCTGCACATCCGTACCGGACCGAGTCGCCGGGAGCCGGAACCACTCGGCGTAGCGGCGGAGTTTGGCGACCAGCTCGTCCACGGGTTCGGTCCCGCGGTCGACTTCGACCAGCAGGACGGGCACGCCCGCGTCCGGGGCGCGGAGCACGAGGTCGGCGTACTGGGTGTAGCCGTACGGGAGTTTGTGCGCGACCTCCGTCTCACACGACAGCACCGTGCCGAACCCCGCGCCGATCAGATGTGCCGCGGTCGCGGTGACCGCGGCCGCGTGGGCGTCGAACCCGCCCGCACCCCGCGGCCGCTCCTGCGCCCCTCCGGCGGGCGGGCCCGGGCGCAGCGCCGACATCCTCATCCCCGCGGGCAGCATGCTCTTGGCTTCGGCATGACCGCGTACGGTCAGAACCCACAGCTGATGGCCGGACGGCAGCCGAGATTCCGCCCGCACCAGTCCCCGCCGCCGCAGGTCGTTCAGCGCGTTCCGGGTGATCCGGTCATGGCGGTGGTGTGGACGGAGCATCCTCCACAGCTGTTCGCCGGTCGCCCGCTGGAACACCGCCAGCGCAACCAAGACCTCCCCGCGGTGGACACCCGAGGACTGCCACGCCCCACCAGAAGACGTGGGGCGAGGCAGACAAGGGAAGTCGAATCCCCGCCCACCCCCACCAGGGGCGGACTGATCAGGGCTTTCATGGTCAGCCTGCCGCACAGCCGCGGACGGGGCCATGGACGAGGGAGCGGACGAGGCCCCGGACCCCTTGTCCGCAGGCTCCGGCCCGCCATCCCGAGGCTGCTGAGGGACGCGTTCCGGGCCCGTCTGCGGGCTGTTCGCTCCTCCCCCGCCTGGCCGGGCCCGGCCGTCGGTGTTGCTCCGCTCGGTTGTTCCGCTGTGCTTCTCGTCCACGCTGCGCCTCCCGGCACGCTCCGAGGCCGGCCCCACGCCGACCCACGAACCGCACAGCATGAACAAGCACCCCTTGTCCGCGGTCTGGACCAACGCTCTGACCAGCGGAAACACACCCGGCCTAGACCCCCCTATGCCAACCCGGCCAAGGGGTCCTACGCGTGTCCGATTAGGCCCCTTTTCCTCCCGATTCGTCCCGAACCCCGAAGAGGCGCGGCGAAGGCGCGCACCGGCATGGACAATCGCCCAAGAATGATCTTGGTCGTCGCCTCAGGCTTCACACTCCAGCCGAGTCCCGTGCGCGGTGCGGGCACCCGAACCGAGCGCGCCGACAACAGTGCGGCGTGCGGTGCGCGCACCGCACCGGGATTCGACATTGCGACGCCCGCACCGCACCGCGAACCGCAGACGCGCCCCGTGCACCGCGCATCGCTGCGCCGGAAAAGGCCCGGTGCGCGTGCGTGCCTCCAGCGGCTGGCGGACGGGCGCACCGGGCCGCCGCCTCGGCGCACGTGCCGCCCGCGCGGCCGCGTATCGGGACGCGGACAAGGGGGCCTTGTATGCCCCCTTTCAGCCCCTTGTACTCCGGATTTGTCCGGGCGTTCTGCGAAGCGCGCCGCGCACCAGCCCGGGTGCGCGGCGCGCGGTCGAGGAAGAGGGCGAAAATTACCGGTTCATCCTGGACGCCAAGGCCTATTGCGCCTCACGGCCGGTCGTTTCTCCGACCCCACGCGCCCCAAAAAGGCAGCCGTACAGAGTGCTCACGCAGCGGGTAGTGGTGGGTCGGCATTTGGAGCGGGGCTTGGGTGTGACGTTGTTGGCGGTGTTCCGTAGCCTGGCGTACGAGCGATCATCGTTCTGCGGTGAGTTTCGCTGTCCTCGCCGCGCCAACTTTGCGGCGACGTGGCGACGTTGGCGCACTGGGGGAAACGTTGGAATCGCTCGTTGCAGGCTTCGCCGACGTGGCGGACATGATCGACGCGTACGGTCTGGAGTCGTTCGGGCAGCCCGACACCGTCACACAAGCCCACAGGATCTTCCGCGAGACCAACGCGCCGTTCATCGTCTCCGTCGTGGCGCAGATGCTTCCGGATCTGCGCCACGACGTGGAGCAAGACCCTTCCCGGAAAATCGTGTTCGTCGGTCGGGACGGTCATCCGCTTGCGGTCGCTGCGCGTGCCCTGGACCCGGAGTTCTTCGCCGCGCATTGCACTGAAGTGGTGCTCTCGCGTGTTGTCGTCGAGTCCGCCCTGCAGGATCGCGAGCGCAACCACCAGGCCCGGTTCCCCGGGCTCAACTACTTCCGCCTCCGTGTGGCGGACCGGGTCGACCGGGCATTGGTCGATGGTGCGTCCGAGCGGCTGACCGCCTACCTGCGCCGCGAGGGTGTGGCCGTGGGTGGTGCCGGCGGCGCGGTGACCTTGGTCGACGACGGGTACAAGGGCACGATTCAGGAGATGCTGGCCGCCTTATACCCCGAGGTCGACTTCCACGGGAGGTACACGTTCTTCGCCGCATCTCCGCACGACCTGCACCCTGGGACCAAGCAGGGCTACGCCCTGCATCTGCACGCCGATGAGACATGGCAGGGGACTCCCAAGTCATATCTGCCGTCCGAGGTGGGCCTGACGTTCGGCAGTTCAGACGCCCTGTACACGATCGAGGAGACGCTGCACGGCCCGAAAGACACCCCGATCGGGGTCGACGACCAAGGGCCCCGGCAGCGGGGTCATCGGTTCAATCCGAAACCGTTGGACGGGATCAACCCAGCCTTGGTGTCCGAGCGCTATAGGGACCCGCTGGTGCGCGAAGCGGTGAAGTCCGCCGGGCTCTTAGCGGTGCGCGATGCGGCGACCGATGCGGCGACCGACCGCGACGCAGGCCGCGATTGGCTCGGCATCCTGCGCAGCGGCCAGGAGCGGTTCACGAGGGTGGCCCGCGCGTGGGTCGCCCGTGATCCCGGACTCGCACCGGACGTTGCCGAGCTGTTCGACGCCTTGGTGTCGCGGAGCAACCGGCGCGTCATCCAGGACCTGGACGCGGCCCTGTCGCGCATGAGCGTGGACGGTCCGTCCGCGGCCCCGGTGTGGCGGCGCCTGGCCAGGATGTCGGACCAACCGAGGGAAGAACAGCGGGCGTTCGTCGCGGCCGGTCCGGCTCTGGCACGATCGTTGGCGCCGTACGGCATGTCGAGTCGCACAGAAGCACCCACAGCCCAACCGTCGCGCCTAGCGGACACGCCGGAATTGGCCGCAGTCTCCGCAGCCGCGATCGGGATGCCTCCCCTGACACGCCTGACTGTCCCGTGCCAAAGCCCGCGCTCACCCGAGGCAACCGCATTCTCACTCGCCGACGCGACGGATCTGCCCACACGGCGACCAAGTCAACGAGTGCGACAACAGCTCGCCCTGGAACTGCACTACGGATGAGCCGAAGGCCAACGCTGATCTGCGGTCCTCGTCAAAGGGTGCGCGATGCGCGACCGGTTCCGCGTCGCAACGCAGCGCCGAGTCATCTGACAGCGGAGATGGGGGCGCCTCTGTCCACTGCGGATGTGCCCGCCCGACACCCCACACCGAACCCACGCGCAATACCGGCGGCACGACACATCGTCAATTGCACCAAATCGGTGGCGTGATCGGCCGTAGGCGGATGGCGCACGCCACGACAAATAGCGCGGACAGCTCGCCGCCGAGCTCGCAAAGTCACAGCGGTGCGGTGCGCAGCACGGCTGATGCCCAGCTCCACCAGGTGGGGACGCTGAACACTGGCCCGCGGTGCCGTAACAGCGACCGGTCCGCCCCTCGGGATACGGCCTGGATGGTGTAGCGATCGACGGCGGCGGCGCCCTCTTGCAGGACCAAGCGTGGAAGTCGGCGTCAGGCGCTCCTGCCGCGCCCGCGGAGCTCCAGGTGGACATCGATGAACACCGCGACTTTGGCTCGCAGCGCCCACGGATCGAACGGCTTGGTGATGTAGTCCACCGCGCCGGCGGCATACCCGCGGATCGAGTGGTCGGCGTCGAGGCCCATCGCGGTCAGGAAGATGATCGGGATGCTGCGTGTACGGGACCGACGCTTGATATGGGCGGCGGTCTCGTACCCGTCCATGCCTGGCATCTGCACGTCGAGGATGATCACCGCGAAGTCGTCGTGCGCCAGCAGCGCCTTGAGCGCCTCGTTCCCCGAGCCAACGGAGACAATGTCGTGGCCGGGCGCGGCAACGACCTCCTCCAGCGCGAGGAGGTTGTGCGGCTGGTCGTCCACCAGCAGGATCTTCGGCTGTGCCGCGCTGGCAGGCTGCTTCGGATCCGGCCAGGGCCCTTCCAACGCGGCGAGTTGCCGCTCCAGGATGTCGCAGCGGGCCTCCGCGTCCAGTCCGCGGCGCCGTGCCGTCTCAAGCTCGTCCGAGAGTCGGCGCACCTGCATCGCGAGTGCTTCGCGTTCCGATGCGAGGACCGTGTGCTGCGGAGACGCGGCCCCGCTCCACGTCGCCTCGAGGCGGGTCAGGCGTGTCTCCAGCTCGGCGACTCGGTGGCTGCGGTCTAGCAGGGCGTCACCGATGACTTCCTCCTCGACCGTGGAGCGGCGCGCGTCCAGTTCTGCTTCCGCCAGCTGGAGTTCGAGAACCTTGACCGGGCGGGCCGCGGCGCTTCCGCTGCGCACGGCCGCCCGGTGGAGACGCAGCAGGCGGGCCAGGTCCGCAGGGGGCACAGGGTGTCCCTGGCAGGTGGCAACGTCGTCCACCAGTTCGACGACGAACCGCCACGGCGGGACCCGGGTCCCGCTGAGGAACCTGGAGATGCTCCCGGCGTTGCGGAACCGCTGTGCGCCGTAGCCGCGCACGGAGACGTCGAGGAGGCCGAACAGGTCCCGCAGTGCCTCGGCGAATTCGCGGCACTCTGCGCTGATCCCCGCGTCCAGCGGGCGAAGCGATCCCATGGCGTGCCCCGGTCATTCGCCGACGGACTGCACACGGGCCGGTTCGCCGTGCGCGGCGACGGCGTCGCTGGCGGCGGCGCACGCGTGGCCCGGGCCGATGACACGGTCGAAGAAGCCCACCGCGAACCCGAACACCCCTACCCCGTACAGCAGGGACTGCGGAACACCCGCACCCGTCAGCACGGTCAACGCCCCCGCCCCGGCACCAGCCAGCGCAGCAAGCAGGAAGACCAGGGCTGCCCGGAGGGATAACAAGGGCTGATGCACAGTTCACTCCAATCCAAGGGGTGCGCGACCCACGACCAACCGGATGCCGCGCCGGAGGACGATCCTGACGCGGCCCACGCGTGTTGCATGCCACGCAACGGCGTTCGGTCAACGTTGCGCAACGGACCGGCAACACCCCCGAGTCTCCCGCCAACCAGGCAGACAGCGCAGCCCACTTCCACGAGATGGGTCCTGGTGGGCGCAAGCGCGGGACGGGCCCGGCGCTCCGAAGTCGGTCGGAGCAGCCCGGCCGCCGGGAGGCGTTGAGGCCGCGGCGGGCGTCAGCGACCGCGCCAACCAGCGGCCGGGCGGCGGGTTTTGGAAGCGGTGGCTCTTGACGATGATCCACGGCAGGCGGGTGGTGTACGTCCCTGTCGGAGACTCTTCCTCCCGTATTGGAGGCCCATGTCCCACTGGCGGTTCGTCGTGCGACCAGACGGCACCTTCTTCCGCATCGGCAACGCCGACGGCTCCTTCGACCACGACACCAACGAGGAACTCCTGCGCTACGACCAGCGCGGCAAGGACTCCACCCCTACCCGGGAACCACGCCCGTGCTCACGATGCGGCAAACACCTGCTGCTGAACTGGCACGGCCCCCTGTGGACCGGCGCATGGATGGAACTGTGCGCCGACTGCGACCAAGGCCGCCCGGCTGCCGATGCCCTGACCCGGTGGATCCGCGACGCCCAACGCAGCCCCGACGCACTCCCCCAGCTCTTCGACGACTGGGAGACCGAGACCATGACCGCCCTGGGATGGAACCGCATCAGCGAAGACTGACCAGCCGAGCCCAGGCACTCTGGGGCTCCCGGCCGGGGCGCAATGCGCCCGTTGCCGACACCTCGACCCGCGATAAACCGACGACCGCTCCGCACTCCCCCGCCACGCCGCCACGCCGCCACGATGACGAACAGCGGCCCGGGCCGTCGGCCCGTTGCTGCGTCGAGGGACGATCCCACGGCGAGCGCAGGGGCGACCGCCATCATTCGAACGTATTTGCGACAAGACGGCCTTGTCGGCATACGATCAAGACATGGGGCGCAAAGACCTGACGGCCGGCGCCTGGGGGTCGTTCGGAGAACGTGCCGCCCGGGCCCTCGCCGAACGCGCCGCGGCAACCGACGCGGCCCCTCGGCCCGCCCCCACAGCGCCCCCGCTCTCTGGCGCGCTCGAGCCGGTTCCGGTCGGCGGCCCGCCCCCGCCAGGGCGAATTCAAGGGGTCGTTGCAACACGAGTGATCAACTGGCTGTGGTTAGCAGCTTGGCGAGGCGCTCGGCTGGGGTTTCCCAGCCGAGCGTTTTGCGTGGGCGGCTGTTGAGTTCGGCGGCGACCGCGTCGAGGTCTGCGCGCGTGTGGGCGGCCAGGTCCGTGCCCTTGGGGAAGTACTGGCGGAGCAAGCCGTTGGTGTTCTCGTTCGAGCCGCGCTGCCAGGGGCTGCCCGGGTCGCAGAAGTAGACGGGCATGTCCGTGGCGGTGCTGAACTGCCGGTGCAGGTGCATTTCGGAGCCTTGGTCCCAGGTCAGGGACCGTCGGAGCTGGGCCGGCAGGCCGGAGACGGCCTGGACGAGCGCGTCGCGCATGTGAGTCGGCTGACGGCCGTCGGGCAGGTGGACCAGGGTGACGAAGCGGCTGGAGCGCTCGACGAGCGTGCCGATGGCGGACTTGTGGGCCTTGCCGATGATCAGGTCGCCCTCCCAGTGCCCGGGGACCGCGCGGTCGGCGGCTTCTGCGGGGCGTTCACTGATCATCAGCATGCCTGCCGACATGCGTGGCTGACGCTTGTGCGAGGAGCGGTGCGGCCGGCGCATCGCCCGTCCCGTTCGCAGGGCTCGGGCGACTTCCCTGCGCAGTTCTCCGCGGCCTTGGACGTAGAGGGCCTGGTAGATCGTCTCGTGGGTCACGTGCATCTCCGGCCGGCCCGGGAAGCGCGCCCGCAGGGCATGGCTGATCTGTTCGGGGCTCCAGCGGCGTTCGAGACGGCTCCGTATGAACTCCCGCAATTGCGGGTTCCGGCTGATCTTTCCGGGCTTCGGCCGGGGCGGCGGGCATCGGCGCGGGACTGTGCGGCATGCGGCCGATAGACCCATCGCGCGGCATCTCCGCGCAGCGGCATGCCGTTCCTGCGGATCTCCCGGCTGACCGTGGAAGGGCTGCGTCCCAGCTCGGCCGCGATCGCCCGGATGGACGCCCGCTCCCGCAACCGGTCGGCGATGTGGATGCGCTCGTGCTCGCGCAAGTACCGAGACGGGCGATCCGGCGCGTCAGGCTGGCGGACCGGCGGGTACGCCTTCGTCCGGCCGGACGCGTTGCGGCCATTCCGCCACCGCCTGCCGGTCCGTTGATCGATGCCGACGATCCGGCAGGCCTCGCGATTGCCCACGCCCTGGTCCATGAGGCGGAAGTATTCATCCCGCTCACGGACCAGGGGCGTAGTCCCCAACTGCCGTCGGTCCGGTCGAACCTCGAAGTTCATCGCACCCCCTGAACTGGGGTGTTGCAACGAACACTAGAACTCAAGCAGCCCAGGGCGGACCATGGGCCTGGATGGACCTCCCCGACGACGCAGGCACCGTCGTAGTCCGGGCGGTCCGCTGGGTCCGCAGCAGCTCCGGCGCGTGGGCCCTCCACGCAACCGCCCCAGGATGGAAGGCCATAACGGACTGGGCTGACGGCGGCTGGGAAGCCGGACCGGTCGAGGAATACCACGTCATCCCCGGCACCCAGGTCCGCCCCATCCCCGGACAGGACTACACCGGCCTGGAGCGCGACGGCTCACGCCCGCCGGCATGACGAAGGCCGCCAAACCCGCAGCCGAGCGATCAGCTCGAGCCGACCCGGAGCGACGGATGCGCGCCGGGTCCCGGAGGCTCTGACGGTTGACCTCATGGCCGCAATGCGCGCCTAACTCGAACGAGCCGGACGCAGCCCGAAGAGCAGCACAGCCCGCACTTCCACCGCCGGTCAGCGCGGCCGAGTCACCAAGTCCCGCCCCCTGATCGCGCCGACGTCGGCCCGACGTTCAGGTGACGTTTGCCTGACGTCGATCCCATGCGGAGGCGGCAGTGTCGCCACACGTCCCCTCAGGTCACGGGGCAAGCGCTGCCTAGCTCGGGATACCTGCATTCGGAGACCACCTACGAGCGCGGCTCTCCTAAGCGAACGCCCCACCCGTGGGTGGGGCGTTGCCAAGCGGCCATCTCGTTTACCCGGTAAACACGCGATCTGGGTGCGGCGTCCGTGAACGACGTCGCGCGTGCACGGTGCCGGTCACGTCGCCCGCCACCGTTTACCGGGTAAACGTTGCTAGGCCTCGATCTTGCTCATCAGGATCTCGACCAGGACTTCGAGCTCCGCAGGTGCCAGGTGCTGCGCCAACTCTGTAGCGATCTCCTGTGGCGTGCCCAGGCGCATGGTCGGCGCAGCGGTTCCGGCATGCGGCAGAGTCGTCCCTCGTTGCTCGTCGGCCGTGCCTGTCGATGCCTGTGCTGGTACACGCGTAGGTTGCTCGCCGCTGGACCTGGCCTTGCCCGGTCCGGCCGCCTTGTCGCGGGTTCTCGCTGCGCGGGCCTCGGCAGCCGCCTTTGGCTGTTCGTTCTCCGGGAGCGTCCCGATCGTTCGAGCTGCTTTGACGGTCAGAGCCCCGGACTTCACTTCCTCTTGGAGTTCCGGCACCAGCTTCAACAGCGCTCTGCGTTGGGATACCCAGCCGGGAGTCTTCGACAGGTGACGGGCTACCTCTGCTGCGCTGCCGAGGACGTCGACGAGGCGTTCGATCGCTCGTGCCTCGTCGATGGGTTCGAAGGACTGGTGATGGATGCCTGTGATCAGCGCGGAGACCAGCATCGTCTCGGCTGTCTCTGCGAGGCTGTCGTCGACCACGTACTTGAGCTTGGCCAGCCCAGCCATTTCACCTGCGAGGCGCCGGCGGTTTCCATCGACCACGACGTACAAGGCGTCCGGGCCGATCTCGGATTCCGTGTGCGGATGTGCCTTCAGGAAGGCTTCCCGCGTCACCACGGTGATGACCTGCATCTGGCCGTGTTCTTGCATGCTGGCAGTCAACTCGGCAACGTCGCCCAGCGACTCGCGCGGGTTGTACGGGTTGAAGGCGATCAGCGTGGTGGCCACCTCGGGGGCAGCGCCAACTACCGGAGGCGCCGCTGACTTGCTCACGGCCGCTGGCTTCTTGGGTGGTGTTCCGCCATCAGACTTCGGGGGCAGCAGATTCGCCAGACTCCCCTGACGCCGGCTCACTTCGCGGCCCTTCCGGCGCCTTTGCGCTGACGCCGTGTGCCGCCGAGGCCGAGCTCAAGGGCGAGCCGGAAGAAGTCTTCGCGGGCTTCGAGCGAAATGCGGTTGCGCGGGTACTGAGTGACGACGCGGTTCTCCACCGCAGCACGCGTATGGATCTTGTAGTGCCGGACTACGGTCTGCGCGCGGTGGAACTGCTGGCCGTCGATGAAGGCCTTGGTTTCGTCGAGATCGGCTGTGCCGTCGCGAGGATCCCAGTTGTTGATGACGACCGTGTAGGGGATGCCGCGCGGCTTGACGACGTTCTCGATCGTGTTCGCTGTGGGAAGGAAACCCAGGCCTTCCGGTTCGATCGGGACGATGACGTCGTCCGCAGCCTCGAGGACCGCGCGGAGCGCGACACCGGCCCGGCCGTCTCCGAGCGGGTCGCGGTCCTCGACGCCGTCGTCGTCGGCGTCCGGCCCGATCCAGCCGGGAGTATCAACAAAGATGTGCTCGTAGCCGTCGATCTCCTTGAGACGCGAAAGCTCTTGCGGCTCTCGGTGCGCCTGGACGAAGTCGAACGGAAGGTCGTCGCCGACACGGTCGGCCCACCAGGTAGCCGAGCCCTGTGGGTCGATGCTCACGGCGAGCACTGGCGGGACCTGCCGGTCCGGCCTCGCGATGACGTCCGCGGTGATAGCGGCGAGGTTGACGGTCAGCGTGCTTTTGCCGACCCCGCCCTTTTGGTTGAGGAGCAGGTGAACTTGTGCCACGGGTACTGCCCTTTCGGTCTGATTCCCCGGTGTCGCAGCACACCGCACGTTGGCGTGTGGGTCTGCGAGCGGCACGACTATCCCATGTCTTCATGCCCGGGATGCGCGTTACGGGACGTGTCGACTGAAGGCGTAGCTGTCCGGGGGCGTTTACCGGGTAAACACAGCGCAGCTCGACCGACCGGACGAGTGCCGAGGGGCCACACGTTTACCCGGTAAACGCTGGCGTTCGCTCCTTCACCAATCGAAGCCCGAGGCTGCTCTCATGCGAATGAGCGTGTAAACGCAGAAGGCCCTGCACCTCGGCATGTAGCCAGGGTGCAGGGCCCGTTGAGGATGGTCATCACATCATGCGTCGGCGGCAGCGTGGCCTAACGGTCCGTGTTCCAGGGCTAGGGCCAGGTACACAGCGACCTCGTCCGGGTGACCGGGGTCGGCGGGCACGGGGAGCGGGAAGTCGCGGGTGGCCTGCCTCCGCGGGCGCTGCGGCCCGGTGGATTTCATCCCGCTCGCCCATCCGAGGCGGGGGATGAACGTCGCCCACCAGTAGTCTCCGCCGACCTGGTGGTCGGTCCAGCTGTGATGCGGTTCGGGTTCCTTGGGGGAGAAGTCGACGGAGAACCCGTCGTGGGACGTCTCGGCGATGGTCCACCCGAACCCGTCGCGCAGGCTCTCCGCGACATCCGTGATGTACGCGGCGGGCGGTTCCTCGCGCCAGCTGGGCCACTCCGTCCAGCGGGCCTTGTCCGGTCGTTCGTCGGCCAGTTCGGCCGCTCCGGGGAAGTCCGTCGCGTCGACGGACAGCACCCACACCCCGTCGCGCTGGACGCCGGCACGCGCCTTGGCGGGCGTGGGGGCGATCCACGCTCCGGCGAGGAGGACCGCCTGCCCGAGGGTCGCGGCGGGCCGGGGGCGGGGGTCGGCGTGGTCGGGTCGGGTGTACGTGATGCCGTCGGTGGCGGCGAGGTCCGCGGCGGCGAGCCGCGCGACCAGGGCGCCGTCGCGGTGGACGTGGACGACCGCGGCCGCGCGCTCGTCGAACCACGGGCGGATGACCGCGAGGACGTCGAGGATGCCGCCGGTCACCGGAACCCGCGGCAACGGCGCCGATTTGGCGGTCGCGTCCGTACCGGGCGCGTACGGGGTGAGCTGGTAAGTGCTGGTCACGGATTCCCCTCCGGGGTCGGCGTGGTCGTGGGGTAGAACGCGGACGGCGCGCCGGTGGTGGCGGGCATCTCGTCCCAGGTGCGGCCGTCCAGCAGTCGGCGCCCGTCCTGGAGGCGTAGGCCGCCGTATTGCTTGAAGAAGAACGGGACGCCGGCGTCGACACAGCGGTCCCGGAGGGCACGCGCCCAGCCTGGATCCATGGGCCGGTGCCGGGGGCCGGATTCGCCTCCGACGATGACCCAGCCGATGCCGTCCAGATCCAGCGACGGCAACGGTCCGAGCAGCGGCTCCAGCGACAGGAACCGCAGCGCGGCGGGTGCCCGTCGCAGGGCGTCGGCGCGGCGGCAGTAGGCGTCGGACTCGATCGAGGTGCCGACCCACACGTGCGGCAGCGGCCACACCATGGGCGGGGCCGGGTGCCCCGGCCACCGGGCGGCGGCCAGGGCGGCGGCGTGTTGGTGGACGTCGGCCTGGAAGGCCGGGTCGGCGAGCATCGCCGCCAGGCGCTGCGGGCGCTTGGTCAGCACCTGGAACGTGTGCCGGTCGGCGAGGGCCATGACCGCGAACATCCGCGCGACGAACGCGCGGGGCACACGCGCGTGTCCGAGGTCGGACATGGAGTTCACGAAGACCCGGCGGGGCTTTCGCCAGCGCAACGGCTCGGTCAGCGCGTCCTCGTGGACGGCGATGCCGAACCCCGGACCGCTGGTGATCGGGTGGCCGTCGGTCTGGTACTTCGCCGAGCCCATGGCCTTCAGCCGCCGCGCCATGGTCAGCGCATAGCATCCGGCGCAGCCGGGGGAGACGCGGTCGCACCCGGTCACGGCGTTCCACACCGCGTCGGTCCACTCGATCGCCGTGCGGCCGCTCACCGCGCCCGCCTCGGCGGTCGGGGCGGGCGCGGCCAGGCGGTCAGCGCGTAGCAGGCGTCCAGGTCGTCGACCCGCAGATACGCGGTCCGCCGCCACGGGCGCCAGCGGCGCGACAGGTCGGTGAACCGGATCCGCATCAGGTGCCGGCCGCACGCCGGGAAAACGGCGCGGATCCGGATCCGGCGCGGCATCTCCGCGGTCGCGAAGTACATGCCGTCCAGTTCCCAGACCTGCCCGCGGCGCGCCAGCAGCCACGCTGACTCGGACGCGGCCAGATCGCACGCCGCACGGAACGCGGCATCCTCGTCCAGCCCGTCGTACCGCATGTACTGCGCGGCGGAGGCGCGGACCAGGTCGGCCGCGCCGCGTGGGCCCAGGACGGTGTCGATGCGCCAGGTGCGCACACGCGGCGTCATGCCCGCGCCCCCTCGGCACGCATGGCGGCGAGGTAGGCGTCGACGACCTCGTGGCGCACGATGCCGAGCGTGTTGCAGTCGACGCCGTTCTCGGCGGCCCATACGCGGACCGCTTTGGGGTCGACCGCGCGGTGCGCAGCCGCACCGCTGGCGGCGGTGCGGGACTTGGGCGCGGTCTTGCCCTGTTTGAGTCCGCGGACCTTGGCCCGGGCCTCGGCGAGTTGGGCTTCGAGCCGGTCGACGTCCGCTTGTGCGCGGGCGAGCGCCTGGTGCTCGCCGACCATCGCCACCAGGGCGTCGAAGGCGGCTTCTATCTTGTCGGCCTGCGCCGCCAGTTTGGCGTCGCCGGTGGCACGCGCTGCGGCGACGACGTCGGCGATCGACGGCGGCGCCGCTCCGGCCGGCCCTTGCCCGTGCGGGTGCTCGGGTGCGGGCTCAGGAACGGTCTCGGGGTCAGGCCCCGGCGCGGGCGGGAGAGGGCGGCTGGTCGGCGGTTGGTCGGCGGCCGGGGTGACGAGGGTGCGGCGGCCGCGGCCCCCGCTGGTGACCAGGCCGTCGTGGTCGAGCTGGCTGACGGCTCGCTGGGCGGTGGAGAGGGACACGTCGTAGTTGTCCGCGAGTTCCTTCAGCTTGTCGTTTAACCTTGGGGTTGCTCTTTAGCAGCAAGTGGCTTGGCTTGTCTGGGTTTTCGTTGATCCCGGTGATGTGGGCGGCCTTCGCCTGATCCTGTGCTTCGACCGAGAAGACACGTG
>NZ_BAABHS010000047.1:0-61866 GCF_039542225.1 Yinghuangia aomiensis | reverse complement strand
CTCTGGGCACTCATACGCGACCAGCGAACCTTCCACACAGACACTCGCAAGCTCGCTCTCGCAGCGGCATGACGCGATCACACGACGCCGTCCCAGCGACTTGACTTCGTCATTGGGAATCCCTTTCCACTTCCGCTCGGCTTCCGCGAAATTGCGTCCGTGCAAGGGACGACTCCCCGGGGACCGGGAAATCATCGGTCGCCGGGGAGTGAATCCGGGTGGACGGCACCGCTGCCGACGCGGGCCTCGGCGGTCAGGGGGTCGCGGTGATGCGTTCGACCAGGGCCTGCCAGCTGTCGCCGAGAAGGCGGTCGACGTCCCGCGTCGGCGGGACGCTCGAGCCGGACATGGACAGGTAGAGCAGCAGCGGGCCCTCCAGCGCGGCGGTGAGCTGGATGGAGAGGCCGTCCAGGCTGGGCATCCGCACGTCGGCCTGCCCCAGCAGCACACGGATATGGAGCTGGGACACGGACGCGTCGCCGGCCGGGATCGGCTGGGCGCGGTCGAGTGCCGCGCGGGCGACGGCGTGGTTGGCGAGAAGGAACGCGATGCGGGCGCGGCCGTATGCGACGAGCCTCGCCACGGGGTCGGCGCCGGGACCGAGCGGCGGGGGGCCGGAGAGGACCTGCTCCTGGAACTGCCGCTCGGCCGCGTCCAGCAGGGCCTGGAAGATGCCGGACCGGGTGCCGAAGCGACGGAAGACGGTGCCTTTGCCCAGCCCGGCACGCTCGGCCAGGCCGTCCATCGTCACGTGCTCCACGCCGTACTCCGCGATGAGTTCGCGGGCGGTCTCGAGCAGGCGCTCGCGGTTGCGCACCGCGTCGGCGCGTTCGCCGCGCGGCTTGCCGAAGGGCACTACGGACCGGTCCACGCGGCCAATCTACCCGGGGAATAGCAAACGGGGTAAAGTCCGTTTAGGCTCGTCGACGGCATCCACGCCACCGGAAACGCCGATGCCCGTGGGCACCGCCATGCCTCCGTACCGCACCGACCCCTGCGAGGAATCACGCCATGAACCTGTTCCGCCTGGACGCCAGCATCCTGCCCGGCGCATCCACCAGCGCCGAGATCGCCGACGCGGCCGAAGCCGAGTGGACGGCCGCGCACCCCGACGCCACGGTGACCCGACGCCACCTCGGCACCGACTTCTTCCCCGCGGACTCCTGGGTCCTCGCCACCACGGCCGCTTTCACCCCCGAGACGGACCGCACCCCGGCTCAGCGCGAAGCCGTCTCCCTGGCCGCGACCCTGGCCGACGAACTCCAGGGCGCCGACGCCGCGATCCTCGCGGTCCCGCTGTACAACTACGGCGTGTCCCAGCACTTCAAGACCTGGGCGGACCTCGTCATCGCCGGTGCGGGGCCCACCACCCCCCTGCTCAAGGGCACCCCGACCGTGCTGGTCACCTCCCTCGGCGGCGGCTACGGCCCCGGCACGCCGCGCGAGGGCTGGGACCACTCCACCCCCTACCTGGAGCGCATCCTCGCCGACGTTTGGCAGGCCGACCTCACGGTCGTCAAGCGCGAACTCACCCTCGCCGCCACCACCCCCGGCATGGAGGATCTGCGCGACCTCGCCGCCCGGCACCACTCCGACGCCCTCACCGCGGCCCGCGAGGCCGGCCGCGCACTCGCCGGGAACTGACCGGCACTCCGGGCCGAGCGACCGGACGCACCAAGGCGTTTCTGGTGTATTCACACCAGACGCGCCCTAGTCGTCGAGTTCCTGCGTGCGCTGCTGGATCTCGTCGGGAGTCAGCGATTCGAGGGGCTGGGCGATCATCCACACGTGGCCGAACGGGTCGGCGAGGCGGCCGCTGCGCTGGCCGTAGTGCTGGTCGCCCACGGGGAACACCACGGTCGCACCGCTGCGCACCATCGCGTCGGCCACGGCGTCGGCGTCGGCCACCTCCAGGGCGATGATCACGGGGGTGCCGCCGAGCGCGTTCGGGTGGGGGTCGATGCCCTCGTCCTTGACCGCGATCGGCACACCGCCGATGCGGAGCATGGCGTGCACGATGTGGCCGTCCTTGTCGGTGTATCGCTCGACCTCCTCGGCGCCGAGCGCCGAGCGGTAGAAGTCGATCGCCCGCGCGGCGTCGGAGACGACGAGGCGTGCGTAGAGGCCGTGGATGTCGGTGTTCGTCATGGGTCCAGGATTGCCCGTGACCGGCATCCGGGATTGTAGGAATCGGCGCGGGCGCGGCGAGGTCACCCGAGCAGCGGCACGTGGTTCAGCGCGGCGGCGGACCGCGGGGCGTACGCGGTCGGCGTCATCCCGGCGAGCGCCCGGAACTCGTGGATCAGGTGGGCCTGGTCGTGGTAGCCGACTTCGGCGGCGAGCAACGCCCAATCCGGGCTTTCGGGTTCGCCGTTCACCCGGGCGAGGAGCCGCTGGAAGCGCCGGATCCGTGCGTACCGCTTCGGCGACAGCCCGACCTGCGCGGCGAACCCGGCGGACAGCCGCCGCGTGGTCCAGCCGACCCCGTCCGCGGCCTCGGCCACCGACACGCCGCGGCCGAGCCGCGCGGCGGCCATGCGCACCGCGGGATCCGGTGCGCGCTCGGGTGCGGCAACCTCCGCCAACGCCGCCTCGAGTTCCCGCAGGCACGCCTGCGGTCCCCCGGCCGCCGCGGCCTCCAGCAGCCGCTCGCGCAGGACGGCCCCGCCCCGCCCCCACAAGTCCTCGAGCCCGACGAGCCGCTCCCGCACCTCCGCCAACGGCACCGTGGCGAACGGCCCCGCCCCGGCGGTATGGAACGCCGCCCACACGACGGCCCGCTGCTGCTCCGGCTCGACCAGGACGGGCCCGGACTGCGGGCCTTGCAACGCCGCCCCACGGGTAAGCCGATCGGCACCGGCCGCATGGGAGCCCAGCTCGTCCCGGTCGAGGTTCACCAGCAGTTGGAGCCCGCCGTTCGGCAGCACCAGTTCAGCGGCCTGCGGGAACGATCCTCCGCCCGTCTCCCCCGCGTACCCGATCACCCGGACGAACGGCGCGAGCGACGGCAGCGAGGGCCGCCGCACTACCGAGACGTACGGATCCGGCACCACCGGCCCCGCCGGGGTGCGCCCGCCACCACGCGCCGGTCCCACATCGGCAGCCTACGTCGGGCCGCGCGAAAGGCGTCCGCGGGCCGACGGACCCGGGACGCCGCCCGCCTCTCCCGCGCTGCTTCGCTACTTCAGGTCGATCGTCAGCTTGTCGTCGTCCTTCGTCGGGTGGTCGATCGTGATCGTGCCCGAGGCGCCGACGTAGGTGCCGGTGCCGCCGGTGACGGCGAAGGTGTGGGACCACGGGGTGTACGTCGTCGCGATCTCGGTGACCGAGGGCAGCGGACGCTGGAAGGCGGCGTTGGCGGTGATCTGGCCGTCGTTCAGGACCAGGACGAGGGTCGAGACGACGAGGGCGCCGTCGAGGCCGACGGTGACCGGGACGGTGAACGCGTTCTCGGTGCCGGCCGCCTTGCCGTTCGCGTCGGTCAGGTCGTAGTGCACGAAGTAGCCCGCGCCCGGGGTCAGCACGTTCGGGATGTTCGCGCCGGAGCGCTTGCCCGTCAGGACGAACTGCCCGGCACGCGTCGGCGCGGCCTCCGCGGCACCGGCGACGCCGACGGCGAGGCCGGCGCCGACCGCGGCGGCCGAGGTCAGGCGGAACATGCTCCGGCGGTCGATTTTCGTGCGGTCGGCGGTCGTCAATGCACACCCCGGGTCGTTTCGTGGAACCGGTACGCGTCCGCGCACCCTGGCGGGGATGTCCTCCCCAGCCGAAACCACGGCTCCTCCGTTGCCCGCACGAATTCACCACATCGGACCAACGGGCCGTTGCGGAAGCGGAGGGCCGGCGCCCGGATTGGCTACAGCGCGACCAGTCGCACGTCGGTCAGCACGCCGTCGGTGACGTCGGCGGTCATGTACGTGTGCCGCGGCTGACTGCGCCGGTCGGTCGGCGAGCCGGGGTTGAGCAGGCGCAGGCCGCCGGGGGCGGCGGTGTCCCACGGGATGTGGCTGTGCCCGAAGACCAGCAGGTCGGTGTCCGGAAACCGTGCCGCACAACGCCGTTCCCGCCCGGCTGCGGCCCCGGTCTCGTGCACGACCGCCAGCCGCAGCCCGTCGACATCGGCCCGCGCGATCTCCGGCAGCCGGGCCCGCAGCTCGGGCCCGTCGTTGTTGCCGTACACGGCAACAAGCCGCCGCGCCCGCGCGGTGAAGAGGTCAAGCGTGCCCTCGTCCACCCAGTCCCCGGCATGCACGACGACATCCGCGGCACTGATGGCCTCGAGGAGCACGTCGGGGAGAACGCGGGCGCGCCGGGGGATGTGCGTGTCGGTGGTGAGGAGGAGACGGGTGGTGGTGGGCAATGGGGGTCCTCGGGGGTAGTGACCTTTACGGCTTACTGCTTACTGCTTTCGCTTGTACCCGATGTCGTTCGTTCACCGCTTGGCCGCCACCATCCCGCCCGCTACCCTGGCTCGCGTGCTCGGCTTCGGCCGGGTGTGCCGGCGGTGGGGCTCGCCGGAACCGAACCGCGGCATTCGGCCGCCAACAGTCCCTACTTGCTGATCGTGTGCGCTCGCATGCCCGGGCGCCCGGCGAGTAGGAGACGTCCGTTCATGCACGCCCCGCAATCCCCCGTCGCGCACGGCCTGATCGATCCCGATGCCGCCGTCCCGGCGCCGACTCCGCAGGCCCGGTGGGACGGGCAAGGCCCGGTCGTCGCCGTCGTCTCCCTCGGCGGCGGTCTCGACGCCGCCGCCCGCTACGCCGCGGGGGTGGCCTGGCCCGCCGCGCCCGACGCGTTTCCGTGGACGACGCCGGCCGTCAACGTCGTGGGCTGCGCGTTGATCGGCATCCTGCTCGTGCTGGTCACCGAGGTCCGGCAGCCGCACCGGCTGGTGCGGCCGTTCCTCGGCACCGGGGTGCTGGGCGGCTTCACCACGTTCTCGACATACGTCGTCGACGTCCAGCGGCTCGTCGACCACCACCAGGCGCGCCAGGCGCTGGGCTATCTGGCCGGCACCCTGGCCGCGGCGTCGGCCGCGGTGTGCCTGGGCACTTGGGCGACCCGCCGCGTGGCCGTGGCCAAGGTCGCCGAATCCCCCGCGGAGGCGTCGTGAACTGGCTCCTGGTCGTCCTCGGCGCGATGGTCGGCGCTCCGCTGCGCTACCTCACCGACCGTGCCGTGCAGACGCGCCACACTTCGCTGTTCCCCTGGGGCACGTTCACGGTGAATCTGGCCGGTTGCGCGGTGCTGGGCCTGCTCACGGGCGCCGTCACCGCCGGGGCGGGTTCGTCGCATCTGCAGCTGCTGATCGGCACCGGGCTGTGCGGCGGCCTGACCACGTATTCGACCTTCGCGTACGAGACGATGCGCCTCGCCGAGCAGGGCGCGCGCTTCTACGCGGTGGCCAACACGGCGGGCAGCGTCGCCGCCGGTCTCGGTGCCGCGTTCACGGGTGCCGCGGCGGCCCAGGCCGTGTGGGGCTGAGCCGCCCCGCCGGATTCCTCCGAATGACCGACGTGCCGAACGGCCGACGACCGGCCTTGCGGCGGTAAGCCTGTATCCGGGGACCGGAGGCAGCCTCCGTCTCCCCCGCCCGCCGCCGATCGCGGCAGCGCGACGCCTCCATCCCCCCGGAAGGACCCATGAGCGCCATCAGCCTCGGCCAAGCGGTCGTCCTCGGCATCGTCGAAGGGGTCACGGAATTCCTGCCCGTGTCCTCGACCGGGCATCTGAAGATCACCGAAGGGATCATGGGCATCCCGGTCGACGACACCGCCGTGGTGGGGTTCACCGCGGTCATCCAGGTCGGGGCGATCGCCGCCGTGCTGGTGTACTTCGCGCAGGACATCGCCCGGATCGCCACCGCGTGGACGCGCGGTCTGCGGGAGCCGGAGGAGCGGTACCACCACGACTACAAGTTCGGCTGGTGGGTCATCTACGCGACGATCCCGATCGTCGTCGTCGGCCTCGCCGCCAAGCCGCTGATCAACGGCCCGCTCGCGTCCTTGTGGGTGGTGGCCGGGTCGCTGATCGCGGGCAGTGCGGTGATGTGGGCGGCCGACCGAGTGGGCCGCCACAAGCGCGGCGAGGACGACACCTCCCTCATGGACACGATGCTCGTCGGCTGCTCGCAGATCCTCGCGCTGCTGTTCCCCGGCTTCTCCCGGTCCGGCGCGACGATCTCCACCGGGCTCTTCCTCGACCTCGACCGGGTCGCCGCCACGCGTCTGTCGTTCTTCCTCGGGATCCCGGCCCTCACCGGCGCGGGGCTGTACGAGCTGAAGGACGCGCTCGGCTCCGGGGCCGGTGCCGGGCCGCTCGTGGCCGGCACGCTGGTGTCGTTCCTGGTCGCGTACGCGTCCATCGCGTGGCTGCTCAAGTTCGTCGCCCGGCACACGTTCAATGCGTTCGTGGTCTACCGGATCGTCGTCGGCATGCTGCTGTTCGGCCTCCTGGGGACGGGCGCGATCAGCGCCTGAGCACGGCGTCACGACCGCACCGCAGGTTCCGCCGCCCGGTCGTCGACGGACACGGCCGCCGCCACGGGCAGCCGGACCTCGACCGTGAGCCCTGCGCCCGGGGCGGTGTCGACGGAGACCGTGCCGCCGTTCGCCGCGACGGCGGCACGGACCACGGCCATGCCGAGGCCGCTGCCGGTCTCGGCGGGGACGACGCCGTCGGCCGCCGCGCCCCCGTCCCGCGAGGCGCGGAAGAACCGGTCGAAGATCCGTTCGGCGTCCTGCGGACGCATCCCGGGGCCCTCGTCGCGGACGCGCAGCACGCGCCGGTCGCCGTCGTCGGCGACGGAGACCCGCACGTCCGCGGACACCGGTGTGTGCGTCCGCACGTTGGCCAGCAGGTTGGCCACGATCTGGCACAGCGTCGCCTCGTCGCCGAGGACGAGGCAGGCGTCCGGCGCGTCCACCTCGACCCGCCGCTCCGGCTGCTGCGCGCTCAGGTCGGCGGCCGCGCCGCGCACCAGCGCGGCCAGGTCGACCGGCCGGCACTGCACGCTAGGCCGCTGGTCGAGCCGGGCCAAGGCGAGGAGTTCGTCCACGAGCCGGGCCATCCGCTCGGCTTCGAAACTCATCCGGCTCAGCGCGCGGCGCTCCTCCTCCGGCGTGGTGAGCATGCCCTTCTCGTACAGCTGCAAATATCCGCGGATGGCCGCGAGCGGGGTGCGCAGTTCGTGGGAGGCGTCCGCGACGAACTGTTTGAGGTGGGCGGCGGCGTGCTCGCGGGTTTTGAACGCTCCTTCGACCTGGTGCAGCATCGCGTTGAGTGCGGTGCGCAGTTGTTCGACTTCGGCGAACGAGCGTTTGCGCGGCGCCACCCGCGCGGACAAGTCGGGCCGGTCGGGGCCGCCTTCCGCGATGCCGGACGCGGTGTCGACCATGTCTTCGAGGGGCCGCAGGCGCCAGCGGGCGCCGCAGTAGATGAACGTGCCGAGCAGCAGCACGAGGACGCCGCCGACGGCGAGTTCCATGTGGACGACCTTGTCCACCACCCCGTTCGCGTCGTCCATGGTCCGGGCCAGCAGGACGAACTCGCCGTCGGGCAGCGCGGCCACCACCGCCCGGTAGGGCTTGCCGCCGGCCGAGACGTCGAACGGTTTCTCGTGCGCGGCCATCCCCCCTGGGCCGCGGGCGGCCGCCGCGAGGGCGCGCTGCACCGCCGTCGGGTCGCTCCCGGCCAACGGCAGCGCGGTGCCGTCGGCGTCGATCAGCACGAACGTGTTCCCGTGCAGCCCGGCCGCTTCCAGGGCGTCGTGGAGTCCGAACACCGAGCCGATGGCCGAGAACTGCGCCCGGGTCATGTGCATCTTCTCGATGCTGTCCCGCCCGGACGTCAGGTCGTTGTCGATCCCGGACACGAGGTAGTGGCGGATGCCCATCATGCTGAACCAGATCAGCAGCGCCAGTCCCACGGCCAGCACGACGATGCTGCTGAGCGCCAGCTTGGCGCGCATCGCGACGGAGTGCGGGCGCCGTTCGGCGGAGCCGGGCCGGTGGTGCCGTCTCACGCGGCGCCGCCGACCGCCGGGGCGAGGCCGTAGCCGACGCCGCGGCGCGTGGTGATGAGCGGCGTCCCGTCGGCGGCGAGCGGGTCGAGCTTGCGGCGCAGGTAGCTGATGTAGGTCTCGACCACGGTGGATTCGACGGTGTGCTCGTACCGCCACACCTCGCGCAGCAGCTGCTCCTTGGGCACGATCCGGTCGGCGTGCCGCATCAGGTGGCGGAGCAGCGCGAATTCGGTGGGCGTGAGTTCCACACTGTGGTCGCCGCGCCGGGCCAGGTAGGTGGCCTCGTCCAGTTCCAGGTCGCCGTGCCGGAGGACGGGCGGGCGCGGCGCGGGCGGCGCGGTCTCGGCCGCCGCGGGGCGGGTGCGGCGCAGCACGGCGCGGGTGCGGGCGACGAGTTCGTCGACGTTGAACGGTTTGGTGATGTAGTCGTCGCCGCCGAGGGTGAGGCCTTTGACGATGTCCGCGGGGGCGTCGCGGGCGGTGAGGAACACGACGGCCAGTTCGGGCCGCTCGGCGCGCAGGATGCGGCACACCTGGCGTCCGTCGCCGTCCGGGAGGGAGATGTCCAGGAGGACGGCGTCGGGCCGGGTGCTGCGGGCGGCGGCGAGTGCCGTCTGGACGCCGTCGGCGGTGACCACGTCGAATCCGTGGAACCGCAGGGTGATGGCCAGGACGTCCGCGATGCTCGGCTCGTCCTCGACGACCAACACGGTTGCTCCGCCTCGTGCCTGACTGCTGCTCATGTTCCGATTATCGACCGCGGGCTTGCGGAACTCCGGGGCGTAGGTTGTGAGCTTCTTGTGAGTCGCCGTACCGCCGGTCGTCCCGCGGCCGCCGCCGACCGAGTCTGGGCCCGGCAGACGGATCTCCGGGCGGGTCCCGGACGACGATCGGGAGGCGGCCATGGCGGCCTGGGCACGGTGGTGTCTCAAGCACCGTTCGGTGGTGCTCGTGTTGTGGGTGGGGTTGCTGTTCGGGACAGTGGCGGCGGCGGTGAGCGCGGGGACGGCCTATTCGAACGTCTTCAAGATTCCGGGTACCGGCTCGTCGGCGGCGTACGACCGGTTGCGGGAGGCGGTGCCGGACCAGGCGGGCGACGTCGACACGATCGTGTGGGAGAACGAGCGCGGCAGCGTCCGCGACCCGGCGGTTCGCGAGCGCATCGGCGCGCTGCTCGCGGACGTCGCGCGTATGCCGGACGTGGGCAGGGTGTCGAGCCCGTATGAGCCCGCCGGCGCCGCGCAGATCAGTGCCGACGAGCACGTCGGTTATGCCGAGATCACCTTCGTGAAACAGCAGTTCGAACTGGACAAGGGGAACACCAAGCGGCTGATCGACCGCGCGAAAGACGCCCGCGTGCCCGGCCTGCGCGTCGAGTTGGGCGGTCCGGCGATCGCGGACGCGCAATCGCCGCCGGCCGGGCTCGCCGAGCTGGTGGGCATCGTGGCGGCCGGCATCATCCTGTTCTTCGCGTTCGGTTCGCTGTTCGCGATGCTGCTGCCGCTGGTGAGCGGGGTGTTCGCGGTCGGCACGGGGTTGTCCGCGGTCGTTCTGCTGAGCCACGTCACCGACATCCCGGAGTTCGCCACGCTGCTGGGCAGCCTGATCGGGCTCGGGGTCGGCATCGACTACGCGCTGTTCATCGTGACGCGGCACCGCAACGGGCTGAAGGCCGGGCTGTCTCCCGAGGAAGCGGCGGTGCGGTCGCTGGACACGTCGGGTCGGGCGGTGCTGTTCGCGGGCGGCACGGTGGGGGTGGCGCTGCTGGCGCTGTTCACCGTCGACATCACCTTGCTGGACGGCCTCGCCGTCGCCACGATCCTGGTCGTGGTGGTGAGCGTGCTGGCCGCGGTGACGCTCCTGCCCGCGCTGCTCGGCGTCCTCGGCCTTCGTGCGCTCAGCCGGAAGGAGCGGCGGGCGTTGGCCGCGTCCGGACCGGAGCCGGCGGATTCCGCGGAGGCCGGACGCGGTGCCGGCCGCTGGGCCGGCTTCGTCCAGCGCCATCCGCGGGTCCTGGGCACGGTCGCGCTGGCCGTGATGGCGGCGCTCGCCGTGCCGGTGCTGTCGCTGCGGCTGGGCGCCAACGACCAGGGGAACCAGCGGACGTCGCAGACCGTGCGGCAGGCGTACGACATGCTCGCGGAAGGCTTCGGGCCGGGCTTCAACGGACCGCTGCTGATGGTCGCGGAGCTGCACGGCCCCGGCGACGCCCGGGCGTTCGACACGCTGGTCGAGGACGTGCGGCGCACGCCGGGCGTGGTGCGTGCGGACGTCATGCCGCTGCCCGACGACGGCGGCCTGGCCTCCGCGACGCGCGCGCTCCGCGTCGTCCCGTCGACGTCGCCGCAGGCGCTCGCCACCGACAAGCTCGTCGACCGGCTGCGCGACGAGACCGTGCCGCATGCCGAACGCGGCACCACGCTGAAGGTCCACGTCGGTGGCGAAACCGCGCTGCAGAAGGACTTCGCGGCGGTGGTCGGCGACCGGATGCCCGGGTTCGTCGCGCTGATCGTCGGCTTGGGCGCGCTGCTGATGCTGGTGGCGTTCCGCAGCCTCCTGGTGCCGGTGACCGCGGCGGTGATGAACCTGATCGCCGCGGCGGCGTCGTTCGGCCTGCTGGTGACGGTGTTCCAGTGGGGCTGGGGCATGGACCTGCTGGGGCTGGGCAAGGAGGGCCCCATCGTGTCCTTCCTGCCGGTCGTCATGCTGCCGCTGCTGTTCGGCCTGTCGATGGACTACCAGGTGTTCCTGGTCAGCCGCATGCACGAGGAGTGGCTGCACACCCGCGACAACGCCCGCGCGGTCCGGGTGGGCCAGGCGGGCACCGGACGGGTCATCAACTCGGCGGCGCTCATCATGATCTTCGTGTTCAGCTCGTTCATCCTGACGGGCGACCGCGAAGGCATGATGGCGGGCATCGGCCTGGCGGGCGCCGTCGCCCTGGACGCGTTCATCCTGCGGATGATCCTCGTGCCGGCCGTCATGCACCTCCTCGGCCGCGCGAACTGGTGGCTGCCCGCGTGGCTCGACCGGATCCTCCCGCACCTCGCGGTCGACCCGCCGGACCGTCCCGCGGACGCGCGGAGCGAGGAACCGGTGAAGGTCCCGGCCTGACCGCGGCGCCGCGGCCTCCGGACCGTTACGGAACCGCCTTCCGCGGTACGGAGGTCAGCGGCGCGGCGATGTCCTCCAACGAGCGGCGTTCCGCGCGCACCGCGAGGAACGCCGCCACGAGGCCCGCCGCGACCATCAGCGCCGCCCCGATGCAGAACGCCAGCACGGTGTCGGACACGACGCCGGTCTTGGTGAGGTCGGAGAACACCAGCGGCCCGGCGATCCCGCCGGCCGCGGTGCCGACCGCGTAGAACAGCGCGATGGCGGACGCGCGGGCTTCCATCGGGAAGATCTCGGACACCGTCAGATACGCGCTGCTCGCCCCGGTCGACGCGACGAACAGCACCGCGCACCAGCAGGCCGTCAGCGTCACCGCGTTCAGGTGCCCGGCACCGAACAGCCACGCGGTGCCGAAGAGCAGTACGCCGCTGCCGATGTACGTCGTGGTGATCATGACGCGGCGGCCCACGGTGTCGAACAGGTGCCCGAGGAGCAGCGGGCCGAGCAGGTTGCCGACCGCGATGACCGCGAAGTAGTAGCCGGTGCGGTCGCTCGGGACGTCGTAGAACTTCTCCAGGATCGAGCCGAAGCCGAAGGTGATCGCGTTGTAGAGGAACGCCTGCCCGACGAACAGCGCGAAGCCCAGCACCGAACGCTTGGGATAGTCGCGCACCAGGGTGCGGGCGATCGCCCCGAGCCCGGCGTCCTTGTTCGGGTCGATCGTCAGATCCTGGGTGACCGGCGCGAGTTCCACCTTCTTGCCGTGCTCCCGCGCATGCTCGACGATGCGTTCCTCGGCGTCGTCGACGAGTTCCTCGGCCTCGTCGGCCCGGCCGTGCAGGCAGAGCCAGCGTGGTGATTCGGGCACGTGGCGGCGCACCAGCAGGATGACGAAGCCGAGCACCACGCCGAGTCCGAAGGTGAGCCGCCAGCCGACGTCGATCGGGAAGTAGGCGGTGTTGAGCATGAACACCGACAGCAGCGCACCGGCCGCCGCGCCCGCCCAGAACGTGCCGTTCACCGCGAGGTCCACCCGCCCGCGGAAGCGCGCGGGCATGAGTTCGTCGATCGCCGAGTTGATGGCGGCGTATTCGCCGCCGATCCCGAAGCCGGTGACGAACCGGAACGCGAAGAACATCCACGCCTCGACCGACAGCGCGGTCAGCGCGGTACCGGCGAGGTACACCCCCAGGGTGACCATGAACAGCTTCTTGCGGCCGTAGCGGTCGGTCAGCCACGCGAACACCAACGCGCCGACGCAGGCCCCGGCGACGTACAGCGCCGCGGCCGGCCCGGTGACCTGCGCGGAGGTGATGTCCAGCCCGCTCCCGGGCTCCGACAACCGCCCGGCGACGTTCCCGACGACGGTGACCTCGAGCCCGTCGAGGATCCATACCGAACCCAGGCCGATGAGAATCCGGGTGTGCCACACCGACCACGGCAGCCGGTCCAACCGCCCGGGAACGCGTGTCGTGACAGTGGGCTTCACGCTGTCCTGGTCCAGCACGGTATGCCTCCGATCCCTCGCTCGGCCGCGGGTCCAGGGCTTCCCGGGGGGTGCGGAGGCAAACGCGGATCACCGGGACGGCGTCCGGACTTCACCCGTCTTGCGCAGACTCACGGGGCGGATCACGTCTCGGCCTGGGCGACCAGCGATGTCAGATCCGAAACGCACCGTCCCGGCGAGCGAGACGCCGTGGATGCGGGCGCGCGAGGTGTGCGTGCACGCGGTCGACTTCGACCTCGGCATCGGCTTCGCGGACCTTCCGGAGGACTTCCTCCGGGCGTTGTGCGACGACATCCGCGCCAAGCGCGGGCTGACCGAGCTCCCCGCGGGACCGCTCCCCGAGGTCGCCGCTTGGCTCGCCGGCCGACCGCACTCCCTCGCCGACGCGCCCGCGCTCGGCCCCTGGCTGTAAGGCCCTGTCCGATCCAGGAGACACCATGAATCCCGACGTGATCGTCGTCGGCGGCGGCATCGGCGGCCTCGGCGCGGCCTTCGCGCTGACCCGGCGCGGCCTGCGGGTCCGCGTGCTGGAGCAGGCCCCCGAGTTCGGCGAGGTCGGCGCGGGCATCCAGCTCGCCCCGAACTGCACGCGCATCCTCGACGACTACGGGCTGCTCGACGAGGCCGCGGGCCTCGGCGTCCGGCCCGGCGCGATGGTGATGCGCGACGCGGTCGACGGCGACGAGCTGACCCGGCTCGACCTGGGCGATCTGGAGCGGCGCTACGGCTACCCGTACCTGGTCATCCACCGCAGCGACCTGCACGGGCTCCTGCTGCGCGCGTGCCGCGCCGCGGGCGTCGACCTGGTCACCGACGCGCGGGCGGCGGCGTACGAGAACACCGCCGCGGGCGCCCGGGTCACCCTCACGTCCGGCGTGGTGCACGAAGCCGACGTGGTGATCGCCGCGGACGGCCTGCACTCCGTGGCCCGCGCGCTGCTCGTCGACGACGAGCCGGTGTCGTCGGCCTACGTCGCCTACCGCGGGACGGTGCCCGCCGATCAGCCGCGGGTCGCGGACGTCGATCTCGGCGAGGTCGTCGTCTACGTCGGCCCGTCCTGCCACTTCGTCCACTACGGCTTGCGCGGCGGCGAACTCCTCAACCAGGTGGCCGTCTTCGAGTCCCCGAAGGCCCGCGCCGGCGAAGCCGCCTGGGGCACGCCGGACGAACTCGACGACGCGTTCGCGAAGACCTGTGGCTTCGTCCGCGACGGGCTCCCGTACCTGTGGCGCGACAAGTGGTGGCGGATGTACGACCGCGACCCGATCGCGACGTGGGTGCACGGCCGCATCGCGCTGCTCGGCGACTCGGCGCACCCGCCGCTGCAATACATCGCCCAGGGCGCGATCATGGCGATCGAGGACGGCTGGGTGCTCGCCGAGCATGTCGCCCGCAACCGCGGCGCCGACGGCACGGTCGACTGGGACGCCGCGCTCGCCGCCTACGAAGCCGTCCGCCCCGAGCACTGCCGCCGTGTGGTCGCCACGTCGCGCACGTGGGGCGAACTCTGGCACCTCGACGGTGTCCGGCGCACCCGGCGCAACGCCTTGCTGCGGGCCCGGGACACCTACGACTACTCCTTCGTCGACTGGCTCTACGGCCCCACCGCGCTCTTCCCGCACGAAGAGCCGCCGTTGTTCGAGCCCATCCCGCTGGACGGCGCGGCGGCGACCGCCTGAGCCGACCGGGGGTCCCCGGTGCCCCGGACGGCGCACCGGCGTTGCGCGGCGCGGTTCCCCGGCGTCCGATGGAACGGAAAGCCATCGGCGCCGGCCCGCCGCCCCGGAGCGGGACGAGAGAGGGACGAACCATGCAGGACCCCATGTACGTGCGCACCACGTACGCCACCGGCGACCCCGCCCGGATCGACGCCGCCCTCGACGGACTGCGCAGCGAGGCCCCCGGGCTCCTGCAGGCCCAGGCCGGCTTCCGCCGCTTCGGCCTGTTCGCCGACCGCGACCTCGGCAAGATCCTCATCGGCTCGTGGTGGGACAGCGACCATGCCCGCGCGGCCGGCGACCGGCAGCTGGGCGACCGGCGACGGGCGCTGCTGGCGCCGTTCGCGGCGACGGTGGCCACCGAGGAGTGGGAGGCGGTGTCCTACACCCCTGCCCCGCAGCTCGGCCCGGGCGCCGGAATGCGCATGGGCCGCCTGGAGTTCGACCCCTCCGAAGCCGAGCACTTCGCCGACACCTTCGTCGGCGTCGGCCGCCCGAAGCTGGAGGCCATCGACGGCCTGGTCGGCGCGACGCTCTTCATGAACGCCGAGGCCGGCTGCGCCCTCGTCGGCACCCTCTTCCGCGACCGTACGGCGATGGCCGCCTCCCGCGCGGCCCAAGCCGCGGTCCGCGGCGAGAGCCTGAAGGTGACGAAGGTCCGATTGGTGGCCATGGAGGAGTACGAACTGGTGGCGATGGCCCGCCCGGACGCCTGACGCCGCCGTTTCCACCACTCCGCGGACTCCCCTGGTGAACCGCGCATTTCACGGGCTTCACGGTTGGCCGCCCGCCGACGGAGCCGGTCCGGCAGCCCGTTCGGTCGACGCCGAAAGATATGTCGACAGCACGGGCATCAGCCCTTCCGCTTACGCCGCCGGCACATGGAGGCCATGCTGACCAAGCCGGACACGAACCGGCGGAAGGGCGCGAAGGCGGGCGCGGGCGCTCGCCCGGATGACCTTCGAGGAGATGGAGCGCTCCATCCGGGACAGCCTCGCGCGCAGGGCGGCCACGCGAAGGAAAAGGGGGCACCTCTCGTCCGAGAGATGCCCCCGCGCGCTGTCTCAGTCCAGGAGCCCCGGGTCGGCGCGGAGTTCCTCGCGGACCGAGGCCTCCCAGAAGCCGATGAAGCCGTCGCCGTCGCTGCGGCGGCTGCGGTCCAGCCAGGAGTCGGGCAGCGGGGTGGTGCGGCGGCCGTCGGCGGCGCGCACCATCCAGGCGTTGCGGCAGCGGGTTTCCAAGGCGACGGCGCGCTGGTGGGCGGCGCGGACCGTGGACGCGACGACGAAGACGCCGTGTCCGGCGAGCAGCGCGAGGTCGGCGTCGCCCATCGCCTTGACGGCGTCGCGGGCCGATTCGGCGTTGTTCACGGCGCCGCCGTACTCGTCGACGAGCACCAGGTCGCCGCCGCCGAGGACGGAGCTCTGGTCGTAGCCGGGCGGCACCTCGCCCATGTCGGCCCACACGGTGCCGAACCGCGGGTGGCTGTGCAGGGCGACCTGCACGTCGGGCCGGGCCTTGTGGAGTTCGAGGTGCAGCGGGATGCCCAGCGGCACCGGCCAGTCGCCTTCCACGACGCGGCCTTCGAGGTCGATGCGGATGATGTCCCGCGGACGGATCTCCTGCCACGTCAGCAGCCACGGGTTGCACAGCAGGGTGCCGTCGCCGAGGTTGACGGTGATGTGGCCCGCGAGGTGGTCGTTGTAGCCCTCGCGCCACAGGGTGCGGGCGAGGACCACGATCTGCTGGGCGGGCGTGAGGTCCGGGATCAGGCGGTCGGCGGTCGGGGTGAAGGTCATGTGAGGACTCCGGTGGATCGCGGCGGGATCAGGCGTCGAGCGGCAGGACGGTCGCGGGCAGCGGGTGGCGGTAGAGCTTCGCCGCGTTCTCGCTGCACATGGCGCGCAGTTCGGCGGGCGGAATGTCGCGCCACACGTCGGCGATGACGTCCTGGGTGTCCGGCCATGTGCCGTCGCCGTGCGGGTAGTCCGTTTCCAGCATGATGTTCTCGACGCCGATGACGTGCCGCAGCGCGATCGTCGACGGGTCGTCCAGCGTGCAGAACCAGAAGTTGCGGCGCAGCACGTCGGCGGGGCGGTCGTCCCAGCCGAGGCCGTAGCCGGAGCGGTCGATGATGTTGTCGAGCCGGTCGATGAGCATCGGGACCCAGCCGATGCCGCCTTCGCTCATGGCGATCTTCAGGTCCGGGAACTGCACGGGGTAGCCGGACCACAGCCATTCGCTGCACGCGCCGAGCGAGAGCTGCCCGAACATGGTGGCGCCGAGCTGGAGCGCGGGGGCTCCGGCGGGTGTGGGGTGCATGCCGGAGCTGCCGACGTGCAGCGAGATGACGGTGCCGGTCTCGGCGCAGGCGCGCACGATGGGCTCCCAGTGCGCGCGTTCCCACAGCGACGGCAGGCCGATGGCGTGCGGGCGCTCGGGGAAGGTGACGGAGGTGAAGCCGCGGGCGGCGTTGCGCTCGATCTCCCGGACGGCTTCGGCCGGGTCGGTGAGGTAGACGATGCCGCCGGGGATGATCCGCTCGGGGTACTGCCGGTACCACTCCTCGTACAGCCAGTCGTTCCAGGCGCGCACGCAGGCCTTGCCGACTTCGGCGTCCTTGGCGTGGGCGAAGACGCGGCCGCAGAATCCGGTGATCTGGGACGGGAAGTTGAGGGACGCCCATATGCCGCCCAGGTCCATGTCCTTGATGCGGGCGTGGACGTCGTAGCAGCCGGGCCGCATCTGGTCGAAGCGCACGGGTTCGAGGCCCATGGTCTCGCGGCGGCGCCCGGCGATGGCGTTCATGCCGACCTGCGAGTAGATCGTGCCTTCGAACTCCCAGACCTCGGCGCCCTTGGCGTTCGCCACGACCTTGGGGCCGCCGTCGCGCAGCGCCGCGGGCAGGTAGGTGGAGAAGAGGTGCGGCGGTTCGACGACGTGGTCGTCGACCGAGATCACCGTGTACCGCACGTCGGCGGGCTCCGGGTCGGGGAGGAACAGGTCCGGGTCGAGAACGGTCACTACGGCTCCCATGCGTCGCGCCAGCGTGTATCGCTATGCGATATACTGTGTTGTATAGTGATTCCCACCGTAGGAGCACCCCCTGTGGCAGTCAAGCCCCTGCAGACGCTCGCGCGCGCCCTCGACGTGATCGAGGCGGTCGCCGCGCACCAGCCGGTGGGCGTCGCCGAACTCGCCCGCGCCACCGGCGAGGACAAGAGCGCGCTGCAGCGCGTACTGGTGACGCTGCACGCGTCGGGTTGGATCCGCCCCGCCCCTGGTGGCGCGCCCACCCGCTGGGAACTCACCACGCGCCCGCTCGTGGTGGCGGCGCAGGCGCGGCGGCGCGACGGGCTGCTCGCGCGCGCCCGGCCGGTGCTGGAGGCGCTCCGCGATGCGACCGGCGAGACGGCGATCCTGGCGGTGCCCGACTCGGGGCGGATCGTCGCGGTGGATGTGGCGGAGAGCCCGGAGTTGGTGCGGACGGCGCCGCGCGTGGGGCTGCTGTTCCCGCCGGCCACCAGCGCGGCCGGACTCGCGCTGTGCGCGGCGGCGCCCGAAGCGGACTGGGAGTTGACCGGCCTCGATCCGGACGACGCGGTGTTCCGCCGGGAACTCGCGGACACCCGGAACCGCGGCTGGTCGCTCAACGCGGGCGCGGTGGACAGCAGCGCGACGAGCGTGGGCGCGGCGGTGCGCGACGCCGGCGGGCGGCCGGTGGCGGCGCTGGTGGTGAGCGGTCCGAGCGGCCGGTTCGGCGCGGAGGTCTACACACGCGCGGGCTCGCTGACCGTGGCGGCGGCGCACCGCCTCGGCGAATTCCGCGACGACGACGCGTTCGGCAACGTCGGATGAACGGCTGCGGCCGCCGCCCCTTGCCGCGCACGAGGCGCGAGGGGCAGCGGCCGCGGGGCGCTGCGATCGGGTGCGGCCGGACCGCACCCGTCCGGATCAGGCGGGCAGGAGCTGCTGCGATTCCTGCCGCTCCACCGGGGCAGCGGGCTCGTCGGGCTGCTCCCACGCCTTGGTCGTCCGCATGTAGAGGTAGACCACGGACGCGGTGAGCAGCAGGAGCAGCGGTCCGAACACCCACGGGTGGTCGGCCATCTGCACGGGGATGAAGCGGTACGACACGAGCAGCGCGACGAACACCACCGAGCCGTAGCCGATGAGCCGGTAGCTGGAGAGGTCCCAGCCGCGGGCGAACGAACGCATCGCCGCTTCGACGGTGAGCGCGAACACCGCGCCGGCCAGCAGGTCCGCGCCGTAGTGGTAGCCGAAGCCGAGCGTCGCGGTGAGCGTGGCGACCAACCAGAACCCGCCGGCGATCCGGAAGAACCGCGAGCCGTGCCGGGAATGGATGAACAGCGTCGTCGCCCAGGCGGTGTGCAGGCTCGGCATGCAGTTGCGCGGGGTGATTTCGTCGAACGGAATCGGGTGCGGCGTGCCGATCGCGGGGACGACGTCCGGCCACACGTTCGCCACCGCCCACTGCCCGCCGTCGGCTCCGTACGCGAACACCGGGCCGACCACCGGGAAGATCATGTAGACCGCGGGGCCGAGCAGGCCGATCGTCAGGAACGTGCGCACCATGTGGTGGGCCGGGAACCGCCGCTCGGCCGCCACATTGCGCAGCTGGTACAGCGCGATGAGGGCGGCGGCGAGCGGCAACTGGCCGTAGACGCCGTTGAGGAGGTGGGTGCCGACCGGTCCGCTCGCGTCCACCGCCTGGCCGACCAGCCACGACGGGTCGCCGAGCGCGTGGTCGGCGGTCGCCACGTACGGGTCGAGCACGTCGGGGCGCGTCTTCGAGGTGATGAGCAGCCATGTGTCGCCGGTCTTGTGCCCGGCGATCAGCAGCATCCCCAGCCCGGCGCCCTTGAGCAGCAGCATGCGTTCGTTGCCGGTGCGGCGGGTGAGCGCGACGACTACCCAGCCGATGATCACCCACATCGCGCCGTTGCCGAAATTCATGTCGGCGCCGACGGCCAGGCGCACGAGCCAGAAGACGACGTCGATCCCGACCGCGAGGCCGGCCGTCCAGAAGCGCTGCCGCCAGGTCAGCACGACCATCATCAGGGCCAGGCCGGCATAGAGCAGCGGCCCCGAATCGGGCGCGAGGACCACTTCTCGGGCCTGGTTGGTCACCGGGCCCGCGTCGCCGTAATGACGGGCGGCGATTTCCAGGGCGACGAGGAATCCGACGACCCCCGCGGCGACCGCGATCCACAGAATCGACCGCGGGTTACGCCGCACCGCGGCGGCGCTTCCGCGGCCTATTCGCGAGAACGTTCGCAATGTTTTGGACATCAATCACTTGGCCGATGTGTTCGATTTGTTCGCTTTTATGGAATAGATCGCCTTTCGTCGCGAATTTCACGGTCTCCCCGCGAAGAACGGCGCTCCAGGCAATCGGCATGAGTCGATCATGCTATCGGAGCGCCGCGGTGGTTTTTCCCTCGGCGGACGGATTCGCCGGACCGCCGATCCCGGGGATCGGCGGTCCGGCGAAGGAAGGGTGTCAGCCGCGCAGGCCGAAGGCGTTGCCGTTCGGGTCGGACAGCGTGCAGACCCGGACGCCCGGCGCGACCTCGCGCGGCGCGGAGCGCTCGACGGCGCCCGCGGCGAGGAGCCGGGTGCGGACCGCGTCGAGGTCGTCGACGTCGGTGAAGACGACCGGCCCCTCGGCCGCGTCGCCGTGCGGGTTCAGACCGACCTCGAATCCGTCGACCGAGTAACCGACGTAGTAGGCCTCGTCGGTGTGCGGGTCGCCGTACAGCGCGGTGTAGACGGCTTTGGCGGCGCCCAGGTCGGCGACGGGGATCACGACGCTGCGGATGGCGGTCACGAAGGGTCCTCTCGGTGGGGTGTCGTGGATGCGGCGGGCGCCGTGGGCGTCACGGGCGTCACGGGCGTCGCGGATGTCATGGGTATCGCGGGTGTCGTGGCGTGACGCGTCACGGCGTGACGATCGGGAAGTCCGGGTCGCCCGGGTCGAGCACCGCGGCGAGGGTGCCGAGCACGGACGCGTCGCCGTCGACCCGGATGCCGGCCTCGGCCAACGTCTCGGGGGTGACCTGGCCGGAGGCCAGCACGGGAAGGGACTTGGCGGTGGCGGTCAGGGTGACGTCGGCGTCGCCCTTCTGCGGCGCGCCGCTGTATGTGAGCGCGCCGTTGGCGAGGCGCAGCCGGTAGCGGTCGCCGGTGTCGGTGAGGGCGATGTCGATGCTGAGGTTCTCGTTCCACGCCTTGGGCCCGTCGACCTGGACGGCGATGGCGTCGAACAGCATCCTCGGGCTGAGGTTCGCGATGACGTCCGGAGCGGCGGCCACCGTCGGGGTGCCGAACTGTCCGTCGCGCAGCTCGGTCGTCCCGGACAGGTAGAAGTTGCGCCAGGTGCCGTTCTCGGCGCCGTAGCCCAGCTGCTCGAAGGTGTCGGCCAGCAGGTCGCGTGCGGCGGCGTGGTCGGGCTGGGCGAACACGACGTGGCCGAGCACTTCGGCGACCCAGCGGTAGTCGCCCGCCGCGAACGACTCGCGGGCTTTGGCGACGACGGCGTCGGCGCCGCCCATGAAGTCGACGTAGCGCTTGCCCTGCTCGACGGGGGTGTGCTGCCACAGGTGGGCGGGGTTGCCGTCGAACCAGCCCATGTAGCGCTGGTAGATCGCCTTGAGGTTGTGGCTGACCGAGCCGTAGTAGCCGTGCGTGCTCCAGGCGTTCTCCAGCGCGGGCGGGAGTTGCAGGTGCTCGGCGATCTCGGTGCCGGTCCAGCCCTTGTTGATGAGGCGCAGGGTCTGGTCGTGCAGGTAGGCGTAGAGGTCGCGCTGGATGCCGAGGAACTGCACGACGCGTTCCTGCCCCCAGGTCGGCCAGTGGTGCGAGGCGAACGCGACGTCGGTCTTGTCGCCGAACAGGTCGATGGCTTCGGTGAGGTAGTGCGCCCACGAGTGCGGGTCGCGGACGACCGCGCCGCGCAGGGTCAGCAGGTTGTGCAGGGTGTGGGTGGCGTCCTCGGCCGTGCACAGCGCCCGGAAGGCCGGGAAGTAGATGAGCATCTCGGACGGCGCCTCGGTGTCGGGCGCCATCTGGAAGACCATGCGGACGCCGTCGACGGTCTCTTCCTGCCCGGTGGTGTGGATCTCCACCGTCGGCGGGATGAGGGTGACGGTGCCGGTCGAGGTCGTCTGGCCGAGGCCGGCGCCGACGGAGCCGTGCGGCCCGCGGGCGAGGGCGGCGCCGTACATGTAGGCGGCACGGCGGCCCATGGCGGTGCCCGCGTAGACGTTCTCGGAGACAGCGTGTTCGAGGAAGCCCGAAGGGGCGAGGACCGGGACGCGGCCGGCGTCGACGTCGTCCTGGGTGGTGACGCCCTTGACGCCGGCGAAGTGGTCGACGTGCGAGTGGGTGTAGACGACGCCGGTGACCCGGCGTTCGCCGCGGTGCTGCCGGTAGAGCGCGAGTGCCGCGGCGGCGGTCTCGGTGCCCAGCAGCGGGTCGATCACGACGACACCGCTGTCGCCTTCGACGAACGTGACGTTCGACAGGTCGAAGCCGCGGACCTGGTAGATGCCTTCGACGACCTCGAACAGGCCCTGTTCGGCGACGAGCTGGGACTGCCGCCACAGGCTCGGGTTCACCGAGTCGGGCGCATCGCCCTTGAGGAACGCGTAGGTGTCGTTGTCCCACACCACCGTTCCGTCGTCGGCGGTCACGGCGTTCGGTTCCCGACGGGCGATCAGGCCGCGGGTCGCGTCGGCGAAGTCCTGCGTGTCGCCGAACGGCAGGCGGTCGCGTACGTCGGCCTGCTGTCGGACGACGGTGGGCTCGGGTTGCTTGGGCGTCGAAGTCATGGCGATAGATTTGCACCATTTGTCAGGTATCGCACACGGACACACCTGCGTTCTCCGGCCCGTCCGGCTTGGCCCGCTCTTCGCGCAGCAACGCGATGATCGACGTGACCATGGCGACCGCCGGCACGGCCAGCATCGCGCCGAGCACGCCGAGCACCGCACCGCCCGCGACCACCGACACCATGACGACCGCGGGATGCAGCGACACCGTGCGGCTCTGGATACCCGGCTGGAGGAAGTTCCCCTCGATCTGCTGCACGGCCAGGACCACGGCCAGCGCCCACAACGCGGTGCCGAGCCCCTGGTCGGCGAACGCCACGAGGACCGCGACCAGGCCGGACAGGAACGCGCCGACATAGGGGACGTACGCGCCGACGAAGACCAGCGCCGCCAGCCCTTCGGCCCGCGGCACACCGAGCAGCGCGAGCCCCAGCGCGATGAACAACGCGTCGATGAGCGCGATCAGCGTGGTGCCGCGCATGAACCCGGCGACGGCGAGGAACGCACGGCGCAGGATCTTGACGGTCAGGTCGGTGTAGCGGCCGGGGACGACCGCCCGGGTGAACGCGGGCAGCTTGTGCGCGTCGCGGAGCAGGAAGAAGGTGAGCGCCAGGGTGAGGATGCCGCCGGTCGCGAGCTGGATCGCGATCCCGACGCCGCCGACCACGCCGGACGCGAGGGCGGAGGCGAGCTTGCCGCCGAACGCGCGCATGCCGTCGGCGGCTTGCGAGGCCGGGTCGGCGGCGGAGCCGTACTGCTCGCGCAACCGGTCGGCGGCGTCGGAGAGCTGGCGCCCGATCTTGGGCGCGCTGTCCGCGATCAGCCGCACGAGGATCCAGCCGACTCCGACGATGAGCACGACCAGCACCAGGCAGGTCAGCGCCGCCGCGGCGGAGCGCGGCAGCCGCCAGCGGACCAGGCGCTGATGGAGCGGATAGAGCAGCGCGGACCCGAGCACGGCCACCGCCAACGGCGCGGTAACCGCCCGCAGATAGACGACCAGCAGCGCCATGGCCACGAACACCGCGGCCACCAACAGCCCGACCACACACCACGCGGCCACCCGCCGAGCCCCGGGCGGCAGCCCGTCCGCGGGCCGGCTCACGGGGCACACCCGCAGGCCCGGACGAGGCGCTGATGGAACGGATAGAGCAGCGCGGACCCGAGCAGCGCCACCGCCAACGGCGCGGTGACCGCCCGCGGACAGACGACCGGCAACGCCGCGACCACACACCACGCAGCCAACCGCCACACCTCGGACGGCAGCCCGGCCGTCGGCCGACTCACGAGACACCCCCGCCCGCACGGGCCGGGCGGCACCTGCCGGATCCACCGCGGTCAGCCATGCGGGAAGGAAACCCGGAAAGGGGGCGATTCAAACGCGGGTGGGGGGTGTGGGCGGGCGTGGAGGCTGTCGGCGGGGGTGGGTGAACGCGCGGGGAGGGCGGCGGCGCGAGGAGCGGAGGGGGCACGCCGGCGCGAGACGGTCGGGCAGCGCGCGGCTAAGCGGCAAGCGGCAGTCGGCTTGGCGCTGCTGCTGCCGCGCCGTTCGTAACGTCCGGTTGGGTGTGTCGTTGGGCCTGTCGACGGTTCGCCACGCCTGGGGGTGCGCTCCGATGCCGATCCCGCCTTTCGTCGCCGAGCTGCGGGGCTTGGTCGGCGGTCTGCCGCTGTGGCTGCCCGCGGCCAGCGCGGCGGTCGTGGACGACCGGGGGCGGCTGCTCCTCGGCCGGCGCGCCGACACCGGCTGCTGGGCGCTGATCGGCGGGATCCTCGATCCGGGCGAAGAGCCTGCGGACGGTGTCGTCCGCGAAGTCCTGGAGGAGACCGGCGTCGTGGTCGAGCCGGAGGCGCTCGTGGCGGTGTCGGTCTCGCCCATGGTCGAGTACCCCAACGGCGACCGGGCTCAGTACCTCGACCTGGTCTTCCGGTGCCGCGCGGTGGGCGGCAGCGCCCGGCCGGCCGACGACGAGAACCTGGCCGTGGGGTGGTTCCGACCGGAGCAGGTGCCGGCACTGGACGCGTACACGCGGCACTGCCTGGAACTGGCGCTGGGCCCGGGACGGCCGACGGTGTTCACGGGCGGGACACGCGGCTGAGCCGCCCCGCCGTGTCGATCGGCGGAGCGGCTCGGGTGTTGCCGCGGGTCAGGGTGTTGCGGCGCCCGCGATGATGGCCTGCAGGGCGGCGATGTGGCCTTCGAAGGCGGTCCGGCCGGTGTCGGTGAGCCGGGCGCGGACCTTGCGGCGGGTGCCGCTGAGCCGGCGTTCGGTGGCGATGTAGCCGGCTTCTTCGAGGGTCGTGAGCTGCTTGGAGAGGGCGGAGTCGGACAGGTCGAGCCGGTCCTTGAGGAACGCGAACTCCGCCCAGTCCGCCGCTGCCAGCGTCGCCATGAGGGACAGGCGGGTGCTGGGGTGGATCAGCTCGTCGAACCGTGCGTCGGTCATGCCCGCACCCACCGGCGCAGCACCCGGAGGATCTCCGGGCCGCCGAAGCCGATGACCGAAGCGACCAGCACGGCCGCCCAGATCGCGGCGTGGCCGGCGCCGTCCGCGTCGAGCGCCAGCCCGGCGAGCACGGTGAGCGCGACGAGCACGACCAGCATGCCGATCACCACGAGCGGCAGCCGCCGCCCCGCGACCGCGGCGCTGACCTGCACGCCGCCGGTCCGCCGCCGTCCGTCGAGCAGCCGCGACGCGAGCGCGGCGTGGCCGGCGCCGAACACGAAGGTCGCCGCACCGGCGACCCAGGCGGGGGTCTCGCTGCCGAGCACCCCCAGCACGATCCAGCCCGCGGCCATCGCCCACCAGTAGCCCCGCGGCAGTCCGACTTCGTCGGCAACGTGCTGCTGAGCCCGCTCGGCCACATCGAGCGCGGCCCGAGCTTGATCGGCCGGAATGTTGTCCATGAGACGCCCCTTTGACTTTCCTGCTGGGAAAGTAAGCGTGTCACTTTCCTGCTGGGAAAGTCAAGGGCAGTGCTCGCGAGGCGGGGGCAGCGCGGGGGCGGCCGGGCCCGGCGCAGGCCTGCCGGACGAGCGACAAAGCCGACGGCCACCACACGGCCCCCGACGCCACGCGGCAGCAGAGCCGCACACAGCCCCGTCGGACGCCGCCGACAGTCCCGCCCGCACACGGGGGTTGGGCTCGAGGATCGGGGGACCGAGCCGCGCGGGTCGGCGACCAAGCGGCAGCCGCACACGCCCCCGCCGACTTGCGTCGGCAAACCACGTTCAAACGGCGCGGGCGGGAGCGCACGGCCTCAGGGGCGAGCGGCTCGGGCGGGCGGGGGTGGGCGGCTCAGCCGTGATGTTCCAGGACAGGGTGCGGGTCCCGGCCACGAGCCGCGGCCACGGAGACACCGGGGCGGGACCGCATCGGCCGTGTCGCACCCCTCCCCCACCCTCACCTCCCCTTATCGTCAAACCACCATCAACCGCCACCAATCGGGGGAGGAACAACGGCCAGGGTCAACCGCGATGCCGTCGTGGCGTCGTTGACGTTCTGGTTGCGGCCGGCGTTCACCCTGCAGGTCGCCAACCGGTTCCAGCGGGTGGCCGGGTTCGACCGGGCGATGGCGTTGGCGTCCGCAGCCCTCACCGCCTTGATCCCGTGCGCGATCCTGATCGGCTCGCTGCTGTCGCACGTCGGCAACTCCGACCTCGCCGACCGCATCGTCAACCGCTACGGCCTCACCGGCGGCGGCGCCTCCGCCGTCAAGGACGTGCTGGCCACCACCGACACCGCGGGGACCGGCGGCGACGTGTTCAGCCTCGCCTTCCTGGTGATCTCGCTGCTCAGCTTCTCCCGCTCCGTCCAGCGGCTCTTCGAACGGACCTGGGACCTGCGCCCCCTCAGCGTCCGCAACACCCGCAACGGCCTCGCCTGGATCGCCGGCCTGCTCGCCTACGTCGCCGCCAACGGCTGGCTGCACGCCCTCATCGAAACCGGCCGCGGCGACGTCGCCGCCTCGATCGTCTGCGCTCCCCTGACCGGCATCTTCTTCGTCTGGGGCGGCTGGGTCCTGTCCGCCAAGCGGATCCCGTGGCGCGACCTGCTGCCGTTCGGCTCGGTCATCACGGGGGTCTCGGCCGGGGGCTCGATCGTGGCCGCGCTCTACCTGCCCCGCCTGTTCGACTCGTACGCCGACCGCTACGGCTCGATCGGCGCCGTCTTCGCGATGCTGTCCGCGCTCTTCTGCGCCATGGTCGCGCTCGTCGCCGCCGCCGCGCTGGGACACGAGATCCGCGACGAACTCGCCCGCATCCAACGCGGCGAGCGCCCCCCGGACGACGAAGTCCGCCGCCAGTGGCGGGAACTGCGCGCCCAAGGCGCCGCCCGCTGGCGCACCGCCCGCGAACAGCACCCCGGCCCCCGTCTCCGCCACCGCGGCAACGGCAACGGCAACGGCAACGGCAACGAACCCCACCCCGACAACGGACCCAACGCGGACTGACCTCTCCCCCGGCACACCGCGGCGGCGCCCTGCACGTCGCCGCACCCGACGGCCGGAGTGCGGCACTCGGATACACAGCTATGTACTCAAGAATCTTGACTCTCTCAACAAATGCAAGCACTCTTGCCCCGAGTTATAGATTCCTGGGTACATAGAAAGCGTCAAGGAGACTCCGCCCGTGCGCATCATCTACGTCGACGTGGACACGCTCCGCGCGGACCACACCACCCCGTACGGCTACCACCGCCCCACCACCCCCCACCTCCAAGCGCTCGCCGACAAGTCCGTCGTGTTCGACCGCTACTACTGCTCCGACTCCCCCTGCCTGCCGTCCCGTACGGCGTTGACCAGCGGGCAGTTCGGCATCACCAACGGCGTGATCGGCCACTTCGGCGCCGCGGCGCAGTTCCGGCTCGACTGCGGGCACATGGCGGATCCGGACCGTCCGATGCTCGGGCAGCACCTGGGGCTCGCCGGGATCTACACCGCGGCGGTGTCGGTGTTCGCCGAGCGGCATCGGGCGTACTTCTTCCACGCCAACTTCCGCGAGTCGATCCGTGCGACCGCGAACCAGGGGGACGAGGAGGCGCCGGACGTCAACCGTGCCGCGATCAAGTGGCTGCGGGACCACGCGCACGAAGAGGACTGGTACCTCCACCTCACCTACTGGGAGCCGCACACCGACTACACCCAGCCCGTCGAGTGGACCGAGCGCATGGCCGCTTCCGGTCCCGCCCCCGCGTGGCCGGACCAGGAGACCATCGAGCACCACAAGGCGGAGACCTTCGGCCCGCACAGCGCCCTCGACCTGCACAGCGGCTTCGGCCCGCGGTCCTCGTCCCCCGTGCCCCACAACATGCCCGACGCGGTGCGCGACCGCGCCGAGTTCGAGCACCTGATCAACGGGTTCGACGGCGCGATCGCCTACTGGGACCACTACTTCGGCCGGCTCATGGCGACTCTCGAAGAGCTGGGGATCGCGGACGAGACCGCCGTCATCGTCAGCGCCGACCACGGCGAGTCGTTCGGCGAGAACGGCTCATACGCCGAGCACGGGCTCGCCAACGAGCCGACGCACCGCCTCCCGCTGGTCTTCTACTGGCCCGGCGTGACCGACGAACTCCCCGACGAGGCGCGCCGCAACGACGCGCTGCTCTACAACATCGACCTCGCGCCGACGCTGTGCGACCTGCTCGGCCTCGGCGTCCCGCGTGCCTGGCAGGGCACGTCGTTCGCGGACGCCGTGCGCGGCGAGGCCATCCCGTCGCGCGACTACCTGGTGCTCAGCCACGGTGCGCACACCTACCAGCGGTCGGTGCGCACCCGCGACCACATGTACATCCGCACGTTCCACCCCGGCTGCTTCAGCACCGAGTGGGAGCAGCTCTTCAACGTCACCGAGGACCCGCACCTCACCCGCGACCTCCTCCCCGACGAACCCGAACTCGCCGCGCGGATGCGCTCCCACCTGGCCGAATGGATCTTCGAGTACGCGGGCCGCCCCGGCTGCCTCCCCGACCCGATGCAGTCCACGCTGCAGACCGGGCCGCAGTACAACGACCCGGTCGCCTACGCCGCCCACCTCCGCGACACCGGCCGCGCCCACCTCGCCGAACGCCTGGAGGCCAACCTCGCGCACGTCACCGTGCCGGTGTCCTGGCACGCGCCCGAGGTCACCTTCCCGGCGGATCTGCGCGGCCGTTGGCTCACCTCGCCGGGCTTCGCCCCGATGATCGAGACGCTCATGAGGCGCCGCGCCGGTACCGACGCGGCGCCCTGAGCCTGCGGAGGGTCCGCCCCGGTCACCCCACGCCGGGTGACGGGGCGGCCCGGCGGCCCGGCGGAATCCGCCGGCCTTGGCGGTTATCTCGGCGATCCCGCACGCGAATCCAACCGTTCACCCGGGGTTGCGCCGGAGTTGCAATCCGCCGGGCCGACAGCTGTCGACGGTCGCGAACTATCCTTGGACAGAGGGGATTTGCTCCCAATCGGCGGCGATTCGCGCAACCAACTCACCGTAACCCGGCATGAGTTCCTTGCGGAACCGGGTGGATGGGCCGACCACGACGAGTGCGCCGACCGGTACTCCGCCGGCGCCGCAGAGGGCGGCACCGACCGCGCGGGTGCCGTCGGTGACCTCGTTGTCGTTGGCGCCCCATCCGCGGCTCCGGGTGGCCCGCAGGACCCCGTCGGTGAGCCCGGGGTCGACGCGGCGCCAGGCCGGCAACAATTCGGCGGGCAGCAGCGCCGCGATCGCCCGCAGCGCCGAACTCGACTTCGCCGGCATCTCGGTGCCGACGGGGACTGCGACCCGCAGGGTGTGCGTGCTTTCGACGGCGTCGGCGATCACCAGCCGGTCACCGTCCGGGACCACCAGCATCGCGGTCTCCCCGGTCGCGTCGCGCGCCGCCTCCATCAACGGGCGCGCGGCGTCGACCAGTGACGCGGCGGCGGGCGCGCGCAGCACGGCGAGGAGCCCGGGGGCGAAGTACCAGCGGCCGTCCGCGGTGCGCCGGAGCCAGCCCGTGGACCCCAACGTCACCGCCAGGCGGTGCACGGCGCTCTTGTCGATCCCGGTGCTCCGCGCGAGATCGCTGACTCCGGCCGGCTGCCGCCGGGCGAGTTCCTCCAGGAGCAGGCAGGCGTTCTTGACCGACTGGATTTCCTTGACCGAGGACACCCGACACTCCTAGCATCAAAAAGAAACACAATCGTGTTACAGAGTAACACGGATGAGGAGTGTCAGCATGGGCGCCGACACCACCGGCACCGGTCTTCCCTGGGTCGAGGCGATCGCGGACTCCTTCCCGCGGCGCTCGTTCCGGGCCTTCCACACCGCGGAGTTGCCCGCGCTGAACGCCGAGCGGGGCGCTCTGGTCGCCGCCGACCTGGCGGGCGTGCCGCCGCTGGCGTTCCGCCTGCCGGACGGCCCCACGTACACGTGGATCGCCGGCCCGGACGGGATCTCCGTGGCCGAAGGCGACGCGGGCGCGGGCGCCCTCGTGGAACTCGACGAACGCACGTTCTCCGATCACCTGAACGAACTCCTCACCGCGAGCGGCTGCGTGCGCACCGACCGGGCGGAACTCGTCCGCGGCACGCTCCAGGACTGGAAGCGGTGGGAGCCCGCCACCCGGGCCCTGCTGAGCGGAACGCCGATCTACACCAACGCGGTCCGGGACAGCCTCGTCGACCGCGACGGCGCGCCGCTCGACCTGCACCGCAGCTTCCCGGCCGACGGCGACCGCGAGGAGATGCGGCACTTCCTCCTGACCGCGGGCTTCCTGCACGTCAAGGGCGTCTACAGCGCCGACGAGGTCGCCCGGTTCGGCGCGGAGGTCGAACACGCACGGACGCGGACCACGCCCGGCGACCGCTTCTCGTGGTGGTCGCTCAACGCGGCGGGCGACGAGGTGGTCACCCGGATCAACTACCTGGGCCGCTTTTCCCCGCTGCTCCAGGAACTGTGCTTCGAGCCGCGGCTGACCGAGTTCGCCCGGCTGGCCGGTGCCGGATTCCGGGTCTGCGACGACCGCCTCGACGGGCCGATGGTGTTCGTCAAGTCCTCGCACATCGTCAAGGGCGACGGCGACCTCGGCTGGCACACCGACGACGGCATCGGCGGCCACCCCGCGATGTGCCCGCTGATTCAGGCGGGCATCCAACTCGACCACGCCAACCCGGAGAACGGCCAGCTCATGGTCCTGGCCGGCTCGCACCGCCATGTCAACCACTGGCTCAAGTGGGGCGACGAAGGCGACCTGCCGGTGGTCCGGATCGAGACCGAACCCGGCGACCTCACCGTGCACTTCGGCGACATCATGCACAGCACCCCGCCGCCGACCGGCCCCGACGCCGGACGACGCGCGCTGTACTACAAGTTCGCCGAAGAGAAGACCTTCGCGTGGATCCCGTCCGGCTGCCACTACAACGACGCGCTCTTCCGCGCCGACAAGACCGGCCGTATCTCCGCCCGCGCGACGACGCACTGACCCGGTCCGCCAGCCGACGACGCGCCCGGACGCCACGTGTGCGGCTCAGGGAGTGCGGGCCCTCAGGTGGGCCCGCTCGCCCTGGTGGCCGAACAGGACGAGGAGTTCGACGGGCCGGTCGCCGTCGGCGCCGAGCCAGTGCGGTACGTGCGTGTCGAACTCCGCCGCCTCGCCCGCTTTGAGGACCAGGCTCCGGTCGCCCGGCACCAGGCGCAGCCGCCCGGCGAGGACGTAGACCCATTCGAACCCCTCGTGGGTCTTCGTCTCCGGCTCGGCGCCGGGCCGGGGCGGGATGAGGAGCTTGTGCGCCTGGATGCCGCCGGGGCGGCTGAGCGGCACGTACGTCATGCCGTCCTGGGTCACCGGGCGCAGGTGGAGGCGCGGGTCGCCGGTGCGGGGCGCGCCCACGAGGTCGTCGAGGGGGACCGCGTACACCTCGGACAGCGGCAGCAGCAGTTCGAGAGTCGGCTTGCGGGTGCCGCCTTCCAGCCGGGACAGCGTGCTCTCGTTGATCCCGGTCTGCCGTGCCAGGTCGGCGAGGGTCATCCCGCGGCGCCGCCGCAGCTCGCGCAGGCGGGGTCCGACCGCGTCCAGGACGTCCTTCCGTGCGTGCGCCATGCCCTCCACCTTGCCGAAACGGCACGAAGCTTTGCAACCGCGGCACGGCGGGGCGCAGTCTCGGGGCAGCGGGCCGATCGGCGGCCCACCTCCCGAAACGAGGCTTCCGCGATGCCCACCGACACCGACTCCGCCGCCTTCTGGGAGCAGCACTACGCACGGCTCGACGGCGCCTGGGGCACCCATCCCAACCCCGTGGTCGCCGAGGCCGTCACCGCACTCGCCCCCGAAGCGCGCGGAGCCTCCGGAGCCCCCGGCACCGCGCTGGACCTCGGCTGCGGACACGGCGGCGACGCGCTGTGGCTGGCCGCCCGCGGCTGGGACGTGACCGCGGTCGACGTCGCGCCGACCGCGCTCGACCGGGTCGCCGAGCGGGCGCGGGCCGCCGGTGTCGCGGACCGCGTGCACCCTGTCGCCCACGACCTGGCCCGGACCTTCCCCGCGGGCACGTTCGACCTGGTCGGCGCAGCGTACTTCCACACGCCGCTCGACATCCCGCGGGACGCCGTCCTGCGCCGCGCCGCCGGGGCGGTGGCCCCGCACGGCCTGCTGCTCATCGTGGAGCACGCCTCGTTCGCGCCGTGGTCCTGGCGGTCCGAGGACGAGGTCCGCTTCCCCACCCCCGACGAGACCTTGGCGTCGCTGCGGCTCGGCGACGGCTGGCGGGTCGAGCGCTGCGATGCGCCGCAGCGTACCGCCACGGGTCCGCAGGGACAGACGGCCACCGTCACCGACAACGTGATCGCGCTGCGCCGCAACACCTGACGCGGCTTGCCTCCCCCGACCACGCGACCGCACCCGAGCCCCCGGAGAACGCATGCCCACCCGTCGCACCGACGCCCCGCCGCCGCGCACCGCGAACACCGAAGCCGACGTCCTCCGCGGCTTCCTCGACTACCTCCGCACGTCCATCGCCCGCAAGGTCGAGGGCGCGCCGGAGCCGCAGGCCCGCACCGCCGCCGTCCCGTCGGGCACCAACCTGCTCGGCCTGCTCACCCACCTGACCGCGGTCGAGAGCGCGACCTTCCTCGCTGCCGAAGTCGCCGACTGGCAGGCGACGTTCCACGCGGATCCGGACGACGGCGCGGCCGAGGTCGTCGCCCGCTACCGGGACACCGTCGCCCGCGCGAACGCCGTCCTCGACACCCATGCCGATCTCGGCGCCGCACTCCCCCGCGCCGGCCGCACGGGCAGCGGGCCGAGCGTCCGGTGGGCCCTCACCCACCTGATCGAGGAGACCGGCCGCCACGCCGGCCACGCCGACATCCTCCGCGAACTCGCGGACGGCAGCACGGGCCGGTGACCGTCGAGCGGGCGGCGGCCCTCACCGGCGCGCCCGGCCCCGCGCACCACGTGGGTGGGGGGGCGGGCGAACGCGGTTTCCGGGGCTACTCGGCGTAGTTCTGGTTGTCGCCCTGCGCGCTGTAGCCGAGGTTCCAGATGTATCCGTCGAGGTCCGCGAACGAGCCTCCGTAGCCGCCCCACTGCAGGTCCGCGGCGGGCTTGAGGATCGTGGCACCGGCCTTCGCGGCCTCTTCCATGACCTCGTCGATCCGCTTCTGCTCGCGGACCACGTAGGTGAGGACGAGCCCGCTGAAGCCGTTGCCCTCGGGGCTGGTGCCCACCAGGTCGGCGAGGCCTTCGCGGCCGTAGAAGCCGACGGGGGTGCCGCCGTCCGGGGCGAAGAAGACCGAGATGCCGTAGTCGTTCTCGATCTTCCAGCCGAGGCCTTCGGTGTAGAAGCGCTTGGACGCCTCCATGTCCCGGACGCCCAGGAGGATCGCGCTGACGTTCGCCTTCATGCCGTACCCCTTGCGTCGTGTTCGTTCCTTCGTGGACCACGCTAGGGATGGGGCCCACGGCAGCGCTTCTCGATTCCTGATCACTGCGTCCGCGGACGCGAAACGGCCCCGGGCCGGAGGAGGACCTCCTGCCCGGGGCCGACAAAAGCCCAGGTCACCCCGGGTCACCCCAGGTCACCCGGCGGCGCCGCAGCGCTCCGTGTCGATCTCCGCCAGCGTGGCGTCGTTGTAGCGGGACCCCCGCACGGTCTCCGCGTTCAGCACCTGCCCGGCCGCCTCCAGTGCCGCCGCGGGCACGTCGAGTTCCAGGACGGCCATGTTCTCGCGCAGATGTGCGATCGAACGCGTGCCCGGGATGGCGACGACGTGCTCGCCACGCGACAGTACCCACGCGAGAGCGAGCTGTGCGGGGGTGCAGCCGGCCTCGCGGGCGATGTCCGCGATCCGCGCGTGCAGCTCCAGGTTCGCGGCGTAGTTGTCCGCGGCGAACCGCGGCATGTTCCGCCGGATGTCCTTCTCCGGCAGCGTCGCCGGGTCCGGCGGTGCGGCCGTCAGGAAGCCGCGCGCGAGCGGGCTGAACGCGACGAGGGCGACGCCTAGTTCGGCCGCCGCGGCGAGCGTGCCTTGCTCCGGGTTGCGCGACCACAGGCTGTACTCGTTCTGCAGGGCCGCGATCGGGTGCACGGCGTGCGCCTTGCGCAGCGTGTCGGCGGAGACCTCGGAGAGCCCGAGCGTGCGCACCTTCCCGGCCGCGACCAGGTCGGTCATCGCGCCGACGCTGTCCTCGATCGGGACCTGCCGGTCGAACCGGTGCAGGTAGTAGAGGTCGATGACGTCGGTCTTGAGCCGGGTCAGGGCCTCGTCGGCGGTGCGCCGGATGGTGTCGGGGCGGCCGTCGATGACGCGCTGCCCGTTCACGCCGGTCATGCCGCACTTGCTGGCCAGCACGACCGCGTCCCGGTGGTCGGCCAGCACGCGGCCGACGAGTTCCTCGTTGGCGCCGAAGCCGTAGAGCGCGGCGGTGTCGAAGAGCGTGACGCCCTCCGCCACAGCCGTGCGCAGCAGCCGTTCGGCGTCCTCCGTGGAGGGGGCGGTGCCGTAGGCGTGGCTGACGTTCATGCAGCCGAGCCCGATCGCGGGAACCTCGAAGGGGCCGATCCGGCGCGGGGTGCGGGCCGGACCGGCCGCCGGGGCGGGGATCACGCGGTCGCGGCAGCGGTGAGCTGCGCTTCGAGGGCGGCCAGCGTGCGGTAGCAGGGCAGCACCTGCGCGATGGACGAGTTGGGCTCGCGGCCTTCGCGGATGGCGGCGACGAACTCGCGGTCCTGGAGTTCGATGCCGTCCATCGAGACGTCGACTCCGCTGACGTCGATCGGCTCGTCCTTTCCGGTGAACAGGTCGTCGTAGCGGGCGATGTAGGTGCCCGTGTCGCCGATGTAGCGGAAGAACGTGCCGAGCGGCCCGTCGTTGTTGAAGGACAGCGACAGGGTGCAGATGGCGCCGTTCTCCGCGCGCAGCTGGATCGACATGTCCATGGCGATGCCCAGCTCGGGGTGGATCGGGCCCTGGATCGCGTTGGCCTGCACGACCGGCGACCCGGTCTGGTAGGCGAACAGGTCGACGGTGTGCGCGGCGTGGTGCCACAGCAGGTGGTCGGTCCAGGAGCGCGGCTGCCCGAGCGCGTTGAGGTTCTTGCGGCGGAAGAAGTACGTCTGGACGTCCATCTGCTGGATGCCGTACTCGCCCGCCTCGATGCGGCGCTTGACCCACTGGTGGCTCGGGTTGAACCGGCGGGTGTGCCCGACCATCGCGACCAGGCCGGTGCGCTGCTGGGCTTCCAGGCAGGCCTCGGCGTCGGCGAGCGAGTCGGCCAGCGGGATCTCCACCTGGACGTGCTTGCCGGCTTCCAGGCACGCGATGGTCTGCGCGGCATGCATCTGGGTGGGGGTGGCGAGGATGACGGCGTCGACGTCGTCCATCGCCAGCACCTCGTCGAGGGTGGCGACGCCGCGGCCGACGCCCTGCTCGGCGGCGAACCGCTCGGCGCTCTCCAGAGTGCTGCTCACGACGGCGACGACCTCGACGCCCTTGATCCGCTTGAGCGCGGCCGCGTGCTTGGCGCCGAACGCGCCGCCTCCGGCGAGGGCGATGCGGACGGTCTGCTCGTCAGTCATGACACTCCTTCGGCGGGCTCCACGGCCCGCGGGTGGTTCTCCAGGCTGGGCTGGTTTTCCAGAACGAGATGGCCGACGGCGGTGTTCGACGCCGGCACATGGTAGAAGCGGTGCTTGACCTCGACCTGGCCCGAGCCGTCGACGTCGCTCATCGCGCCGCGCGCGATCAGCCACATGACGAGCTCGATGCCTTCCGACCCCGCCTGCTCGACGTATTCCAGGTGCGGCACCTGTGCCAGGCCCGCGGGGTCCTCGATCAGCTTGTCGAGGAACGCGTTGTCCCACTCGCGGTTGATCAAACCCGCGCGCGGGCCCTGGAGCTGGTGGCTCATGCCGCCGGTGCCCCACACCTGGACCTTGAGCGGCCGGTCGTAGGACTCGATGGCCTTGCGCAGCGCCTGGCCGAGCTTGAAGCACCGGGCACCGGACGGCACCGGGTACTGCACGACGTTGACGTGGAACGGGATGACCTTGACCGGCCACTTCGCCACGTCGCCGAACATGAGGGACAGCGGCACGGTCAGGCCGTGGTCGACCGGCATCTCGTTGACGAGCGTCAGGTCGAAGTCGTCCTGGATGAGCGAGTGCGCGATGTGCGCGGCCAGGCCGGGGTCGCCTTCGATGCCGGGCACCGGGCGGGGGCCGTAGCCCTCGTCGGCGGTCGGGTAGGCGGCGCCGGTGCCGAGTACGAACGTGGGGATGATCGACGAGTCGAACGCGGTGGCGTGGTCGTTGTAGACCAGGAAGACCACGTCGGGGAGGTCGTCCTTCTCCCACTGCTTGGCGTAGTCGTATCCCGCGAAGACCGGCTTCCAATAAGGCTCTTCGGTCTTGCCGTGGTCGAGTGCCGCGCCGATCGCGGGCACGTGCGAGGTGAACACCGCACCGGTGATCACGGCGTGCTCGGCGGGCGGCGCCTGGTCGGCGTACGCGGCGTCGAGGACGGCATGGTCGATGCGGTTGCCCTCGAGGGAGCGGCCGCCGCCGACCATCATGTCGCGGTACTCCTGCTCGGTCATGCCGGTCATCGACCCGGCCATCTGCTGGAACGACAGTCCCAGCGCGGCGCCCCACTTCGCGAGGAAGTAGATGTTGCCGCCCTCGCGCATCGCGGCGTTGAGGTCGCGGTCGAGCAGCGCCTGCTTCTGCTCCTCGCGCAGCGGCCACTCGTCCAGGTAGGCGCGCTGGTCGGCGAGGAACCGGGCGCGGTTCTCCGCCTTCATCAGCGACATGCAGAACTGGTTGAGGTGGTATCCCTTCGCGGCCTGGTCGGCGTCGAAGATCGTCGTCCCCGGAACCAGGCGGTATGTCCGGTCCAATGCCATGGCGGCGGCTCCAATCGTTCCGGGGTCAGCCGGCGTCCGGCCAGTACAGGCGCATCGGGTTGTCGACGAGCAGCTTTCGCCGGAGTTCCGGGGTGGGGGCGATGTGCGGGATGAAGTCGACCAGCAGGCCGTCGTCCGGCATGTGGTCCTTGAGGTTGGGGTGCGGCCAGTCGGTACCCCACAGCACGCGGTCGGGGAACTCCTCGACGATGCGGCGGGCGAACGGCACGACGTCGCGGTAGGCGTTCCGCTCGCCGTCCAGGGCGCGCGGGCCGCTCTCCGAGAGGCGCTCCGGGCAGGTGACCTTGCACCAGATGTCCGGGCGGGCGCGCATGAAGTCGACGAATGCCTCGAACTCGGGGCCGTGCGGGTCCTTCGCGACGTCCGGGCGGCCCATGTGGTCGACGACCAGCGGCACCGGGATGCCGAGGAAGAAGTCGCGCAGGTCGGCGAGGTCGGCGGCCTCGAAGTAGACGACCACGTGCCAGCCGTACGGCTTGATCCGCTCGACCACGTCCCACAGGTCCTCGCGCGGCGCCGCGTCGACGAGCCGCTTGACGAAGTTGAACCGCACGCCGCGGACGCCGGCCTCGTGCAGCTCGCGCAGCTCCTCGTCGGAGACGCCGGGCTTGACCGTGGCGACGCCGCGGGCCAGGCCGCCGGATGCGTTCAGGGCGTCGACCATGGCGCGGTTGTCGGCGCCGTGGCAGGTCGCCTGCACGACCACGTTGCGGGTGAAGCCGAGGTGGTCGCGGAGCGCGAAGAGCTGCGCCTTGGAGGCGTCGCACGGGGTGTACTTGCGCTCGGGGGCGTACGGGAACTCCGCGCCGGGGCCGAACACGTGGCAGTGCGCATCGACGGCCCCTTCGGGGAGCTCGTAGCGCGGGCGGCTCGGGCCGGCGTACCAGTCGAGCCAGCCGGGGGTCTTCTCGAACGTGTCGGTCATGGTCAGTCCTCGTACCGCAGGCCCAGCTCGGCCAGCGGGCCGCGCATGCCGTACATGTCCAAGCCCAGCTCGCCCGTGCGGAACTGCTGCCGCTTGCCTTCCTCGTTGGCCTCGCGCTTCGCGGACGCGGCGGCGACCTCGGCGGCGCGCTCGCGCGGCACCACGACGACGCCGTCGATGTCGGCGACCACCACGTCGCCGGGGCGCACGAGGGCGTTGGCGCAGACGACGGGCACGTTGACCGAGCCGAGGGTGGCCTTGACGGTGCCCTTGGCGTTGATCGCGCGGGAGAACACCGGGAAGTCCATGTCCTCCAGGTCGGCGACGTCGCGGACGCCGCCGTCGATGACCAGGCCCGTGGCGCCGCGGGCGCGGAACGACGTGGCGAGCAGCTCGCCGAAGAAGCCGTCCTCGCTCTCCGTCGTGCAGGCCGCGACGACGACGTCGCCTTCCTTGATCTGCTCGGCGGCGACGTGCAGCATCCAGTTGTCGCCGGGCTGCAGCAGCACGGTCACCGCGGTCCCGCACAGGCGGGCCTTCGGGTAGACGCCGCGCATGTACGGGCGCATGAGGCCGACGCGGCCCATGGCTTCGTGGATCGTCGCCACGCCGAACTGCGACAGCGCCGCGACGGCTTCCGGGTCGGCCCGGGTGATCGCCGTGTGGACGACGCCGATCTCGGTGTGCTCCATGGTTCCTGTCTCCTGGGATCGGCGGTTCAGCGGCCGGCCGCGGCGAGGCGGGCGGCGAGGCGGGGGTAGACGCGCAGGGCGTTGCCGGAGTACACGGCTTCGCGTTCGGCGTCGGTGAGGTTCGGGGTGGCTTCGACGTACCGCTTGGTGTCGTCGAAGTAGTGCCCGGTGCGCGGGTCGATGTCCCGGACGGCGCCGATCATCTCGCTGGCGAACAGCACCGAGCTGCTCGGGACGACCTGGGTGAGCAGGTCGATGCCGGGCTGGTGGTAGACGCAGGTGTCGAAGAAGACGTTGTCCAGCAGCGTCTCCGGGTCCGGCTTGCCGAGCGCCATCGCCAGCCCGCGGAAGCGGCCCCAGTGGTAGGGCACCGCGCCGCCGCCGTGCGGGATCACGAACTTCAGCGTCGGGAAGTCCTTGAACAGGTCGCCCTGGACGAGCTGCATGAACGCCGTGGTGTCGGCGTTGAGGTAGTGCGCGCCGGTGGTGTGGAAGGCCGGGTTGCACGAGGTGCTGACGTGGATCATGGCCGGGATGTCGTACTCGGCCATGGCCTCGTAGATCGGGTACCAGCTGCGGTCGGTCAGCGGCGGGGCGGTCCACTTGCCGCCGGACGGGTCCGGGTTGAGGTTGACCGTGACCGCGCCGAGTTCCTCGACCGCACGGCGCAGTTCCGGCAGGCAGGTGGCCGGGTCGACACCGGGCGACTGCGGCAGCATCGCGCCGGTCGCGAACCGGTCCGGGTACAGCGTGCTGACCCGATGGACCAGGTCGTTGCAGATCCGCGCCCAGACCGAGGAGACCGCGAAGTCGCCGATGTGGTGGGCCATGAAGCTGGCGCGGGGCGAGAAGACCGTCAGGTCGCTGCCGCGCTCGTCCATGAGCCGCAGCTGATTGCCCTCGATGGCGCGGCGCAGGTCGTCGTCACTGATGACCAGGTCGTCGGGGTCGGGGGTGTTGCGCGGGTCGCCGACCGCCGCCACCTGCCGGTCCCGCCATTCCGCGAGCTGCGGCGGGGCGGTGGTGAAGTGCCCGTGGCAGTCGATGATCATGCGTGCTCTCCTCGGGGGTCGCGCGTCGGGCGGGTCAGGCGTTCGGGCGGGTCAGGCGGTGGGACGGGTGGGCCAGCCGGTGTACTGCTCGGCCAGGTAGGTCCGGCCCGCCCGGGTGCCGACCACGTTGTCCAGCTCGCCGAGCTGGCGGCGCAGGTCGTAGTCGGAGCCGCCGGGGGCGGTGTGCAGCATCTGGGTCATCCAGTACGAGAAGTTCTGCGCCCGCCACACCCGCTGCAGGGCCTGCGGCTGGTAGTCGTCCAGCGCGTTCTCGCCTTCGCTGCCGAAGGCCCGCACGAGGACCTCGGCGAGCACCTTGACGTCGTGCAGCGCCAGGTTGAGGCCGCGGGCGCCGGTCGGCGGGACGGTGTGTGCGGCGTCGCCGGCCAGCACCATCGAGCCCCAGCGCATCGGCTCCTGCACGAACGAGCGGAACTTCAGCACGGACTTCTCGAAGACCGGGCCTTCCTTGAGGCGGAAGCCGTCCGGGCCGGCCACCCGGGCCTGGAGGGTCTCCCAGATGCGGTCGTCGGGCCACGCGTCGACGTTCTCTTCCGGGTCGCACTGGAAGTACATCCGCTGCACGGTCTCGGTGCGCTGGCTGATGAGCGCGAAGCCGTGCGCGGAGTGGGCGTAGATCAGCTCGGGCGCGCTCATCGGCGCCTCGGTCAGGATCCCGAACCAGGCGAAGGGGTATTCCTTGCCGTAGCGCACCCGGCGGTCCTCGGGGACCAGGCCGCGGCACATGCTGCGCGAGCCGTCGGCGCCGACCACGTACCGGGCCCGGATCTCGTGCCGGGTGCCGTCCGGCGCGGTGTAGCGGACCCGCGGGTTGCCGGTGGTGATGTCCAGGACTTCGGTGTCCTTGATGCCGAAGAGGACCGTGCCGCCGTCGCGCTGCCGGGCATTCGCGAGGTCGACGAAGACGTCGGTCTGCGGGTAGAGCCACACGGACTCGCCGACCAGGTCCTGGAAGTCGATGCGGTGCGCCTGGCCGCCGAAGCGCAGTTCGATGCCCTCGTGCTCGTAGCCGTCGGCCAGGATCCGGTCGGAGACGCCGGTCTCGACCAGGTCGCGGGCGATGTCGGCTTCGAGGATGCCGGCCCGCTGGGTGGTCTCGATCTCGTGCCGGGTGCGCGTGTCGAGGGCGATCGTCTCGATTCCCGCGCGGCCGAGGAGGTGCGCGAGCATCAGGCCGGCCGGACCGGCCCCGACTATCGCGACGGGGACCGGCGTGACGGAATCGACGGCGGCATCGGCCATGGGGTTCTCCCGGGTGACTGCTGAACTGCGCGGTTACCCGGAACGCTGGCAGCCTTCACCCTCCGCGGTCAGCCGCGTTTCCGCCAGGCGGAAACGCACGACTGGGATCGGCCGGGATTCCGTGAGGCGGAAACGCTGTCAGCCGGTGGTCTTGGCGCGTCGGCCCAGCTCGTCGGAGATGGCGAAGGCCGCCCGCAGCGCCGGTTCGCGCAGCCCGCGCGCCCGGCTCGCATTGCCCGCCGCGATGACGATGCCCAGCGCCGCGGTCACCGGTCCGGTGCGGCCGATCCGCACCGCGGCGGCCACCGCGACGGTGCTCTCCGACAGCTGCCGGTCGCTGACGAAGACCTGCTCGCGGCGGATCCGGACCAGTTGGCCGCGCAGCGTCTTCGGGTCGGTGACGGTGTGCGGGGTCCACGAGCGCAGCGGGGCGTCGAGGACCGCGTCCTGGATGTGCCGGGGGGCGTGCGCGAGGAGCACCCGGCCCATGCCGGTGGAGCCGATGGGGAACCGGGAGCCGACCATCGTCAGCAGCTCGACCGAGCGGTGCCCGGCGATGCGTTCGACGAACACCAGCTCGGTGCCCTCGCGGACGGCGAGCTGGATGTTCTCGTGCGTGCCCTCGTAGAGGTCCTGCATGAACGGCAGCGCCACATCGCGCAGGATCTGCGTCTGCGGGCAGCCCGACGCGATCTCCCACAGCCGGAGCCCTACGTGCCACGACCCGTCGTCGCCGCGTTCGATCGCGCCCCACCCGGCGAGTTCCATGACCACGCGGTGTGCGGTGCTCATCGGCAGGTCGGTGCGCTGGGCGATCTCGGACAGCGTCTGCGTCTGGTGTTCGCGGTCGAAGGTCGACAGGACCTTGAGGACCTTGCCCGCCGCCGTGCTCCGCGTTGTGCTCACCCGGTCAGTGTCCCAGACCGGATGATCGCACCGACCGGTTGATCGCGGAAGCCGCCGCAGGCCGTACGATGCGCGCCGACGCAAGGAGGCGACAACGTGGACCGGCAGAACCGACAGATCCGTGGGCTGTCCTCGATGGCGACGCGGCAGATCCTGGCCGAGCTGGCCGCGCACATCGGCGAAGCGCACGGGATCCCCGTGGAGTTCGAGGCGGGCGGCGGTGTCGCGATCGCCCAGCGGATCCGCGAGGGCGCGCCGGGCGACGTGGCCGTGCTGGCGGAAGGCGCGTTGGCCAAGCTGGCGAGCGAAGGGCATGTCGTCGCCGAAACGGTGCGGCCGCTGTGGGTGTCCCAGGTGGTCGTCGCCGTGCCGACCGGCGCACCCGTCCCGCCGCTGGCCACCGAATCCGACCTGCGCGCCGCGCTCCTCGGCGCAGCGCGGATCGGCTACTCGACCGGCCCGAGCGGGACGGCGCTGATCGAGCTGATCGCGCGCCTCGGGCTCGCCGACGTGCTCGGCGGCCGGCTCGTGCAGGCCCCGCCGGGGGTGCCGGTGGGCACGCTGCTGGCGTCCGGCGAGGCCGGCCTGGCGTTCCAGCAGCACAGCGAACTGATGGATCTGCCAGGCGTGTTCGTCGTCGGCCCGCTGCCGGGCGACACCGCCATCGCGGCCACGTTCGGTGGGGCCGTGATGACGGTGTCGGAGGATCCGGCCCGGGCCCGGGAGGTGCTCGGCCTGCTCGGTTCCGCGGCCGGGGCCGAGGTCGCCGAGGCGCGGGGGATGCGGGCCGTCTGAGGTCCTCGCCCCCGACCGGTCAGGCCGGCCCGGACGGGCCTTCGAGTTCCACGTCGAAGCCGAGGACGTCGCGCCGGGTGAAGGCGGTGGCCGGCCAGGTGGCGGGGTCGTCGGCCGCGAACACCGCCGTGGTGATCCCGGCGCCGGTTTCGTTCAGGCGTTCGGCGAGGGGGCCGTCCGCGAGCGGCTGGACGTAGTCCAGTTCGAGGCCGCGCAGGGCGATGCGGGCGGACCGGGAGGCCGCGTCGGCCCGGTGGCCGTAGGGGTCGGTGCGGTCCGCGGCGGCGATCAGGCGGACCAGGTTGCCGAGGTAGTGGTCGAGGTCGTCGACCAGGACGCGCAGCCGCCGGAGCCGGCCGACCTTGGCGTCGATGCGGGGGCGCGGGTAGGTGAAGGCCGGGTACATGTACTGCTGCTTCGCCGCGTCGATCCACGGCGTTTCGGAGAACTCGAAGTCGAAGCCGAACAGGTGCCGGGTGCCCATGGAGAAGCCTTCGGCGAGTTCGCCGTCCGGCTTGGCGTTGCCCTCGCCGAGGTGCTTCGTCCACGAGCCGCCGACGGTCCGCCAGGCCATGCGCGTTGTGGCGCCGGCGTCTTCCAGGATCCGGCGGGTGCCCGGCGCGTCGGCCACGAAGAAGGTCAGGTTGCTGACGCACGGCCCGGCGCGGCGCAGCTCCTCGGCGGTGAAGATGTCCTCGCGCAGCGGGCTGCAGAACTGGAACATCGCGTCGCCGCACCCGCGGTGGTCGATGTCCAGGACGACGCCGGTGATGCGGCGCACCAGCTCCTGCTCGATCGGCCCGGCCCCCAGCAGGCTCTCGAACTCCGCGCACGCGGCGGGGACATCGCGGACGGCGGACTCGATCTGCAGGCAGTTGGTGGTGAGTTCGATGCTCATTCCGCGCCGCCGACGGCCAGGACGAGCTTTCCGGTGGTGCCGCGGCTCTCCAGCAGCCGGTGCGCTTCCGCCGCTTCCGCCAAGGGGAGGACGGCGTGCACGTGCGGCGCCAGCCACCCTTCCCGTACCCCGCGCCACACGTCTTCGGCCTTCTTGAGGACCTCGGCACGGTCGCGGAGGAAGTTCGTCATGTAGCCGCCGGACACGGTGATCGACCGCGGCACCAGCTCCAGCGGCGAGAACGCCTCGGGCGCGCCGGACGCCTGCCCGAAGACGCAGATCCGCCCGCGGTCGGCGACGGCCTTGAGGTTGCCGCGGAAGGTTCCCGCGCCGACCCCGTCGATGATGTAGTCGACGCCGCGGCCGTCGGTCAGCCGCAGGATCTCGGCGGCGAAGTCGGTGTTCGTGTAGTCGACGACGTGGTCGACCCCGGCCGCGCGGGCCGAGGCGGCCTTCGCGGGCCCGCCGACCGTGCCGTACACGGTCGCGCCCAGCCGCTTGAGCCAGCGCGCCGCCGTCCGTCCGGTCCCGCCGGCCGCCGCGTGCACGAGAACCGACACGCCCGGACCCACGGGGAATTGGTCGTGCACGAGGTAGTGCGCGGTCAGCCCCTGAAGCAGCGCCGCGGCGGCGGTCTCCAACGACACGTCGTCGGGCACGGGGATCGCCTGCGCGGCCCCGATCACCGTGTACTCGGCATACGAGCCCACGCTCGACGCCTGCTTCACCGGCGCCCAGGCCACCCGGTCGCCGGGCGCCACCGTGTCCACGCCGTCCCCGACGGCCGCGACCACGCCCGAGCCCTCCACTCCGGGCACGAGGGGAAACGGCGTGTGCGCGGCACCGCTGCGCATGAACACGTCGGCGAAGTTGACCCCGGCGTAGGCGGTCCGCACCAGGACCTCGCCCGCCCCGGGCTCCGGCGTGGGTATCTCGGCGGTCTCGAGCACCGACGCATCGCCGGCCGCGCCTGCCAGGACTGCTCGTGTCACGGGTCTCCTACCGTCCTCTGCCGTCCTCGCGGCGGCGTCCTACCGAGGCGTTGCCCCGGCCCGGAACGCCACCCCCTATTAATTGCGACGGATAGTCGCAGATAATGGATGAGGCGGCAAGGGATACGGTTCCGACCGGCAGGCGGCGCACGACGGGTGACGGGCACGCGAGGGAGGGGATCGAGATGACGGCACATGCGGCGGACGTCGCGGGCGGTGTTCCGACCGGCGGTCCGAGTGGCGCCCCGGCCGACGCGCCCGCCGACGTCCCGGTGAAGCGCCCCGCGCGCGGACGCGGGAGGCCGCCGGGTCCGGCCGCCGGGGTCCGCGACGCCGTCCTCGGGGCAGTCCGCGACGAACTGGTGGCGCACGGGTATGCGGGGTTCCGGATGGAACGCATCGCCGAACGCGCCGACGTCCACAAGGCCACGCTCTACCGGCACTGGCCCACCCGGACCGCGCTGGTCCGCGAGGCGACCGCCGACTGGCAGCGCACCCACCTCGACCTGCCCGACACCGGCTCGTGGCCGGACGACGTCCGCGCCTTCTGCACCGCCTTCGCGGCACTCCAACGTCAGGAGTACACGCGGGCCTTGCTCCGCACCATCGTCTTCGCCAACGTCGACGACCACGACCTCCGCGACGAACTCCACACCACCTGGCGCCGCATCGCCGGCCAACTCCGCGAACCGGCGCTCCGCGCCCGCCGCCGCGGCGACGTGTCCGCGGACTGCGACCCCGACTTCGTCATCGAGATGATCGCGGGCCCGATGGTCCACCGCTCGGTCGTCACCGACCGCACCCTCGACGACGAATTCGTTTCCGGCATCGCCGAGTTCGTGATCGCGGCGACGTGGCAGGGGGCGGCATAGCGGGTCGTTTCGCCGACTGGGGACCGCCTAGGCAGCCGGCCTGACGGCGGGCATCGCCGGACTCCCGCCGGCCCGCGCGCGCCACCGACGGCCCCACTCACCTGCGGGCGCGGGTGGACGTGGGTGGGTGGGCGCGGACAGGACGCGTTGTGCCGTGCGCGGCGGGCGTTCTGTGCTGTCCGGTCGGCCGCGGGTCAGCTCCGTGCGTCGCGTCGCGCCAGCACGCCGCCCAGCGCGGTCGCCGCGGCGCGCAGCGCGGCCACGTGCGTGTCGGGGCGGAAGCGCGGCGACGGGCCGGCGACGCTGATCGCCGCCACGGGTTCGCCGCCCGGGCCGAGGACGGGCGCGGCGACGCAGACCAGGCCGACCGTGGACTCCTCGTACTCGAAGGCCACGCCGGTCTCCAGCGCCGCGTCCAACTGGCGGCGCAGCGCCCCGGGGGCGACCACGGTGTGCGGGGTGCGGCGGACCAGCGGCCCGGAAAGGACCTCGCGGCGCAGGTCGTCGCCCGCGTGGGCGAGCAGCACCTTGCCGATGCCCGTGCAGTGCATGGGCATGCGGCCGCCGACCCGGGACGGGGTGCGGGCTTGGCGGTGGCCGCCGATCTTGGCCACGTACACGACGTCCGTGCCTTCGCGGACGCCGAGATGGACGATCTCGTGCGTGCGCTCGTACAGGTCCTGGAGGAACGGCATCGCGAGCTCCAGCAGCCCGCGCTCGGCCGAGGCGCGCATGCCCAGTTCGAACAGGCCGCCGCCCAGCCGGTAGCCGTCCGGCTCCCGGTCCAGCAGCCGCAAGCCGACCAGCTCGTTCGCGAGCCGGTGCACCGTGGCCTTGTGCAGGCCCGTGCGGCGCACCAACTCGGCGAGGGGGACGGTGCGGTCGTCGACGGTGAACGCGTCCAGGATCGCGGTGGCCTTGCTCAGCACGGTGGCGTGGTCGGGGCTTGCGGACATCCGTCCAGCGTATCGCTCAGCGAGACGAGGTGCTTGCCGCGGTTTCCCGGCGCCGCCGACGATGCTGACCATGACCAGTGCTCTCCCCCACGGTGCCGACGCGGTGCGGAACGCCGCCGAACGCCTGCTCGAGGCCGCCGCGACCGGCCGCCCGTGCGCCCCGGTGCGCGACCTGATCGCGCCCGACGACCTCGAGGCCGCCTACGCCGTCCAGCGGCGGACCGTCGACGACCGGCTCGCCGGCGGCGCCCGCGTCGTGGGCCGCAAGATCGGGCTGACCTCGGAAGCAGTGCAGCGGCAACTCAAGGTGAACCGTCCCGACTTCGGCGTGCTGTTCGCGGACATGGCGTACGCCGACGGCGACGTCGTGCCCTACGACGCCGTGCTCCAGCCGCGCGTCGAGGCCGAGGTGGCCTTCGTCCTCGGCGCCGACCTCGCCGGCGGCCCCCTCGACTACGCCCAGGTGCACGCGGCGGTCGACTACGCGGTGGCGGCCCTGGAGATCTGCGGCAGCCGGATCGCGGACTGGGACATCAGCTTCGCCGACACGGTGGCCGACAACGCGTCGGCGGGCGCCTACGTGCTCGGCACCGTCCACCGGGGCCTCGACGCGTTCACCCCGCGCGACGCGGCGATGCAGATGCGCATCGGGGACGAGGTCGTCTCCACCGGAAGCGGCGCCGCCTGCCTGGGCGACCCGGTCGAGGCGGTCGCCTGGCTCGCCCGGCAAGCGCGCGAACTGGGCGAGCCGCTGCGGGCCGGACAGGTGATCCTGTCCGGCGCGCTGGGGCCGATGCGGCCGGTGGGCGCCGGGGACGCGGTCACGGCGGACATCGGCGGGCTGGGGACGGTGTCGGTGGCCTTCGGGCCGTCGGGCGCGCCGGCGTCCGTCGGGGCGGTCGGTTCGGTCGGGGCGGTCGGTTCGGCTGGGTCTGTCGAGGAGGACGCATGAGCAAGACCAAGGTCGCCGTCATCGGGTCCGGCAACATCGGCACCGACCTGATGATCAAGGTGCTGCGCACCAGCGAGCACCTGGAGATGGGCGCGATGGTGGGCATCGACCCGGAGTCGGAGGGCCTGGCCCGCGCACGCCGGTTCGGCGTCCCGACCACCCACGAGGGCGTCGACGGGCTGATCGCGCTGCCCGGGTTCGACGAGATCGAGATCGTCTTCGACGCGACGTCGGCGAAGGCGCACCAGCACAACGCGGAGCGGCTGCGGCCGTACGGCAAGCGGCTCGTCGACCTGACGCCGGCCGCGCTGGGGCCGTACGTCGTCCCGGCGGTCAACCTGGACGCGCACCTCGACGCGGACAACGTCAACATGGTCACTTGCGGGGGCCAGGCGACGATTCCGGTGGTCGCGGCGATCGGGAGCGTGGCGCCGGTCGCGTACGCCGAGATCGTGGCGTCCATCGCGTCGAAGTCCGCCGGACCGGGCACGCGCGCGAACATCGACGAGTTCACCGAGACGACGTCGGCGGCCATCGTCGAGGTCGGCGGGGCGCGGCGCGGCAAGGCGATCATCGTGCTCAACCCGGCGGAACCGCCGCTGATCATGCGGGACACGGTGTTCGCGCTCGTGCACGCGCCGGGCGGCGACGCCGCGTCCGGCACCGCGTCCGACGCCGCGTCGGACATCGAGGAAGCGATCCGGGGCGCCGTGGCGTCGATGGTCGCCTCGGTCGCCGAGTACGTGCCCGGGTACCGGCTCAAGCAGGAAGTCCAAGTGGCCGCGGTGCCCGCGGACCAGCCGCTGGACACGCTGGTCGAGCCGGGCAGCGCGCGGCCGACCCACCAGGTCTCGGTGTTCCTCGAAGTCGAGGGCGCCGCACACTACTTGCCCGCGTACGCCGGCAATCTCGACATCATGACCTCGGCGGCGCTGCGCGTCGGGGACCGGATCGCGGCCGCGGGCGCGTCCGGCAGCACCGTCCGGCAGCCCGCGGAGGCGACCTCGTGAGCACCCCGATCTTCGTCCAGGACGTCACCTTGCGGGACGGCATGCACGCCGTCCGGCACCGCATCTCGACCGACGACGTCCGGCGCATCGTCGCCGCCCTCGACCGGGCCGGCGTGGACGCCATCGAGGTCGCACACGGCGACGGCCTCGCCGGCAGCTCCCTCAACTACGGTCCCGGCTCGCACACCGACTGGGCGTGGATCGAGGCGGCCGCCTCGGTCCTGGAGCGCGCCCGGCTGACCACGCTGCTGCTGCCCGGGGTCGGCACGATCCGCGAGCTGCGGCAGGCGTACGACCTCGGCGTCCGCTCGGTCCGGGTGGCCACGCACTGCACCGAGGCGGACATCTCGGCCCAGCACATCGCGGCGGCGCGCGAACTCGGCATGGACGTGTCGGGCTTCCTGATGCTGTCGCACATGGCGCCGCCCGCCGAACTCGCCGAGCAGGCACGGCTGATGGAGTCGTACGGCGCGCACTGCGTGTACGTCACCGACTCGGGCGGCCGGCTCACCATGAACGACGTCGCCGCCCGGGTGCGCGCCTACCGCGACGTGCTGCGGCCGGAGACCGAGATCGGCATCCACGCACACGAGAACCTGTCGCTGTCGGTGGCGAACTCGGTGGTTGCGGTGGAGAACGGCTGCTTCCGCGTCGACGCGTCCCTGGCCGGACACGGCGCGGGGGCGGGGAACTGCCCGCTGGAGGCCTTCGTCGCGGTCGCCGACCTGTCGGACTTCGAGCACCGCTGCGACCTGTTCGCGCTGCAGGACGCCGCCGACGACCTGGTCCGGCCGCTGCAGGACCGCCCGGTCCGGGTGGACAGGGAGACGCTGACGCTCGGCTACGCCGGGGTCTACTCGTCGTTCCTCCGGCACGCGGAGGCGGCTTCGGCGCGCTACGGCGTCGACGTCCGGGACCTGCTCATGGAGTGCGGCCGCCGTGGCCTGGTGGGCGGGCAGGAGGACATGATCGTGGACATCGCGCTGACGCTGGCGTCGTGAGGCCGCCGGGACCCGGTCCGGGGTGTGACGCGCGGGGGCGCAGTTCGAGCGTGTGACGCGCGCCGGGGCGCGGGATGCCGATACATCCCGCGCCCCGACAGCCCGCCGTCACACCTCGGCGAAGCAGTTGATCTTGATCGAGCTGGTGCGGTTGTCACCGACGTTGTTGTTGGCCAGTGTGGTGTCGTTGGTCCAATAACCCGGCAGCGGCTTGCTGTGCGTCCAGTGCGAGTGCGCACCGGTGTAATTCGCGTACTGGTACAGGTCGACCGTGCAGATCTTGTCGAGCTTCATCGAGCTGATGCTGTTGTCGAGACCCCCGCCGGCCGGCCAGTCGTACGAGGCGAGATTCGCAATATCGCCGGTGATGCACGCCGACTTTCCGCCGAAATCCGTGAGCTGGTACACCTTGACGTAGCAGGTGGCCTGCGCCTCGGTGTCGTCCACCGGTGCCGCACTCGCCTCGGTCGTGCCGCCGATCAGCAGACCGGTCGCGGTGAGCGCGGTCAGCACGGACCCGATACGGAAGGCTTTCTTCACGTTTTTGTTCCTCTCCCCCGGAATTGGGAGAGGCCAGCGTAAACACAGGTGCGGAGCACGCCGGAAATCCTGTCCAATTCCCGCGGTCGATCCGGCGAATCCGCCGCGCTGCGGTGCTTTGTCGCGCGTTCTCGTGCCGTTCGCCGCGTTTTCCCGGGCTTTCCCGGACTTTCCCGCGTTTTCCCCGCTTCCCGCGCTTCGCCGCGCCCCCGGGCACGCCGTCGGCCCGGGAGGTGCGGAACCGATCGGGGCCGCGGGTCGGAAGCGGGTCGGATGAGCGTGAGCAGCATCGTCCCGGTGGAGTCGCCCGCCGCGGTGAACGAAGGGATCCACAGCACGGCGGGGCCGTTGGCGACCGTGCTGAGGCTGTCCGCGCAGGCCGTGCAGTTCGGCGCGCACGACTGGCAGCACTCGCGGAGGATGCCAGGGCCCTGGTCGAGGTTCGCGGCATTCCGGGCGACACCCGGAATCATCATGGGCCGTATCCGGATTTCCGGAACCTTCATGGAATTCCGGCATGACCCGACCAACCCGACAGGATGACGACAAGTCTGCGGCTCGACCACGGCCGGGCGTGCGGGCGGCCACATTTCCTGCGCGATTCTGGTGGCAACGCGGGGAAATCCGATTGATCCGCTTCCGGTGCGCGTGTCGCTGCAACCGATGAGTCCGGCCCACGGATACGGTCTGTCCTCACATGACACGCATCATCGCCGACATCTCGGTTTCCCTCGACGGCTTCGTCACCGGCCCCGACCCCGGCCCGGACCGCGGCCTCGGCGCGGGCGGCGAAGCCCTGCACACCTGGGCGTTCTCCGAGGACCCCGACGACCGCCGCATCCTCCGTGACGCGACGGCCCGTTCGGGCGCCGTGGTCCTCGGGCGCCGCCTCTTCGACATCGTCGACGGCCCGCGCGGCTGGGACGACGAGACCGGCTACGGCGCGGGCGAAGTCGGCAAACCGGCCTTCGTCGTCGTCACCAGCGCCGCACCGCCGTCGGTACGACTCACCGACCTGGACTGGACGTTCGTCACCACCGGCATCGCCGACGCGGTCGCCGCGGCACGCGAACGCGCCGAGGCGGCGTCCGCGGCCCGCGGCATGGACCTCGACGTGGTGGTCATGGGCGGCGGCGCCACCGTCGGCTCGGCGCTGGCGGCAGGGCTGGTGGACCGGCTGTCGGTCCACCTGGCTCCGGTGGTGCTGGGCTCCGGGACGCCGCTGTTCCGCGAGGGCCCGCGGCGCGAGCTGGTGCGGCGCAGCGTCATGGCGACGTCGACGGCCACGCATCTGGTGTACGACGTGGTGTGAGGAGTTCGGGGTTCATCGGGGTCGTTCGGGGTCTTTCTACTCCCACACCGTGACGTCGAACGTGACGGAGGTGTAGGTCGGCACCGTCGCGACCCGCAGATAGGCGATGTGGCCTTCGTCGGTCTGCAGGCAGTAGCGCGTGCCGACCGTCATCTCCCCGCTCGTGTACGTGCCGTTCTTGCCGATGGCCCGGCTGCATTCGTCCCGGGTGGGTTCGGCGTCCTGGTTCCCCGCGAGCGCCAGCACGTTGCCCGACCCAGGCACGTCGAGCGACGGCGGCGGGACGTTGAACCCGACCGTCGCGTCGGCCCCCTTGCCCGCCGGCCGCGGGACCGGCGACGAGCCGTCCAGGTCGACGTAGTTGCTCCCGGAGCTGAGCGTGACCTTCGTCGGCCCGGCCAGCACCTTGGCGGGCTGACCGGCGGCCGGTGCCGTGGGGTTGCTTCCGGACCCGGGATTGCCGGCGGCTTGCGGGGCGGCCGTGTTCGCCGACTGAGCGGAGCCCTTCCCGTCCGCGGAACCGCCCGAAGAGCCGTCCGCGGAACCGCCCGAGTCCGACTTCGTGGCCAGCTGGATCGACACCACGATCCCGATCAGCGGGATCACAATCCCGACCACCCACCAGGCCCACTTCGGCTGATTGCTCACAACACTCCCGCACACACGTCGTCAAGGCCCGGCGAGCCTACGGGTAGTCACACCGAGCAGTCACGTCATGTAGGCGAGCAGCCCGACCTCCGGCGCCAGCGCGCCCGGCTGCCCCAGCTCCCGGAACTCGGCCTCGACGGACGGCAGGTCCAGCGCGCCGTCCCGTACCGCCTGATAGCGCACGAGCGACCACACGAACGTGTCGATGCTGTCGTAGTCCGTGTGGGCCTCGATCACCTGCTCCTCGTGGAACCACACGGCGACGCGTCCGGTGGTGAGCACGACGAACAGGTTGCCGCCGCCGTCCCCGCCGATCGCCCAGAGGTCCTCGTCCGGAATCGGTGTCGCGTAGTCGGTGCCGAGGACCTCGCATCCGTTGGCCGCGAAGTCGAACCCGTAGGTCCACTCCTCCAGTTCGAGGAACCGCGCCATTTCGCCCGACCGCACCCGCCGGTCGAAAGCCTCCAGAGCCGCGGCCGCTTCCGCGGGCAGCTTCGCCAGGAACGCGCCCACCGGCCGTGTCTCCTCCGGTATCTCCACCCGGGGCGCCTCGGCGAACCAGCGCGCCAGGTCCCCGTCCAGGTCGCGCTCGACGTATCCCACCAGATCCTCAACAGTCACAGGCATCCGGTGAGTTTAGGGTGGGGAGATGACACGGCCCGGCCGGGCACCGGCCACCCTGCACGAGGCCCGCCAAGCGCTGCACGGCGGAGCGGCCGTCGTCCTCCCCAACCCGGCCCCGCTGACCCGCCTCGTCACCGCTCGGCACCCCGCAACCGTCAACGAGGCCAAGGCCCGCCCCGCCGACCAGCCGGTCGCCCTCTGGGCCCACCACCCCGGCACCCTGCGCGCCTTGACGGACATCTGGCAGCTGGACGACGAGCAGGGCACGACGGCACGGCGGCTGCTGGCCGAGGAGCACCTCACCGTCCTGGTCCCCGTCGGCGGACCCGACTTGCCCGCCTGGGCCCTCCCGGCCGCCAAGGACGGATGGATGCTCCTCTTCGGCGCCCGGTGGCAACCGCTCCGGCCCCTGCTCGACGACCACCCCGTGCTCTACGTCAGCAGCGCCAACCGCACCGGCCACCCACCCGCCGCCACCACGGCCGAGGCCCTGGCCATGTTCCCCGACACCGTCCCCGTCGTCAGCTTGGACGCCGCCGAGGACCCCGACGGCCGCCACGACCCGCGCGGCCGGCAGGCCACGACGACGGTGCGGCTGCACCCGGACGGGCGTATGGAGGTCCATCGGCAGGGCGCCCAGGACCGGGCCTTCACGAGCCCGGCCGAGTATCTGCGACGTCTCCGCACGCAGTATTCCCCCACCGAGGGCCCGGGCCCGGTAGCGACGGAGGAATGAGCGCGGGTGGCAACCGCCACCGGCAATCGCGAGACGTGGCCGCCCGGCCGTACGCCCCGGCGGCAACCCGCACGCGTCGGCGTTACGCCAGGAAGCCCACGATTCCGCGACCCGCGTGCGTACGAGTCTCCTGAAGCCACTCGCCGATGTCCTGGACCGCCTCCCGCACCTCGACGTCCAAGGCGGCGAACTGCTCCTCCGTCACGGCCTCGTACTGCGTGAGCGCAGCGGCGCACGCCTCCGGCGTCCAGACGCCGTGCCCGGGAAGATCGGTGTGCGGCAGCGGCGACGGCAGCCCGTAGCCCAGCTCCGACACAGTGACGGCAGTGATCCCCAGGCCCTTCAGAGCCTCATCCACATAGCCCAACCACGCGTACTTGAACGGGGAGAAGCTGTTGCTCCACAAACGGCGCCCATGGAAGGCACAAATCATCTGATACGCATACCCGTACTGGAAACCGTGCTTGGCATCGAACGGCCCGCCTTCCACCACCGCGGTCAGCGCCTCATACCGCGTCGGCGCACCATGCTCGATCTCATCGGCGAAGTACTCGTCGTCCTGCGCCATCTCCCCCTTGAACCGCCCACCGATGGCACGGCGGACTCTGACATCACCGGATCCGATGACAGCGCGCGGAAGTTCGGGATCGACGAGATACAGCGACAACGCAAGGCTCATACGCCCCAACCTATCCACGCCGAGCGACAGCCCCTCCCCCGCCTCGTTCCCCGTTGCCGTAACCGCTCTTCCCCACTCCCCCCAACTCCCCGCCCAACCACTTGTCCACCCGCCACCGTCTGCCCAGGCTGCCGCACTGGCACGCAGCCCGTGCCGCGAAAAGCCATGGATTCGGGGGAACGACGACTCCAGACATGAAAGTCGACACCGTGAACCTCAAGGCGGCGTCGACCCACGCGACCATGGTCGGCCACGACCTTCGCCCGGTCGGCGACGCGATGGGCCCGGCAACCCTCACCGCAGGGGACCGAATGCCCGGCTTCGCAGGCATCCGGGCGTTCACCGCGATCGCGATGGCGTGGGGCGCCCAGATCGAGTACATCTGCACCGGATACGAACAGGCCGGGACCGACCTGACGAACAACGCCCCGGACGGCAGCCCCGCGCGGATCTGACATGGTCGACGTCTATCAGCTCCGGGACGCCGATCTCGGAGCCCTCGGTACGGCCGCCCTGCGCTGGCGGCAACTCGCCGAGGCCCTCGACAAGGCCGAAAGCAACGCGGCGAACAACGTCGGCTGGAACCTCCGCGGCTCGCACTGGACGGGGCCCGCCGCGGACGCGGCGTACCGCAACCTCGACCGGCTCGACGGCGACCTGCGCCACGCGGCCCAGGAATGCCGCCTGATCTTCACGGCCGTCGAGGCGGCGCACGGCGTCTTCGCCGCCCAGCAGGCGAAGCTCCGCAAACTGCTCGACGATGCGGCCGGACGCTATTTCGTCGCGGCCACCGCTGAAGTCACCTACCAGGAGGTGACCTTCGGTGTCGGCGCAAAGACCCAGGACATTGACTACGCCACCCGCACCAACAACGCGATGCGAGGCGGTGCAGCCGACTTGCACGGCGGCATCGCGGCGATCATGCGGACCGTCAACGACGAGGACGCCAAACTGGCCCTGGTAATCCCGCAGTTGGACGTCGTATCGGGCACCGACACGAACTTGTCAAGCTGGCAGGGCGTCCAGCAGGACACGGCCGCCGTGGCATCCATGGCCGGTGTCGACGCCAACGCCATCCCGCACGACCCGAAGGCCGCCGCCGCATGGTGGCGGGGCCTGACGCCCGAGCAGCAGGAGACCTACCTGGCCCTCAAGCCGGCCGAGCTGGGTCAAACCGACGGGATCCCCGCGGACGTCCGGGACCGGGCGAACCGGGTGATGCAACCCCGACACGGCCGAGAACGTCGCGGTCCACGTGCCCGGCACCGGGTCGACGCTCGCCGGCTCCGACGGCCTCGTCACCCGCGCGGAACGCGTCCAGGGCTCCGCGACCGTCGCGGACGAAACCTGGTCCACAGCATCGGTCATGTGGCTCGGCTACGACGCCCCGCAGAATCCGCTGACCGAATCCTCACGGACCATCTATGCCGACCACGGGGCCCCCAAACTGGCCCAGTTCGCGGCCGGGCCGGCTGCCGCACACGAAGGGCCGCCCGCCAATAGCGCCAACACCCTGCCGACCGACCGAGGCGACATGCCGAGCGACCCGCTGACCATTCCGGCGCACAGTCAGTACTGGGATCCCGGGAGCAGTTCGCTGCGGGCCATGGGCCGCATCACGGCCGGAACGACGTCGTAGCCGTGCGACGTTACCGGAAGCCCGGCGCGGCGGTTCTCTTGGCCGTACTGGCGCTGACCTCATGCGCGGACGCCGCGGGAAGGACCACGACGATGAAGGAGCCCGAGGCACGGTCGCGCGCGTACGACCTGATGACCATCGCGCTCAAGGCCCTCGGCATCGCCGACGATTCCGCGCTGCGGCCCTACTCCGCCGGATGCGTGGAAGATGCCGATCTCAACAAGGAACGCCACGGCTACATCTCCGTCGGCTACGACCTGACCCTGAGCTACACCAGCTTCGGCAAGGCCTCACGCCCACAAGGTCCACGATGCGTGGGTGGCTGCGGGCCACATCTCGACGGGCACCTGGACATGGGGATCCCCGCGCGCTCCGGAACCCATGCTGTCCGCCCGGAGTGTGCCGGACGGGTTCCTGATGGGCGCGGACGTGAACACGCAGATCAAGCTGCGGGTGGGCGTCTCCTCGCCGTGCTTCCGAGGCCCCGAGACCGCGAAGCCTGCGGCATCGCCGTCGGCGGCGGCCACGCAATCCCTTCGGGAGGACGGCAGTTCGACCCGAATCCGGGACATCCTGGGCTGATGACACATGGCGTCGTGGGCTCGAGTCCCCCACGTGGCGAGGTCAGACCGGCGGCAGCAGATCGCTTTCGCTGACGGTGTACGTCAGCGCGGGGTAGCCGAAGTCCGTCTCCTGGTTCTCGCGGCGCCGCAGCCGGTAGAACTCGCGGCTCTGCTCGTCGTCGGCCACCACGAGGCGCGCACCCCGCGGAAGGTACGCATGTCCGTCGCGATAGCGCATACAGGTCTTCGATGTTCGAAAGGTCACGCCGAGCCAAGGATTGTCTGCGGCCAACACCGGCGCATCCCCGACGATCTTGTGCCTGAGCCGCCGATTGGACGCGACCGAGAACACGACAATGCCGTTCTGCGCGAGAGGGATCTCGAACTTCTCGGCAGCGGCCCCCTTGGCTTCGAATACCAGCTTCCGCGACGGTCCCGCCTCGGGATGCCGGTAGCACGAGAAGACCGCGATGAACGACTCGTCGGCCAGATCCAGGGCTTGGTCGGAATGGCTGCCCATGGTCCGGTAGGCGTTCGTGTACGTCTCGATGAGGGCGTTGTTGAAGCCGACCGGCAACCCCGCGCACTTCCGAACCCGGTGCGCCAGCCGTTCGTGCACCGCCCGGAACCGCTGGGCCGGGCCGCCGTAGCGCGTGGTCGTCCGCACGAGAGGCACACCACCGTCTTCCTCGACCCTGGTGAGCACCGCGCCCCGCCGCCCTTTCCCCAGGTCTTCCCAGCGCACCGAGGCGGACAGCTCCGTGAAGGGGTTCTCCTCGGTCGCCAAAGCACACGAGATGATCTCGTCCGAGATGCTACGGCCGGGGGGCAAGGTAGTCTCCCGCATTCATGCTGAACGGAAATTCGTCGCCGTAATCGATGAAGGACGTGGTTTTGTTCTCCTCGGCATACCGCCCGCGCAGCGCGTCCAAGCCGGTCGGCGTAGGCGGCTCCAGCTCCACCAGGCCTCCGGCCCGCTTGAGGAACGTCCGGCCGTCCCGGTGCACGGCTTCGGTGCCCGAACAGCGCACCACGTAGCCCAGACGGGTCGGCAGCAACTCGGCGGCCGGCGCAGGCGGCCGGATCTCGTGCGTATACAGGCGGTTGGTGGACAGCGGCATGAAGAACACCGACCCGGGATAGAGCGTCAACGAGAACTGCCGGGGCAAGGCGCAAGCACCGTCTTCGTCAGCCGCCCCCTTGCCCTTGAGACGAAAGCGGAGCCGGGTGAGCCCGCTGGCACCCTTCACCCCGTAGTCGAAGGCATCTCCCGCCGACGGGTGCAGCCGGTCGAGCAGATCGAGCCGGTCGTAGAACGTGCAGAAGGCCATGATGCCGTTGCCCGGCATGTCCTTGGTCTTGTCCGCATGGGCCGAGATTTTGGCCTTGGCTTGCTTGGTCTGCATGCCCTGCAGGCTCTGCATGCCTTCGGTCGCGACAGGGGTGTTGTGATAGATCTGCGCGAGGACGTGATTTAGCGGTGCGTGACCCCGAAAGACCGCGGCTGCCTCGCTGTTCAGCGCCGTGACGATGTGCCTGTCGGTCGCACGAAAACCCTCGGTCGGCCCCGAGAGATTCGTGGAGCACCGGAGCAGGCGGAAATGCAGTCCGTCACCGTCCCGCGTGACGGGCGTCAGATAGATTCCGCTGCGGCGAGCCGTCCCCGGCTTGGTCGATTCGGTCAGGGATTGGAACGCGTGTTCCGCGAGGATCCGCCCGAAGTAGTCGGCGTCGAGGTCGAAGAAGCGGCGGTAATACACGCCGACACCGTGGACCCTCACAGGAACACGGCCGACGCCGACGAAAGTCCAGGATCCGCCTCCGCCCTCGCGGTACCCGTGCGCCAGCTCCCGGACCACGAACACCCGTGCTGCCGTAGCCAGGTTGCGGTCGCTGACCCCGGACACGTCGCCGCACAGATAGACGGTCTTCTGCGCGAGCTGCAGCGAACCGGAGGCCAGCTCCTCCGGCGTGACCGTGGACCCGAAGAAGTCCTTGACCACCTCCTCACCGTGCAACGCCAAGGGCGCTACCAGGATGTTGCCCGCATCCTCGATACGCGCTTCCGCGGGCCCTGCCGTGTCCATGGAACGCCCCCTTGCCCTGCGCGGCTCTCGGCGGATTCGGCACGTGGATGCTCTCACGTGGGCTCGCCGACGGGGCGGCCGAAGACGCGCGGCATCCCGCGGGCGATCGTCGAACGTCGAACGTCGACGGCCCGCCGGTGCCGGGGTCTTCGGGGCATGCGGCCGGCACCACGACACCGCCATGCGGTAACCGTTCTCGAAACAGGAGCATCGGCCGCCTTCTGCGAGCGGCAAGCGACTCAAGCCGGGCTGACGGGCGCTGCCGCACATGCGGTGGTGCTCGTCGAGTTCGAGCGCGGTGAAGGCGCCGAACATCGCCCGGCACGTCGCCGCGGCGACGTCAGGAGCACACCCACCCAACGCAATGGCTTCGGCCGGCTCGCGGCCCCCAGCAATCACCCGCTCCGCACGTTCGAGCGCACGGACCGACCGTTCGCCGCTCGTGAAACCAGCGGCGGCACGGCCCGACAACGGACACCCGGCTCGGCAGTGCCACCGTCTCCACATCGACGCCACCCACCGCCCCCGCCGCCCCCGCCGCCATCGCCATAGCCACGACTCCGTCCCGGGCGCACTCAAGCCGAGGATCACGGATCACCTCACCACGGCACGAGCCACCAGAAGGCTCAATCCCCCGCTGCGCCCTCCCCATCTCCTGTCACCCCCGCCCCACCGATCCCATAATTCACCCCAATCACTTCAATCACCCAATATCGGACAACCAAGTGGCGAACCCACCCCCCGGGTGCGGTATGGTTCACGTGCTCGGCCAGCCGGGCACCGGGACGTGGCGCAGCTTGGTAGCGCACTTGACTGGGGGTCAAGGGGTCGCAGGTTCAAATCCTGTCGTCCCGACGGTATGCCGAAAGGCCCGTCGGCTTGGGAGAAATCCCAGGTCAACGGGCCTTTCGCTTGTCGACGGAAGGTTGCGGGTATCGACTTTTCAGCCGGAAATCGAGCGCCCGGAATATCCGTATTGCCGGACCTCCGGGACCATCTCGGGACATAGCTACCGCTCAGTCAACTTGATGGCGGTTACGCAGAGTTATTTCCGGCGGTTCGGTGTCGGCTTCGGGAGGCGGGTGTCATGGCGTACTTCGTCCATGTGGACTGCGTGCCGCCGCCGGGCACTGCCCCTCTGGATCCCCTGCAACGCGCAGGCGCGGCGCACATCTTCGGTCGATTGCTGGAGCTCCTGGACGCGGTCGAAGCTGCGGACGGCTCCGTGATGGAGGTAGCGTCCAGCAAGGTCGGCGTCCATCCAGACGGCGCGGTCCTGCTGCTGCTCTTGGACGCGCCCACCCTTGAGCTTGCCGAGAGCGCGACTCGAACGGCCATCGAAGAGGTCCTGGATGCCGCCGAGGAGTTCACCGGCTGGTCCGTAGCCTCGTGTGAAGTCCGACTCCACGACGAGCTGACACGCCAAAGCCTGGCCGCCGCCGACGGTCCGGACGCCCCACCCTCGGACCTACAAGAGCGCGCCCGACGGCTGCGCGGCCACACCGTCGTGGACGACGCCGACGACGTGGACGAGGACGCTGAAGCCGCCGCGCAGGCGACGGCGTTGCGGGCGCTCGCGGGCAGGCTGACCCACGGCCTCGACGCGTTCGGGTACATCCGGCCCGACGACGCCGACGCGCGGGAGGCCGCCGAACTCGCCGCCGGAGCCGTCGTCTACGCCATCAGCGTCCTCACGGACGAGCTGTTCGCCGACCTGGTCGAGCTGGCGCAGGACGACCGCAGCGTCGCCGACTCCGATGCTGAACTGCTGGCCTTGGGACTGCTTCCCCCGGCATTCGCGGCGCAGTACCAGCCCGCTTTCGTGCGCCGGTTCATCCTCGCCACCGCAGCCATGGCGCAGCGCCTGACCTCACCGTCGCCGAGCGGGCCGGGCAGCACGGCAGAGGAACTCGCCTTGCGGCTCCTGCTGTCCGAAGCCGTTGCAGTGCTGGAGATGTACGACCTGTACGACGACGCGACCGAAGCACCACTCGCCGCATTCAAAGACACAGTGTTCGACGACTACGACCACGAACGGCTCTACGACGCCGGCCTCGACAACGCAGCCGAGGACGTCATGGCCTGGTTCCAGCCGTTCCAAGTGGACGCCCCCGTGCACCCGTACGTCCTCGACCACGGCGACTGATCAGGGGCGCTGGGACGCGCGAGGGCCCGGCAACACCACGAGGAGCGTCACCGGGCCCTGAACGGCTTTGGGGTGGGACTACTGGACGAGGCGGAGGTGCCCTCGCGACGGCGGTTCCGCCGTCTTTGCCGGCGGTTCAGGTTCGGGGTCCTGCCAGAAGCTCACGTTCCCGGCGAGGTAGTCGGCGAGCGTGACGCCGGCGTTCTGGATGGTCCGCGGACTCGAGTGCAGGTACCGCTGGGTCGTTTCGATCGAACCGTGCCCGGCGATGACCCGCAGAATGTGCACCGGGATGCCCGCATCGGCCATCCAGGTCAGGCCCGTATGCCGCAAGTCGTGGCGGCGCAGGTAGTCATAGCCCAGCGACACCACGACCTCGTCCCAATGCGTCGCATCGCGCAGGATGGCCGTGGTGATGCGCCCGCCGCGCGGACCCGTGAACAAGCGCGCCATCGGGCTGCCGTCGGTCTCGGCGACACGCCGCAGCACCAGCGGGCGGATCTGCGGGATGATCGGCACCTTCCTACGCCGCTTGCCCTTGGTGCCCTTGTCCGCGAGACCACCAGGCGACGGCGTGGTCTGGCGGCAGACGTCCCAGATCCACGAGTCCAGGTTGATGTCCTTGAGCCGCACGCCGGAGACTTCGCCGATGCGTGCGGCGGTCCCGCCGGCGAACTCCACGACGTCGCCCCAGCCCTCGAACTTGCCGTGCGACCGGTCGACGAGGGCAGCGGCGAGGTCCTGCAGTGCCGACCAGTCCTGCAGCGCCAGCGAACGAGGATCGTCGGCCTCGTCCTCGGCTTGCCGGTACAACTGCTGCCACCCGACGACCCGCGCCGGATTGGTATCGATCAGGCCGTCCCGGACCGCCTGCTGCATCACCCGCACCAGCGCTGCCAAACTGTTCTTCACGGTCGAGCGGCCAACCTCCTCGGCGATCCACGCCAGCACCACCCGATCCGCCGCACCGGCGGTAATCGTCTGCGGCGTCAGATGCCCGAGCGCGGGAACGACCCGCAGCCGCCAGCCCGCGCTGTACGGCACCAGCGTCTTGGCCTCCAGGCCGCGCATGGCCAAATCCCAGACGCTGTCCCCGTACTCGGCCAGGCTCATCGTGGCCGTCTCAGGCGTGACACCACGGGCCGCGGACTTCTCCATCCGCGCGATCCACGCCTCCGCCTCCCCCAGCGTCACGAACGACTCCGACCGCGACAGGCGACGCGTCGGATTCCCCTCGACCCAGCGCACGCGCGGGGACTGTAAAACTAACGGTGGAACTTGATCTTGAAAGTGACACCGAGAGATGACTGACGTGATGTCAGAGACTGTGCAGGACAGTCCGGTTGAGGTGCCCTCCGGGGCCGCGGTCGACGGCCGGTTGATCGACGAGCTGGTGGGCCGGGCCCGCGCCCAGGGCCTGGACCTGGTGGGTGAGGGCGGGCTGTTGCAACAGCTGACCAAGCGGATCCTGGAGTCCGCGCTCGAGGGTGAGATCACCGATCACCTCGGCTATGAGAAGCACGACGCGGCCGGCAGGGACACCGGGAACTCGCGGAACGGCACCCGGGCGAAGACCGTGCTGACCGATGTCGGCCCGGTGGAGATCGCGGTGCCGCGGGACAGGGACGGGTCGTTCGAGCCGCGGATCGTCCGCAAGCGGCAGCGGCGGCTGTCCGGGGTGGACGAGATGGTGATCTCGCTGTCCGCGAAGGGCCTGACCACCGGCGAGGTCCAGGCCCACCTCGCGGAGGTCTATGGCGCGGACGTGTCGCGACAGGCGATCTCCACGATCACCGACAAGGTCCTCGACGGCATGGCCGAATGGCAGAACCGGCCCCTCGACCCGGGGCGGATTCCATCAGTGGTTGCGAATCACCTGGTGAATGGGCCTGCGAGGCATTCTCGCATGGCCTCGGCTGGGGTCCTGTCGCCGAGGACGATGCGGGGACGGCGGTTGAGCTGGCGGGCGACTT
>NZ_BAABHS010000046.1:0-62340 GCF_039542225.1 Yinghuangia aomiensis | reverse complement strand
CCTCTGGGCACTCATACGCGACCAGCGAACCTTCCACACAGACACTCGCAAGCTCGCTCTCGCAGCGGCATGACGCGATCACACGACGCCGTCCCAGCGACTTGACTTCGTCATTGGGAATCCCTTTCGTGTACACGTGACGGTCGGTACAGAAGGTCGTGCGCCGGAATTCGTCAGGCGGTGAACTCCGGCTTGCTGCGCGGCCGTCCGCCCGGGCCGCTGTAGGCCAGACCGAACCCCGGCAGCGGGTCGAACGCCATGTCGGGCAGTGCGGCGCGCAGGCCCTCCCACGCCGCGATCAGCCCGTCCTCGGCGGCGTAGTCGAACGGATCGGTCAGCACCGTCTCCTCGGTGCCGCCCGGCCGCGGCGGGTTCTCCGCGAGCCAACGCGCGGTGCGCGCGAGCGCTTCGCGCGGCGGCACCAAATCCCGGTAGCCCAGGTCGGCGCGGATCCGCGACAGGTCGAGCACCCGGTGCTCGGGGGCGGGCTGCATGAGCAACGGTCGGGCGGGCACCGCGAGGTCGTACGGCATCGACACCACCTCGAAGGTGTGCCCCAGTGCCTCGGCGACCACGTCGATCACCTGGCGCACCGTCAGCACCTCGTCGTCGGCCGCGTTGTAGATCCGCCCCGCGGACTGCTCCGGATAGTCGACGGCCAGCAGCAGGGCGTGCGCGAGGTTCTCCGTGTAGCCGTGGTGATGCAGCGTCAGACCCTGGTCGGCGACCACGATCCGGCGCCGCCCGTCGATCACCCGCCGCACCACGCACCATTCGCGCGGGGCGAGTTGCCGCGGGCCGTACACATAGGGGTAGCGCACATGCGTCGCCCGCGGATGGTGGGCGAACACCGCCTCCTCGGTCCGCACGATCCGGTAGCCCTTGGCGTCCTGCCCGGGGTCCGCGACCAGCGGCGCGTCCTCCGCCACCGGCACCGGAAGCCCGCCCGGCCCGGCCAGCTCCGGGTTCATCCAGCCGCGGTACGCCGGGACGCCGCCCACCGACAGGAACCGGCCGGTGCGGCCCGCCCACGCCTCGGCGATGCGGCGCAGCCGCCCGTACATCGCGATCACGGTGTCGAATGCCGGACCGGCCGCGGCCTCGCGGACCGCCGCCTCGTCGTACGGGTCGGCGTGCAGGTGCCGCACCTCCGGCGGCGTCTCGTCGGACTCGTGCACACCCCGGTGCAGGATCGTCACCTCGTGTCCGCGCGCCACCAGGCCGCGTACCAGAGGGACCCCGGTCGGGCCCGTGCCGCCGACCACCAGGATGCGCTCGCCCACGCGTTCCGCCCCTCCGCCGCCCCCGGCAGATCCTTGACTTCGTCACCATCCCGGACGGGGTGACCGTATCCGCAGGTCAATGCCGGTGCAAGCGGGACGGGCGGGCAATCCGCGGGCGGCCCTCGGCGCGAATGCGCCGGTCCGCACGCCGTAGCATGGGGCCATGGGTTTCCTGCGCCGCCGCCCGCCCGCCGGGCCGGACTTCGACGTCCTCGCCATCCCCTTCACCGACTGGCCCGGGTCGGTGGTCGTCGCGATGCTGCCCGGAGCCGACGGCTCCTGCCAGGGGATCTTCGTGCGGTACGACCTGCTGGCCGGACGCGGCCCCGCCATGCTCGTCGGCAATCTCCCGGCCGGCTCCCCGGCCCGCGAGGACGGCGTCGGCCGCATCGAGGCGCAGCAACTCGTCGCCGCCCTCGGCCACGAGGAGATGCCCGAGGAACTGTCCGTCGAGGAACACCCTGTGATGCAGGACGACGGCCTGCTGATCGTGCGCCGCGTCAAGTACGCCGAAGGCCGCCTCGCCTGCGTGGAATTCGACCGCAGCGACGACGTCCTGGTCCGCATCGTCTCGTGGGACCGCCCCATCACCGACGACATCTTCGCGCTGCTCAAGCCCATCCCGGCGGAGTCCTTCGGCGGCTGAGCCGCCCGCCCCGCCCACCCGCGCCGCCCGTGCGCGGCACCGCTCTCTCACCGACACGGAGGAAGGCCGACGGACCATGGCAGTCCGCCGGCCTTCCGGCCGTTCGTCCCGAGTCGCGTGTCTCCCTGAGGCCTCACCCTCCCCTCCGGTGCAGCGCGGTCCCCCTGCGCCGGTTGCTCAGTGCGTGCCCACCGCCGCGCGCACGGCACGCCGCACGGTGGTGCTGTCGTCGTGGAGGCGGCGCAGCAGCCGCCGGTCTTCCTCGCCCGCCGCGGCCCGGTCGTGGATGCGGATCTCCCGCACCAGCACGAGCATCAGGTTCACCAGGAACGCGTCGCGGGCGAACGACCCGCCCTGCTGCGCCACCTGCCCGATGTGACGGCGCGTCAGCGGATCCCGGGCGAGGAGCGACCACAGCACCGCCAGGTCGTACCCGGGGAGGTGGTAGCCGACGAACTCCCAGTCGACCAGTGCCGGGCCGTGCGACGTCAGCAGGATGTTGGAGAACATCGCGTCGCCGTGGCACAGCTGCAGCGGCACCCGCGCCAGGCCGCGGATCAGCTGCGCCAGATCGGTCGCGTCCCGATCGGTCAGCAGCCCCAGCGCGTGGTAGCGCTGCACGCGCGGCAAGTAGTCGAACGCGGCCTGGAACGAGCCGGACGGCGGCTTCCACGCGTTCAGCGCCCCGAACGCATGGAGCACCGACCGCACGTCCGCCCGCGCCAGCGCCGACCCCGGGTGGCGCTCCACCGCGGCCGGCCGCCCCGGCACGTGCTCGAGGACCAGCACCCGGCGCTCCGGATCCGCGCCGAACAGCCGCGGCACCCGCACCGGCGGCCGCTGCCGGGTGAACGTCCGGTACGCGGAGATCTCGTGCCGCAGCCGCTGCGTCCAGGCCGGCGAATCGTCCGTCAGGTACTTCACGACCACCGGATTGCGGCCCACCGAGCCGGTCATCAGCACCGACTTGCGGGTCACCCGCATGACCGCGCCGGCCGCGAACCCCGGGCACACCCGGGCCGCCGCCGCGGCGACCACCGCGGGCGGCACCGGGGAGACGCCGCGCTGGTCGCCGCGCGGCTCGGTGCCCCGGGCCGGACGGCCCGGATCGTGCGGTTCGCGCATCGACCGCCCCCCGTCGGACTCGCCCCCGCGCCCCGGTTCGCGCGCGGTGCCCCGGCCCGCCGAGTACGCCCCCGCGGCGGACCCGGTCGGACGCCGGCCCGCGGGATCCGCGGCGGACATGCCCGGTGTGCGCGGCCCCGACAGGCCGCTCGGCCGACCCGGTGTGTCGGGCTGGGCGGGCCGCCGCGCGGGCGCCGCCGTCGGGCCGTGGCCGGACCCGCGCGGGGCACCGGACCGGGCCGCCGATGCGGCACCGGCGGTGCCGCGGCCGGGGGATGAGGGAGAGGGTGACATCGAGGACCTTCCTGCTCCGGGGAGATGCCGGGGGGAGCACCGCGCCCTGGGGTGCAGGGCGGGTCCGGCGGGTCGGGCGCCCGGTCCGTGAGGGACCGGGGCGCCGTCCGGCGGCCGCGGCCGCGAGGCGGTTGCCCCGCGGCCCCGTCCGCCGGGACGACCCGTCGGCCGGCGTGGGGGAGACGACCGGAACACGGCGGCGGGGTGCGGCCGGCGGCGGGCCGGTGCCCCGCGGACCGGCCGGGGGTGCGGCCGGCCCGGCCCGCCGGAGACTCCGCTCCGCGGGAGGGACCGCACCGCACCGCCGGCCGCGCGGACGCGGCCTGCCGTCGGGGGATGCACACCCCGCACCGGCCCTGCGGAGCCCGCTTCCGCCGGCTTCCGGCCGGGCGCGGTGCGGGCCGCCCGGGAAAGCTCCCGGAGTGCCCGACACCTCGCCCGACCCGATGCCGACGGCCGCGGTGCGGCTCCGCACGATCCGGCGCGGCGGCTGGGCCGGAGCGTCCTGGGGGCCGCCCCGGCCCGGCCGCCGGCGCCGGTGGACCGGTGCCGTGCCGTGGTTCCGATCGTGGTGCTGACAGGTGCCTGTGCTGGTACTCGCTCGGTGGTCTGAGCGTCTGTTCCTGTGGGGTCTGTGGATCTCGGTGCTGGGTCGGTGCTGGGTCGGTGCCTGTCGTGCCCGGTCCCGGCCGGTGCCCGGTGCCGCGCGGGCGGTGCGTTCTCCGTGCGCGCCGTCCGCGCGGACCGGGTGGCCGGAACCGCGGTTGTGGGCCGCCGGGTTCGGCCGTACCGTGTGGTGCCTCGCCCGGGCCCCCGGGGCGGACCCCGGTGGTGGACCCGGCCGCGTCGGCGGGTGGGTGCCCACGGACCGGATCCACCATCCACGACACCGCCACCGCCGGGTGGTGATCCATGTGGCGGACCGTGGCGAACCCTGGCGAATCCGGTTCCGCTTCCGCGCCCCGCACTAGCCTCGGAGTCAAGCCGAGCGGCCTGGGGGCTCGCCGTGAACCGCGGACGCACCATCCTGCGGACACCACCGACCGCGGACCGGACCCTGGTCCGTCCGCCGTTCGGACAACTCGGACCACACACGGAATCAGACAGCGGATGCCGGCCCGCGGCCGGAAGAGGGGCGGGGCCACATGCGGCGCGAACGCAACACCAAGCTGGTGGAACTGTTCGCGTTGACAGGCTGGTCCAAAGGCGAACTCGCCCGGCTGGTCAACCGGCGCTCGGCGAGCATGGGGCACCCCCAGCTCGCCACCGACACCTCCCGGGTGCGCCGCTGGCTGGAGGACGGCGAGTGCCCCCGCGATCCCGTGCCGAGGGTGCTGGCCGCGCTGTTCACCGAGCGACTCGGACGTGTCGTCACCTCCGAGGATCTGGGCCTCACCGGGCGCCCCCGCCACCACGTTCCCGCCATCCCCGAGGAACTGCCGTGGAGCACCAAGCGCACCGTGGACGCCTTGACCGAGTTCACGGGAATGGACCTCATGCTCAATCGGCGCGGCTTCGTCGGTACGGGATTCGCCCTGGTCGCGGGCCCCGTCCTGGTCACCAACTTCGACCGCTGGCTCGGCGGGGACGGCCCCCGCCCGGTCGTCCCGCCGCCGCAGCGCGGCAGCTTCGGCAACCGCGCCTCGTACGCGCCCGTCGACGCGGGGCCGGTCGGCGCGGACGAGGTCGCCGCCCTCGAACACGCCGTCACGGTGTTCCGCGCCTGGGACGCCAACCGCGGCGGGGGACTGCAACGCAAGGCCGTGGTCGGCCAGTTGAACGAGGTCGGCAACCTGCTCACCGCGGCCAACCCGGCCCCGGTCACCCGGCGGCTGTGGGCGGTCGCCGCGAACCTCGCGGTGCTCGCGGGCTGGATGTCCCACGACGTCGGCCTGAATCCCACCGCGCAGAACTACTTCGTCATCGGCGCGCACGCCGCCCGCGAAGCCGGCGACCTGCCGCGCGCCGCCGAGGCCCTTTCCCGGGCCGCCCGCCAGATGGTGCACCTCGGCAAGCCCCGCGATGCGCTGGCCCTCATCGAACTCGCCCAGCACACCGCGGGCGACCGGGCCACGGCCACCACCCGCGCGATGTTCCGCACCGTCGAAGCCTGGGCCCAGGCCGCGCTCGGCCAAGGCGCCGCCTGCCGCCGCACCCTCGGCCTCGCCGAGAGCGAGTTCACCACGGGCAAACCGCAGGACGACCCGGACTGGGTCGGCTTCTTCGACACCGCCGACCTGCACGGCATGCAGGCCCTCGTCTACCGGACGCTCGCCGAAACCGACCCGTCCGCGGTCCGCCCGGCGCAGGAACACGCCCAGAAGGCCATGGAGTTGCGTGCCCAAGGCCACGCCCGGTCGCAGACGTTCGACCTGATCTCCCTGGCCTCGGCCTACCTCATCGACGGGCAGCCCGACGCGGGCGCGCGCTACGCCCGGATGGCCGTCGACGCCACCCGCGACGTCAGCTCGCACCGCACGTGGGACCGGCTCACCGACATGCGCAAGCTCACCGGCCGCTACGCCGACGTCCCGGAGATCCGCGACCTGCACGAGGAGATCGCCGAACGCGGCGGACTGTCCGGGCCGACGACGGCCTGACCCCGAGCGGCATCCGGCGGCGCGCCCGGGCCCCACGCGGGCCCGGGCATCCACCCGTTCCGCGAAGGCAGTCGGCCCACGCGGCCCGGTTCACCCGGCCCGGTTCACGCGGCGGCGTGCGGCCGGCTCACTCGACCCGCAGCGCCATCACGCACGCGTCGTCCTCGTAGTCGGTGGTGCCCAGGCGGCTGACCACCAGGTCCACACACGACGGCGCGTCCGCCTCGGCGATCAGCGGGGCGAGCCCCAGGAGCTCGTCCAGCGACTCGTCGATGTCGTGGCCGCGGCGCTCCACGAGGCCGTCCGTGAAGCACAACAGGACGTCCCCGGCCCGCAGTTCCAGCCGCGCTTCCTCGTACACCGGCTCGTCGTGCGCACCCAGCACCAGGCCTTGGGGCGCGGGCAGTACGCGGCCGCGGCCGCCGCGGAACAGCAGCGGTGCGGGATGTCCCGCGCGCGCCCATGTCAGCACCCGGCGCTCCGGGTCGTACCGCCCGCACATCGCGGTCGCGATCGCTTCCGCGGGCAGCGCGTGCAGCAGCAGCCGGTTGAGCCAGTACAGCATTTCGCCGGGCGACGCCCCGGTGACGGCGAAGCCTTGCAGCGCGCTGCGCAGGGTGGTCATCCCCGCGGTCGCGGCCAGGCCGTGTCCGGCCATGTCGCCCAGGCTGACCAGGACCGTCCGGTCGGGCAGCGCCATTCCGTCGTACCAGTCGCCGCCCACGCGTGCGGTCGCCTCCGCGGGGAAGTACCGCGTCGCGACGTGCAGTCCGGGCAGCGCGATGGCGCGGGTCCACCGCGGCATCACCGCCTGCTGCAGCTGGGACGCGATGCGGTGCTCGTCGCGCGCCAGTTGCCGCTGCGCCACCAACTGCTCACGCGTCTCCGTCAACGCGGCCTGGGTCCACCGCAGTTCGGTGACGTCGCGGAGGATCGCCCAGGCGCTGCGCGGGGTGCCGTCCGCGTTCAGCACCGGCTCCCCGACCAGATGCACCGAACGCGTCGTACCGTCCCGGCGCAGCAGCCGGAACTCGCCCTCGACGGGCACGAGTTCCTCCAGCAGCCCGGTCACCAGCGCCTGCACCGCGGGCAGATCGCCGGGCAGCACGTGGCGGGGCAGGTCGTCGAGGCGCAGCGGGCCGCAGATCGGGTCGCGGTCGAAGATCACGTACATCTCGTCGGACCAGCGGATCTCGTCGGTGTCGAGATGCCATTCGGCGCTGGCGAGGAGACCGGCGTTGCCGCGCTGCTGCGGGATGCCGGGGTCGGCGGCGGTCTCGTCGTCGGACGGCTCGGCGCCGCCGGGCTGCGGGCGGTCGACCGGCGGGTGGACGTCGTGCCCGCGGCCGCGCACCGGTTCGTCCGGCGGCAGCAGCAGGTCGCGCGGCGCGGTCGGCCGGGCGGGGAGGAGCGTCTCGCCGACGACGGTGTCGATCAGGCGCGGGCGCAGGTAGCGCTGGGACCGGAACACGTCCGGCACCGGGGCGGGCGACCCGCCGGATCCGGCCGGGCGGCGGGGCGCCGCCGACCCGGAGTGCTCGCGGGTGGGGGAGTCGTCGCGTATCGGCGCGCAGAGTCGGGCGAGGTGGTCGAGGGACTGTTCGAGGCTGTCGGCGAGGAGTTCGCACACGTGCGCGTTCCGGCTCGCCCGGTGTGCCACGTAGCCGTCCCGCAAACCGTCGACCTGTGCGCGAAGCTGGGCCACCCTCGACATCATCGCCGTCAGATCCGCCGCGTCGAACTCCGGCCGCTCGTGCATGTACCCGCCTTGGCCCGTCCCGTGCCGCCGCACCGACTCTCGCATACGCAACCGCGCGCCGGGGGTGTTTTCACCACATTGGTGGAGGCTCGTGCGGTCCGCGCGCCGCCCATCCGGAGTAACCGCGGCGATGACCGGAATCGACTGGTGCGCTGGGCCGTTCGGGGCCGGCAGCGGTCGGAACCGGCTGCAGGGCGGGTGTCGGGCCTCCGCCGCCCCCGGCGCGCGTCACCCGCACGGCGCAGTCGGCGCGCGGACCGGTTGGTCCCGACACAGGATGGAATCTCGTTCCGCAGTACGTCCCGCGGCGCATAGCCGCACAGCCCGCGGCGGAGTGCTGAGTCGTACCGAACGGGAGGATCCCGTGGGAGTCGATCCCGCCGCAATGCGGCGTTGCCATGTGGCCGTGGACCTGGGGGCGTCACGGACACGTATCCACCTCAAGAATCACGGCCTTGCCGTCGACGAGCCGAGCCTGGCGGCCGTCGACACGCGGACCGGAAGCCTCGTCGCGGTCGGTTCGGTCGCGGCGCGGATGGTCGGCCGCACGCCCGACCACATCCGAGTCGCCCGGCCCATCGCCAGCGGCACCGTCGTGGACGCCGAACTGGCGCAGTCGATGCTGCGCCACCTGATGAGCCGTCGGCTTGCGCCGATCTGGCGGCTCCCGAGCACCATGCGGGCGATCGTGGGCGTCCCGCACGACAGCGGCCCGCTGACCCGGCGCGCCGCGACCCTGGCGATGCAGGGCCTGGGCATCAAACGGGTCGAACTCGTCGACGTACCGGTGGCCGCCGCGGTCGGCTGCGGCCTGACCGTCGACGTGCCGGAGGCCGCGATGGTCGTGGTCGTGGGGGCGGCCACGTCGCAGATCGCGGTGCTGTCGCTGGGGGCGGTGGTGGCGTCCACGATCGTGCACGTCGGCGGCGACGCAATCGAGCACGCGATCACCGAGCACCTGCTGAGCCGGCACGGCGTGATCCTGCCGAACGGCGCCGTGCGCGACATCTATCTGCGGCTGAGCGGTGCCGAGGCGCAGCCGATGGCCGTCACCGGCAAGGACGTCGGCAGCGGGCTGGCCCGCAACGTCGCGATCGACGCCGGGGGAGTGCGCGACCTGATCGGCACGCCGCTGGCGGCGCTGATCGACGGCATCACCGGCGTGCTGCGCCGGTCGCCGCCGGACCTGGTGGTCGACCTGGCGGACCGCGGCATCATCCTGACGGGCGGCGGCGCGCTGATCCCGGGCCTGGACGATCTGGTGCGGTCCGCGACGGGGATGCCGGTGCACGTGGCGGACGATCCGCATCTGCGGGTGGTGATGGGTCTGGCGAAGCTGGCCGAGGGCCGCGGCGCGGCCCGCACGCCGAAGGACCCGGAGCCGTCGCGCGTCGACATCGGCGAGCAGCCGGTCGGGGAACCGGACGAGTTCGCGCCGGTGGCGTAGCGCGGGGAAGCCGGGCCCGGTGGGGGTTCCGGGCTCGGCTCGGGGGTGAGGGGTGAGGGGGAGCAGGGCTCAGGTCTGCCTCTCCGGCCCGGCGCCGTCCTCCCAGGCGGCGTCCTTGGCGTCTTCTTCGCGCGTGTGCTCGGCCGTGCTTTCCAGGGCGTGCCCGGCGGCGGCGCGGTCCGGGTAGGGGCCGAGGCGGTCGAGGGCGCGGCAGCCGGCGCCCTGCTCGGCGGTGTGGTGCTTCAGGCAGAAGTACCAGGCGTCGGGGTCGGTCATGTCCCCGATGCTCGCATCGCGGACGTGCGGGATCGCGGAATCGGCGAGGTGTGTCGATACTGCGCGTTACAGTCGACTGGTGGGCATATCACCCGACGCCGTACCGCCCGGCTCGCCGCTGGCCGGGATAGCGTCCGCGTACTCGCCGCGCCTGGCCGAGTTCGCCTTCGACCCCGGGCTGGTCGCGGCCGTCGACCAGCACGCCGCCGCGGTGTGCGACGCGCTGATCCCCGGGCAGCGCGGTCCGCAGCCGTACGGGCCCGTCCTGGCCCTCCCCGGGCCGCGCGCGGTCGACCGCGAGGACCTTGCCGACTACGTCCTCGGTTTCACCGACGTCCTTGCCGAGGCCGATTGGCGCGAACCCGTCGGCTACGACTTCGCCGCACTGCGGCTGACCGCGATCTGCTGGCTGATCAGGGAGCACGACCTGCTCGGCCGGTGAGTGCGGCGCCTTCCGCGGAACCACGGCAAATACCGGCAAATCTGCATCATCCCGCCCGCGGTCCCCGTCGATTTCCGCGGGAATTTCCGCGGATTGGTGCAGGACCCGAACCGCAGGCGCCCGGCAGCCTTACGCTGTAAGCCTGCCTGGGGAAAAAGCCCGGACGAACCGGAACCGGTCGGTTTCCCGAACCATAGAACCTGTTCTATTGTTTGCCTGCGAGGCTGCCCGCTACAGGGGTGCGGGCAGACCGCCCGGGCACCGGCATGTCGAGCGGTGCCCCGGTACGACCGGCGGAAGTCCGCCCGTGCCGGTGCCCGGAAGCGTCGTCCCCCGCGGGAAACCGTCAGGGCAGGTGGACCGGTTCGGCCGCGTGCTCGCTGCCCGCGTCACGGTCCCGCTGCCACGCGTACAACGTGTTCTTCTCGGTGTAGCCCCAGTATTTTCCGCAGCGCACCGTCTCTTTGTGCACCACACCCTGCGGGAACCACGATGCGGTGAGCCCCGGCCGGTGGTGCCCCGAAGTCGGCACGCACGTCGGGGGCAGCTTGCCGTCCGGCAGCCGCGCGGTCAGGATCCGGTTGCCGTCGGTGGTGCGGAATTTGAAATGCACGTCGGTCGCCCCGTCGGGCAGCCACACCGGCATGGCCACGCGATCCGCCTTGGCCTCTTTGCCTGTGGGGTAAGTGCCCTCCTGCTCGTGGCGCTCGTCGAGCCACCCGTGCACCATCGGCACGCCGGCCACCACGCCGATCCCCGCCAATGCGGCCACGGACGCCCCGACGACCAGGACCGACTTGAGCATGGTGCACGTCTCCCTCGCGACGCTGTGTGCCGGGAGGCCGCGGACGCAGCCCCCCTTTCTCTCCATGATTGCGGCGAGGTGCCCGGTTGCACGTCAGCTTCAGGGCGGTTCGCACGTGCGTCCTGAGAACTACGCCCGATCAGACGGAAGTCCGACCTGCGGACCGTGCCTCCGACCGGCCGGAGGAGACGGCGGGGGTGCCGGACGGGACGCCGCTCGGCACCGGGCGCAAACCGCTGCGCATCAATTTGGTTTAGACCATTCCGTGTGCCGGGCGGCGTGGATAAGGTGCGGGGCTACCGCACGACGCACCCGCGATTCGCCAGTCCCAGCAACGCCCCGGAGACACGCATGGTGAAACCGTCCAGTGCACGTCCGTACGACCCCGCGCCCGCCCTGGCACCGTCCGATACCGGTGCCGGGCACCGCGCCCCGCGGCGTGCCGCGCCGGGGCGGCGGCGCGGGCTCCGGGTCGGGGCGTGGGTGCTGGTGCTGGCGGCGGCCGCGGCGTATCCGGTGTACCGGTTCGTGCTGCAGGACGACGCGGACCGGAAGCCCGACGCCCAGGTCGGCACCTGCTTGGCCGCGTTCGACGGGTTCATGGGCGCGGCGCCGCGGCCCGCGACGGTGGACTGCGGGGCGCCGGCCGCGCGCTGGAGGATCACCGCGGTGTTCGGGACGGACCATGGCGCGGTGCCGTGCCGTTCGCTGGCGCCGGACAAGGGCTACGAGGCCGGGCTCGAATGGCGGGACGCGCAGGGCGGGTTCGTGTGCCTGACGGTGACGCCGTACACGACGTACGACGACTACGGGGACGCGGGCACGGTGCCGTACGAGTTCAACGAGGCGGACTTCGCGAGGCTCAAGAGCCGGCTGCTCGCGGCGACCGGACAGCCGGCCGGACAGGCTGCGGGACAAGGGAGCGGGCAGTCCGCGGGATAGCGCGCGGGGCGGACCCGGGCAGCGGACCCGGCCCGGGCGGCCGGGACTTACAGCAGGTCGCTGTCCTCGCCCACGTTGTCGACCATGCGGCGCAGGACGTCCACGGCGGCCACGAATTCGGCTTCCGTGATGCCGTCGCGGATGCGGGCGTATGCCTTCTCCATGCGGGCGCGGGCCTTGGCGAATCCGGCGTCGCCGGCCGCGGTGAGCCGGACGGCGCCGTCCCGGTCGTCGGCCCAGCCGCGGACCACGAGTCCGGCGAAGACCGGGCCGAATTCCATGCCGGGGCAGGCGAACGGGGCGAGGCGGGCGGCGAGGGTGTCCCAGGTCCAGCGGCCCGGGAAGGCGGCGATCTGGTGCAGCGACCACCATTGCGGGAGCGTGAGTTGCTCCTTGGCGAGGGTGCGGCGCAGGTAGGCGACGATGGCGCGGTCCGCGGTGCCCGTCCAGAAGCCGATGGGCTGGGTGGCAAGCACCTCGGCGGGATACTGCTTGACGCTCACGATCGCACGCCCCTTTCGTCGACGCCGGCCGCCGTCTCGGCGGCTCCCCCGGCTTCGGCACCCGGTCCAGCCGAGCCTAGGAGTTCAACCCGGCTTCAAGTCAACCACCGCCGCCGGACCCCGCCAAAGACCCCCTGACATGCGGAAATCCCGCCCTTGCGGACGGGATTTCCGATGCTGCGTTCTGCGTGCTGCGTTCTGCGTGTGCTTGCCGTGGCGGAGGGTCAGCCCAGCTCGTTGCCGAGGATCGAGATGAACGACACCATCTCGCCCGGGTAGCCGCCCAGGTTGTGGGTCAGCGCGAGCTTGCGGCCGGTCTCCGGGATGCGCCGCTCGGCCGGGGCCTCGCCGCGCATCTGGAGCCACGCCTCGAACATCATGCGCAGGCCGGACGCGCCGACCGGGTGGCCGAACGACTTCAGGCCGCCGTCCGGGTTGACCGGGAGCCGGCCGTCGAGGTTGAAGGCCCCCGCGAGGACCTCCTTCCAGGCGGTACCGCGGTCGGCGAACTGCAGGTCCTCCATGAGGACGAGTTCGGTCGGCGTGAAGCAGTCGTGCACCTCCGCCATCGCGATCTCGTTGCGCGGGTCGGTGACCCCGGCCTGGGCGTACGCGTCGCGCGCGCACTCGGCGATCTCCCAGAACGTCGTGTAGTCGTAGTCCGGGTCGATGACGCCCGACCCGTTGCCCGCGACCATCGACAGCGCCTTGATGAACAGCGGCTTGTCGGTGTACTTGTACGCGTCCTCGGCCCGCACCACGATCGCGCCCGCGGCGCCGTCCGCGACGCCCGCGCAGTCGAAGACGCCGAGCTGGCCGGCGAGCTTCGGCATCGCGGAGATCTTCTCCGGGGCGATCTCCTTGCGGAACTGCGCGCGCGGGTTGCGGGCGCCGTTGTAGTGGTTCTTCGACGCGATGTGCGACAGGACCGAGCGCATCTCCTCTTCGGAGACGCCGTACTTGTGCCCGTACGCGGGCGCGACCATCGAGAACATCGCGGCCGCGGTCAGCGTGCGGGCGGTGCCGTCGCCGGGCACCGGGAAGGCGTTGAGGCCCTGGTAGCCGCCGTCCTTGACCTTCTCGACGCCGATCGCCATCGCCACGTCGTAGGCGCCGGACGCGACCGCGTACGCGGCCTGCCGCAGCGCTTCCGACCCGGTGGCGCACATGTTCTCGACGCGCGTGACCGGCTTGTTCTGCAGCTGCAGCGGCTTGGACAGCACCATGCCGCTCATGCCGGTCTGCGCGGTGCCGAGCCAGAACGCGTCGATGTCGTCCTTGGCGATGCCGGCCGACTTGAAGGTGTCCTGCGCGGCGTCGATCAGCAGGTCGTCGGTGCCCTTGTCCCAGGCCTCGACGAAGGGCGTGCAGCCCATGCCGACGATGGCGACGCGGTCCTTGATGCCGTGGGATCCCATGGTCAGGCCTCCTGCGCCGACTCGGAGGAAGCGGTCCGCACCGGGCGGGCCTTCCAGAAGTAGTTGTGGATGCCGTCCGCGGTGCCGATGCGCCGGAACGTCAGCTCGACCCGGTCGCCGATCTTGACCTGGTCGGCGTCCATGTCGGTCAGCTCGATCGGCAGGCGGCCTCCGCCGTCGAAGTCGACGACCGCGAACACGACCGGCGGGGACGGCGAGTAGGCCATCCGGTCGATCGTGAACGTCTTCACGGTGCCGACGGAGTCCGCCATCGGGATCGCGTCCATGTCGTCGACCGTGCCGCCGCGCATCGACACGCGGGCGGGAGGCAGGTGCACCGCGCCGGAGCTGCGGTCCTGCGAGCCGACGAAGCCGAACTTCCAGTCGAGGGACCGGACCGCGGCGGACGACGAGGTGCGGGCGGGCTCCGGGCGGCGCGGCGGCTCGACCTGGAGGGTGCCGCGCCACGCGAGGAACTTGCCGTAGGCGATCGGCGCGCCGCCCGCGACCTGCGCGGCGACCGGCCGCGACGGGGCGTGCGCGGCGAGCGCTTCGGTGGTGCGGAACAGGAACACCTCGGCGCCGTCGGACAGCACGACCACGGCGACGACCTTGCCGGCCGCCGCGTCCGTGCCGGCGAGGGAGTCGAGCACGGACGCCAGCAGCACGCCCGGGTGCGCGGCGCCGGTGGTGCCCACGGTCGCGGCGAGGTCGTCCGCGAGCACCCCTTCGCGCACGCCGAGCTTGCGGCCGAGGCCGGCCACCGCGCGGGCGTGCAGGCCCGCGACCGCGGCGTGGTCGACCTGGTCCGCGGTCAGGCCGGTGGCCTTGAGCGCGTCGGTCCACGCCCGGCGGCCCGCGGCGAGGTACTGGTTCTCGCCGAACTTGTCCTCCCACAGCTTCGACCGGGTGTCGCCGGGGGTGCGCCACCGGTCGACGAACTCGGCCGTCGCGCTTGCGCCGCCGAGGTATTCGGCGAGGACCGGGCCGTCCGCGTCGGAGCCGACCAGCAGCGCGGAGGCGCCGTCGCCGCCGGCTGCTTCGTCGGCGCTGCCGGGCAGGCCGCCGCGGATGTCCGCGCCGATCACCAGGGCACTGCCGGACCCGTCCAGGGCCAGGCGCAGCAGGCCGGCCGCGGAGCGGACCGAGCCGGTCGCGTCGATCGCGGGCACGCCGCCGTCGAGGCGCAGCGCGGCGTGGATGGCGGTCGCGTTGGTGCGGTCCGCGTAGGCGGGCGCGACCGTGGCGAACAGCAGCGAACGCGGCGCGGCCCCGGGGGTGTCGCGCAGCGCGTTGCGGGCCGCCTCGACGCCGAGGGTCGTGGTGTCCTCGTCGAACGACGCGACGGTGCGGGTGCCGCGGCCGCCGCCGGTGCCCGCGACCGGGGCGATGCCCTTGCGGTCGAGCCGGCGGTACGGCAGGTACGCGCCGTAGCCCAGGATGCCGCGCACGGCGCCTCCGTGGTTCGGTGTGGTCATCGTGGTCGGTACCGTCACTTCCGCTCGTCGACGCTCGCGGTACGGGCCTCGCAGCGGGGCCCGCCGAGTCGTCGCATTCCAGCAGTTCCGATCAGAGCTGTGCGTGTGCTCAGGCCGTGCGTTTGTTCGGCAGTACTGTGCCGGTCGGTGCCGGCCCTTGTCAGCCGGTGGCGCCGACCGCCGCGAGCCGGGTGATCTCCTCTTCGGACAACCCCAGTTCGTCCCGCAGGATTTCCTCGGTGTGCTCGCCGAGCCACGGGACGCGGGTTTCCGGGCCCTCGGCCATCTTGGACAGCTTGACCGGGTTGCCGGGCGACAGGACCGGCTCGGGGTTGCCGTCGGTGCGGGACATCTCGACGACCATGTTGCGGTTCTTGATGTGGTCGTCGTCGATCACGTCGCCGGGGTTGTAGACCGGGCCGGACGCGACGCCGACCGCGCTGAGGGCGGCGCACGCCTCCAGACGGGTCTTGTCCGCGGCCCAGTTCTCGATGCCGGGGCGGATGACGTCCTCGATGTGGTTGAACCAGTCCTGTGGACCGGCCAGGCGCGGGTCGTCGACCCACTCGGGGTGGCCGACCAGTTCGGCGAGGCCCTTGAACATGTGCGGGCGGCCGCACTGGATGATCAGGTAGCCGTCGAACGCCTTGAACGAGTGGTTGATGAGCGGCGCGAGACCGGGGTCCTTCATGCCCATCGACCAGTAGCTGAGGCCGGCGTCGTTGAGCGCGACCATCGCGTCGTACATGGAGATGTCGACGTACTGGCCTTCGCCGGTGGCGTCGCGGTGCCGCAGGGCGGCGAGCACGCCGATGATCGCGAACAGCGCGGAGCCGGTGTCGCCGAGCGCGCCCAGCGGGGACACGGTGGGGGCGACGCCGGGGGTGCGCTTGAACTCGTAGAGGCCGGCCATGCCCTCGGCGACGGGGGCGTAGGCGGGCCAGCCCGCGTAGGGGGTCTCGGTGGTGTTGCCGAAGCCGGACACCGAGAGGTAGACCGCCCGCGGGTTGATCTTGTTGATGTCCTCGTAGCCGAGTCCGAGGCGGGCGGCTACGCCGGCCTTGAAGTTCTCGCACACGATGTCGGCCTTCTTGGCCAGCTCGCGCACGAGGGCGAGGCCCTCGGGGTTCTTGAGGTCTACGGTGATGCTGCGCTTGCCGAGGTTGTTGCGCAGGAACGTGATTCCGACCTTGCGGCCGTCCGGGTCGGACATCGCGGGAAGCGAGCCGCGGCCGGAATCACCGGTTCCGGGGGATTCGACCTTGATCACCTCGGCGCCGAAGCGCGCGAGCATTTGGGTCGCGAAGGGCAGGGCCTGCATCTGCTCGATGGCGAGGACCCGGATCCCGTCCAGGGGCTTGCCGTACCGTGTCCGGTCGGCGCCAACGACCTCTCCGACGCGCATTGTGTCTCCGTCCATGGTGGTGCCGCGTTCCGCCGGGATGAGCCCCCTGACCAGCGCCTTCCGGGGTGGAGTGGGCCGCGTCAGGGGTGTCCACCCTGCTTTGCCACCATAGCTGACGGAGAGTCAGATAAGCAGGGGGAGCGGGCGTGACGGACGGCACGCACGGGGCCCGCGCGACTGTGTGCCCCCTGCACATTTCCTCCGTCTTCGCCTAGCGTCCTTCCCACGGGGGCCCGGCGGGAGGAGCGGAATTGCGCGCGGACGAGTACACGCAGCTGGACGGCACGGGCATCGCGGCGCTGGTCGCCAAAGGGGAAGTGACCCGGTCCGAAGTCCTCGACGCGGCACTCGCCGTGCTGGCCGACCGGCAGGCCCTCAACACCGTCGTCACCCCGGCCGAGGACCAGGCCCGTGCCGCGGACGCGCGCGGGCCGTTCGCCGGAGTGCCGACCCTGATCAAAGACCTCGGCTGCGATGTCGCCGGCCTCCCCACCAAGAACGGCTCCCGGCTGTTCGCCGACGCCGCACCCGCCGACCACGACAGCACCGTCGTCGCCCGGCTGCGCGCCGCCGGCACCGCGATCCTCGGCAAATCCGGCACCCCGGAATTCGGCTTCGGCACCAGCACCGAACCCGGCCTCACCGGTGCCGTGCACAACCCCTGGAACCCGGCGCACAGCACCGGCGGCTCCAGCGGCGGCTCGGCCGCCGCGGTCGCCGCCGGCATCGTGCCGTTCGCGCACGCCACCGACGGCGGCGGATCGATCCGCATCCCCGCCGCCTGCTGCGGCCTCTTCGGCCTCAAGCCCAGCCGCGGCCGGGTCAGCCTCGGCCCGGACACCGCCGACGCGTGGGCCGGACTGTCCGGCGCCCACATGGTCACCCGCAGCCTGCGCGACAGCGCCGCACTCCTCGACATCCTCGGCGCGCCCGCACCCGGCGAACCGTACGCCGCCCCCGCACCGCGCCGCCCCTATCGCGACGAGGTCGGCGCCGACCCGGGCCGGCTGCGCATCGGCCTGCTCGTCGACGCCCCCGACCCGGCCGTCGAGGTCGACCCGGCGTGCCGGCGCGCCGCCGCGGACGCCGCCGCCCGCCTCGCCTCGTTCGGCCACCGCATCGACCAGCTCTCCTGGCCCGCGAACCTGGTCCGGCCCGGCGAAATCGTCGCCGCCGTCAGCGGCCCGCACACCGCCCGCACCGTCGACAAGCGCCTCGCCGAACTCGGCCGCGACCTGCGCGACGGCGACCTCGACGGGGCCACCGCGATCGTCGTCGCCCACGCCCGCAAGATCACGCTGCCGCAGTACCTCGACGGCATCGAGCGCATGCACGCCACCGGACGGCTCATCGCCCGCTTCATGGACGGCATCGACGTGCTGCTCACCCCGGCGATGGCCGTCACCCCGCCGCCGCTCGGGCGCCTGGACCCGAACGGGGACGCCGCGGCCACCCTCCAGGGCATGCGCGGGATGGCCGCGTTCACCAGCCTCTTCAACGTCACCGGGCAGCCCGCCGCGGCCGTCCCGTTCGGCGGGCGCACCCCCGAGGGGCTGCCGATGTCGGTGCAGCTGGCCGCAGCGTACGGCGACGAAGCGGTGCTGTTCCGGCTCGCGGGCCAGCTCCTGGACGGCGACGTGCTGCCGGCCGCGCCCGCCGCCCGCTGACGGGTCCGGCACAGTCCCCGGCACCGCAGTTGGCAAGGAGACAGCCATCTGCCAGTAATCGACGAGCAAAGACGTCGATGTGCGTTGCCGGGGGCTTGGCCGCCGCGTCGCCGGGCGTTGACCTCGGCTTCCTAGCGTCGCGGCCATGCCGATCACGCACACCCCGGCCCGTTCCCGCCGGGCCACGATGCTGGGCGCGGCGGTGCTGGCCGCCGCCGTCCTGCCGCTCACCATCGCGGCTGCCGCCCCCGAAAACGTCCCCGAAAACGCCTCCGCAACCGCCGCCGCTCCGGCCGCGACCGCGCCACAGCCCGGCGACGTCGTGGTGGACGAGGACTTCTCGTCCGGACGCCTGCCCGACGGCTGGACCACCGTGGAAGGCCAATGGGCCGTCAGCGGCGGCCGCCTGTACGGGACTTCCACGTCCTCGGGGCAGCAGAGCCGGATCACCTTCGGCCGCCACCTCGCCGACTTCCGCTTCGAGGCCACCGCCCGTTTCGAAACCGCCGCCGACGCGGCCCGCTGGACCGCACTCGGCCTCGACGTCCCCGCCGACGGCGCGGTCCCGTGGTCGATCGCCACCATGCGCACCGGCACCACCGCCGCCAACGGCATCGAGTTCGCCCAGCGCACCGCCGCCAACGCCTGGAACGTCACCGACACCGGCTCCGCACCCGCCGCGGCCGGCACCGGACGCGACGTCAAGGTCGCCGTCGAGGTGCACGGCGGCACCGCGCGCTGGTTCTTCGACGGCCGCGAAGTCCTGCGCACCACCCGCGTCCAGCGCTCCGCCGACGGCGGCCAAGCCCTGCTGGTCAACGGGGCCAAGGTGGCCTTCGACGACGTCCGGATCACCGCGCTGGCGCCCGGCGGGTATCTGCGCCCGGCCGGTTCGCCGCTCACCGTGATCGCGCACCGCGGTGCTTCGTCCGCGGCCCCCGAGAACACCCTCGCGTCCGACGAGGTGGCCCGCCGGGCCGGCGCCGAGTGGATCGAGAACGACGTCCAGCCCAGCAAGGACGGCATCCCGCACGTCCTGCACGACGACACCGTGAACCGCACCACCAACGGCACCGGCGCGATCCGCGGCCTCACCGCCGCGCAACTCGCCGCCCTGGACGCCGGATCCTGGTTCGCCCCGCAGTACGCCGGCGCCCGCATCCCGACCCTCGCCGCGCAGCTCGACGACCTCCGCACCCGCGGCGGGAAACTCCTGCTGGAGATCAAGGGCGCCCACACACGCGACGAAGTCGCCCGCATCGTCCAGGACATCCGCGACCACGGCATGACCGACCGGGTCTTCGTGCAGAGCTTCGAAGTCGACGCGCTGCGCCACGTCCGCGACCTCGCCCCCGAACTGCCACGCGGCCTGCTGCGCAGCACGCTGGACGCCGACCCGGTGGCGATCTCCGCGGAACTCGGCCTGGCCGCGTACAACCCGTCCGACGCGGCACTGTCCGCGCGGCCGGGCGTCATCGCCGACCTGCACAAGGCCGGGGTCGCGCTCATGGTGTGGACGGTCGACGCGGCCAACCGCTGGCAGTCCCTCGAAGCGGCCGGCGTGGACGGGGTCATCACCAACCGGCCCGCGGAACTCGTCGGCTGGAACTCGGCCTTCCTCCAGCGCCCGGCACCCCAGCCGCCCGCCGCGCCCACCGTGCGCATCACCGGCATCGCCGACGGGGCCACGCTCGACCGCGCCCAGACCCCGCTCGCCGGGGCCGCCGCCACCGGCGCCGACACGACCGTGCTCAGCCTCGACGGCACCCCGCTCGCCGACGGAACCGCCCTCGATCTGCGGACGCTGCCCGCGGGCCCGCACATGCTGCGCGCCGAGGCGACCGGCGCGGGCGGCAAGGCAACCGCCTCCACGGCCTTCACCGTCGCGGTCACCCCGACCGGCCTCGCGCACGTCATCCTCACCTCCAAGGCCGACGACAACGCGGTCGCGACCCTGACCACGATGCTCGCGCACGGCCACTGGAAGCAGATCGCGCAGTGGGCGGACAACCAGGCCGGGCGCGGCATCCCGGCCGCGGCGGCCAAGACCGTCGTCGCGGACGCGAACACGCTCGCGGGGCGGTAAACCGGACGAGCAGGACCAGCTGGATGAGCCGGACGAGCCGGACGAGCCGGATGAGCCGGACGAGCCGGACGACGAAGGCGGCCGCCTCCCGACGCACGTCGCGTCGGGAGGCGGCCGCCCGGCGTCCGGCTCGTCCCGGGTCCCGGGCCGGTGCCCTACGGCCGCTGCGCCACTACGTCGATCTCCACCAGGATGCCCATCAGGTCCGACCCGACCGTCGTGCGCACCGGGTACGGCTCCTCGAAGTACTCGCGGTAGACCTCGTCGTAGCCGGCGAAGTCGCGCTGCAGGTGCTGCAAGTGCGTCGTCACCTTCACCACATGGCCGAAGTCCAGCCCGGCCTCGGCCAGGACGGCCTTGAGGTTGTCCAGCGTCCGCCGCGTCTGCGTGCGGATGTCGTCGCCGACCGGCTTGCCGGTCTCCGGGTCGTTCGGGCCCTGCCCCGACGTGAACACGAACGCGCCGGCGTCGATGCCCTGCGAATAGGTGCCGCCCGGGGCGGGCGCGCCGGTGCTGCGGAGTTCGATGCGGGTCATGTGCCTTTTCCTTGCCTTCCGTTGTGCGGAGTCGGTGATCAGCGGACGACGGCGTCGTCCGCGTCCAGTAGTTGCAGCAGCGCCAGTTCGTCGCGGCGCGGGAGGCCCTCCCAGTCGCCGCTGACGGTCACGGCGAACGCACCCGCCGCGGCGGCGGTCGCCAGCCGGGCCGGCACGTCGGACCCCGCCAGCAGCTCGGCGAGGTAGCCCGCCGCGAACGCGTCGCCCGCTCCTACGGGGTCGACCGCCTCGACGTGGTGCCGCGGCGCCTCGTACACGGCGCCGTCGACCACCGCGACCGCGCCGCGCGCGCCGCGCTTGAGCAGCACCTGCCGCGGGCCGCCCGGCAGATCGGCCAGCTGTACGGCGAGCTCCACCGGCGACGGGCCGTCGGCGCCGGAGCCCGCCCGCGGGTCGCCCAGCACCAGGCGGGCTTCGGACTCGGTCGCGAACAGCACGTCGCAGCGTTCCACCAAGCGCCGCAGGACGGGCGCAGCGTCGGCGGGCGGCCACAGCGCCTGCCGGTAGTTCAGGTCCACCGACACCAGGGTGCCGGTGTCCGCCTCGGCGAGCGCGGCGTCCACCGCGTCGCGCGCCGAGGCGGACAGCGCGGGGGTGATCCCGGTGACGTGCAGGACCCGGGCGCCGCGCAGCAGCGCGGCGTCGACGTCCTTCCGGCACAGCCGCGAACCGGCGCTGCCGGCCCGGTAGTACGTCACCTCGGTCGAGGTGTTGGTGCGCCGGGCCTTCACCATGAGCCCGGTCGGTGCGCCGGGATCGACGACCGCCCCGGACACGTCGACCCCCTCGCCGGCCAGGGTGCCGTGCACGAGACGCCCGAACTCGTCGTCGCCGATGCGCCCGAGCCAGGCGACCCGCAGCCCCAGCCGGGTCAGCCCGACCGCGACGTTCGACTCCGCGCCGCCGACCGCGACGTCCAGGCTGCGGGCGTGTCTGAGGGGGCCGATCCGCGGCGCGCTCAGCAAGGCCATCGTCTCGCCGAGCGTCACCACGTCGAACGGACCGCCGTGGCTGTTCATCCGAATCCCCGTCTCTTGCGAAAGAATTGCGTGGCCGGCGCCGCAGCGGCAGAGCGGACGCCGAGGGGCAGCCGGTGGAACGGCATCAGAAGTAGGTGCGCAGCACGTCGGTCACCCGGTACGCGTCGTCGACGACCGGAATGACCCGCCACTTGTCGAACGCCGTGCACGGATGCGAGATGCCGAGGCGGACCAGGTCGCCCGGCCGGACGTCGGTGCCGCGGGTCTCCGCGTACGCGTGCTGGTCGTCCAGCTTGACGACCGCCATGGCACCCGCCGGGCGGACGGTGCCGTCCGCGCCGCGGATGCCGCGGGGCCGGGGCAAGTCCAGGTCGAAGGGGACGTCGCGGCGCCCGGCTCCGAGGATCGCGAGTCCCGGCTCCGGAGCGGACAGGACCTGCGCCCACACGTCGAGGGCGCCGTCGAGGGCGCCCTCGTCCGGGTGCCGGACGAAGGGCGTGACGCGCCGGTAGTAGCCGTCGTCGTGCGAGACGTACGCGCCACTGCGGAGGATCACCGTGCGGTCCGGCAGCCCGCCGAGCACGGCCGCGACCGCGTCGAACCACGCGCTGCCGCCCGCCGAGACGATCGGCTCGCCCGGCGCGATCTCCGCGACGGCGTCGCCGACCGCGACCAGGTCGCGCAGCCATGCGGTGACGGCGTCGGCGTCGGGGAGTCCGCCTTCGTATCCGGCGACGCCCGCCACGCCGAGTCCCGCGTCCGCCGCGGTGCGGGCGAGCGCCGCGGCCTCCGCGGCCGAGCGGCAGCCGGTGCGGCCGCCCGGCCGGCCCAGCTCCACGAGCACGTCCAGCCGGCCGCCGGGCACCTCCGCGACCGCGCGCGCGGCGGCGGCCACGCCCTCGGGGGAGTCGACGTAGAAGGGCAGTTCGGCGCCGTCGCGGACCTGCGCGGCGACCCAGCGCAGTGCGCGCGGATCCAGCACCTCGTTGGCGAGGAGCAGCCGAGGTACCCCGAAGTTCCGCGCGGCCAGTGCCTGGTTGGGCGTGGCGACGGTGATGCCCCAAGCCCCGGCGGCGAGTTGCGCGGCGAACAGCTTGGGGGCCATCGACGTCTTGCCGTGCGGTGCGAAGAGCATGCCGTGGCGGCGGGTGTACGCGGCCATGGTGGCGATGTTCGCGTCCAGCGCGGACTGCCGGGCGACCATCACCGGATACGTGAACGGACCGTCGAAGAGCGAGAGTCCGCCGGAGGCCAGGTCGGCTTCCGGAACGGCGTCGCCGGTCAGCCACAGTCCCTTGTCGAAGCCGTCGAACGTGCCGAGGCCGCTCATCGCGTCGCTCCCAGCGTCCGGGACACGCGCTGTGCGGCCGCGGCCACGGCCGGGCCGAGGTCGCGCACCCGCGCGGCGGTGACGCGCGAGGTCAGGCCGGAGAGCGACAGTGCTCCGGTCACCGTGTTGTCGTGGTCGAAGATCGGGGCTGCCACGCAGCGCACCTCCGGTTCGTTCTCGCGGTCGTCGACGGAGTAGCCGCGCGTCCGTATGCGCGCCAACTCGGCCCGCAGCGCGTCGGGTTCGGTGAGGGTGCGGGCGGTGATCGCGGGCAGGCCGGCGGCGATCACCGTGCCGACGGCTTCCTCGGGCAGCCACGCGAGCATGGCCTTGCCGACCGCGGTGCAGTACATCGGGGCCCGGGAGCCGATCCGGGACGCCATCCGCACCTGGGTCTCGTTCTCGACCTTGTCGATGTAGACGACGTGCGGCGCGTCGGGGACGCACAGGTGCACCGTGCCGCCCCACTCGCGCATCAGCCGGTGCGCCTCGTCGGAGGCGACGGTGCGCAGGTCGAGCCCGGCCAGGTAGGCCTGCCCGAGCGCCAGCGCCCCCGAGCCGAGCCGGAAGTGCCCGGACTCCCGGTCGCGGGTCAGCAGCGTGGCATCGAGCAGCGGGGCCGCCAGGCGCAGCACGGTGCTCTTGGACAGTCCGAGCGCCTCGGCGATCTGGGTCAGGGTGAGCCCGGGCGCGTGCCCGGCGTGGTCGCGGACGTGCTCGAGGACGAGCAGCGCCCGGCGCAGCGACGCGGACTGGTTGCGGTCGCCGATCGCGGTCACGGCCGCGCCGGTGCGCGGACGGGCGGGATTCGTCATCGGCGGGTCACCTCGGGCTCAGCGGTCGGCCCGGGGTGCGCCCGGTGAGGGCGCCGTCGGCCAGGACGGGGACCCCGGCCACGAGGACGTCGGCGATGCCGTCGGCGACCTGCCGGGCGTCGCCGTAGTCGGCGCGGTCGGCGACGGCGTGCGGGTCGATGACGGCGAGGTCGGCGGCCATGCCGGTGCGGACGATGCCCCGGTCCGTGAGGCCGAAGCGGCGGGCCGGGTGGGCGGCGAGGTGGACGGCGGCCTGCTCCCAGGTCCAGTCGCCGAGTTCCACGACGTGCCGGGCCAGCATCCGGGCGAACGCGCCCCAGCCGCGGGGGTGGGGGCTGCCGCCGATGTAGATGCCGTCGGAGCCGCCGATGTGCGCGGGGTGGCGCAGCAGGGCCCGGACCGAGGCGTCCGAGTTGGTCGGCGGCTGGTCGAACACGGCGCCGGCCTGGAGGCGGGTGGCGAGCAGCAGCTCGGCGCAGAACGCGGCGGGGGAGGAGCCGGCCTTGCGGGCCGCGTCGGTCAGGCGCAGTCCTTCCGCCCAGGCGAAGTCGTCGGCGGGCACGTGCGCGAGGACGATCCGCGGCCACAGGTCCGGGTCGGTCTCGGCGGCGAGCCGGGCCCGGACGGCGGGGTCGCCGAGGGCGTCGAGGGTGCGGTCCGGGTCGGGGTCGTCGAGGTCGCGGGGCAGCGCGACCATCGCGAGGATGCTGCATCCGCGCAGATAGGGGTAGGCGTCGAAGGTCAGGTCGAGGCCGGAGGCGCGGGCGTCGTCGACCAGGGCGACGAGTTCGTCGGCGGGGCCGTGGTAGTGCGAGACGTGGGTGGCGACGCCGGAGGCGCGGGCGACGGCGAGCAGCTCGGTCATCGCGCCGGACGCGGCGGATTCGTAGCCGCGCATGTGCGAGACGTGGGGGAGCCCGCGGCGGGCGGCGACGGCGGTCAGCGCGGCGAGTTCGGCGGTGTCGGCGTAGCGGCCGGGGACGTATTCGAGGCCGGTGGAGATCCCGCACGCGCCCTCGTCGAGGGACTGCTCGACCAGCCGGGCCATCGCGGCCAGGTCGGCCGGGTCCGCGGCGCGGGCGGTCGCGCCCAGCACGCTGTGCCGCACGGTCCCGTGCGGCACCAGGTAGGCGGTGTTGAGCGCGGTGGTGCCGGTGTAGGTGGCCAGCAGGTCGGCGACCGACACCGGTCCCGGCCCGAGCCCGGGGTGGGTGCCGTTGACGGCGGCGAAGTAGCGGGTCGCGAAGGCCAGGGCGGCGGGTGTGGCGGGGGCGTACGACAGCCCGTCCTGGCCGAGGACGAACGTGGTCACGCCTTGCCGCAGCGCGGCCAACTGCACCGCGGGGTCGAGGACCGCGGCGTCGCCGTGCACGTGCGCGTCGACGAATCCGGGCGCCACATAGCGCCCGGTGGCGTCGACCACCGTCGCGGCGCCGGCGCCGGGCAGGGCGCCCACGGCGGCGATGCGGCCGTCCTCGACCGCGACGTCCGCACGGAACGCGGGCGCCCCGGTGCCGTCGAGCACCCAGCCGCCGCGCAGCAGCACGTCGTACACCCGCGTCCTCCCGTCGTATGCCGTCGAAATCTTCGCCGATTCCGCCCAGGCGGTCTAGACCATGTTCGGCCAGAGAGCGATGACCAGGGACGTTACGACCAACACCGTGCCGTGTGCCAGTTTCGCGGCACCGTGTTTTGCAGTGCACAACGATCGCCCGCGGTTATTGCCGCCGAAGTGAACGGCTCCCTAACGTCCCGCATCACGCCGCACCGGCCTGTCCGTCCGCTTCCGCGAGCACAGCGGAGATCCTGGAGGAAAGTCGTGAAGATCCGCAGATGGACCACTGTCGCCCTGTCGGGCGCGGTCCTCGCCGCCACCGCCGCATGTGCCCCCGGCACGGCCTCCAAGAAGAACTCCGCGGACGAGCAGACCGGCACCGTCAAGGTATGGCTGTACGACGAGGCGAACCGCGCCCCCAAGGAGAAGGTCGTCGCGGACGTCATCGCCGAGTTCAAGGCCGCGCATCCCAAGGTCGACGTGCAGGTCAGCTACATACCCACCGACGCGGGCCCGCGCGCGGAGAAGATGAAGGGCGCGTTCAACGACCCGAACAGCGCCCCGGACGTCGTCGAATTCGGCAACACCGACCTGTTCGGCTACGCAGCGGCCGGCGGTCTCGCCGACATCACCGCCGACCTCGCCTCCTGGACCGAGGGCGCCGACCTGCCGCAGGACCTCAAGGACACCACCGTCGTGAACGGCGCCCAGTTCGGCGTGCCCTGGTGGATCGGCCTCCGCTCGCTCTACTACCGCACCGACGTGTTCACCGAGCTGGGCATCAAGGCCCCGACGTCCTACGCCGAGCTGGTGGAAGCGGCCAAGAAGGTCCGGGCGGCCAAGCCGGACATGCTCGGCATCGCGGTCGGCGGAAAGTACACGTACGGCGGACTCCCGTTCGTGTGGGCCGCGGGCGGGGACCTGGCGGCGCAGAACAACGGCGCCTACAAGGCCGCCATCGACTCGCCGCAGTCGCAGGCCGGCGTCAAGGCCTACACCGACCTGTTCGCGAAGGACATCTGCCCGCCCGAGCAGTGCGCGGACCTGACGGGCGGCAAGACCGTCGAGGCGTTCGCCGCGGGCAAGGCCGGCATGGCGATCCTCCCCAACTCCTCGCGCAGCGCCGTCGAGGCGGGCGCCGCCAAGGGCAAGTACGCGGTCGTCCCGCTGCCCGGCCAGACCCCCGGGTCGATCGCCCCCGCCTTCGCCGGCGGCAACGACCTCGGCGTCATGAAGTCCTCCCAGCACCGCACGCTCGCCGTGGACTTCCTCAAGGTGCTGGCGGGCAAGAAGTACCAGCTGGCGATGTTCGACGCGATGGGCAACCTGCCGACCCTCGCCTCCGCGCGCGCCGACGTGGTCGCCAAGGACCCGTTCCTCAAGCCGTTCATGGACACCCTGAACGCGGGCACCAAGTTCGTGCCCAAGGACGCCGCGTGGGCCAAGATCGACGCCCAGGCGGTCGTGCCGACGCTGTTCCAGAAGGTCGTCACCGGCAAGGCCGACGTGTCCGGCGCGTCGAAGGAAGCCGCCGACGCCATGAACGCCGCCTTCGGCGGGAAGTGACGGACTCCACGTGCCCGCCACCACCACGAGCCCCGCGCGGGCGGACCGGGACGACAACCCCGGCCGCCCGCGCGCGGGCGCGCCCGCCGCCCCCGCGCGCCGCAGACGCCGGATCCCCGTCCCGCTGGTCCTGCTGCTGCCGGCCGCGGTCGTCCTGATCCCGCTGTTCGGCTACCCCCTCTACCAGCTGGGCCTCCTGTCGTTCCTGGACTTCGGCCAGGAGCAGGCCTCCGGCGGCGTCCCGGCCCGGTTCGTCGGCCTCGACAACTACCGCACGCTGTTCGGCGACCGGCAGTTCTGGGACGTGCTCACCCAGACGGTGGTCTTCGCGGGCGCCTGCGTCGTCGGCACCCTCGCCGTCGGCGCCGCGCTCGCCGTGCTGCTCACCCGGGTCGGCAAGTGGCCGCGCCTGATCCTCATGTTCGCCGCCCTCGGCGCGTGGGCCGCGCCGGCGATGACCGGCGCCACGGTGTGGATGTTCCTCTTCGACACCAACCTCGGCCTGGTCAACGACGTGCTCGGCATGGACGGCCACAACTGGATGTACGACAAATGGCCCGCCTTCGCTCTGGTCGGCGCCGTGGTGGTGTGGCACTCCTTCCCGTTCGTCATGATCACCCTCTACGCCGGGATCCAGGCCATCCCCGGCTCCGTCCTCGAAGCCGCCCGCCTCGACGGTGCGAGCACCTGGACGACCTTCCGCCGCGTCATGCTGCCGATGCTGCGGCCGATCCTCACGATCGTCGTCATCCAATCGGTCATCTGGGACTTCAAGGTCTTCACCCAGGTCTACGTGATGACCAACGGCGGCGGCATCGCGGGACAGAACCTCACGCTCAACGTGTACGCGTACCAGAAGGCGTTCGCCGCCGACGACTACAGCCTCGGCTCGGCCATCGGCGTCGTCATGACGCTCATCCTGCTCGCCGTCACCGCCGTCTACATCCGCGCGCTGCGCCGTTCCGGGGAGGCCTTGTGACCAGCCCAGTGACCAGCCCAGTGACCAGCCCAGTGACCAGCCCAGCGACCAAAACCGCGGCCCGTCCCGCCGCCGGCACCCGCAAGCCCCGCACCGGGCGCGGCCGCCGGCTGACCGGGGACCGGCGCATCGGCCGGCACCTCGCGAACACCGCCGCGATCATCGCCGCGATCGTGGCGGCGTTCCCGCTCTACTGGATGGTGCTGTCCGCACTCAAGCCCGACGACGAGATCAACTCGGCCCACCCGCGGCCGTGGACGTGGGCGCCCACGCTGGACAACTTCCGCAACGCGCTCGGCGTCAGCGGATTCGGCCGCTACTTCCTCAACAGCCTGCTGGTGGCGACCGTCGTGGTCGTGCTGTCCGCGGCCATCGCCTTCCTCGCCGCGGTCGCGCTCACCCGGTTCGACTTCAAGTTCCGCACCACGATCCTGGTGATGTTCCTCGTCGCCCAGATGGTCCCGGTCGAAGCGCTCACCATCCCGCTGTTCTTCCTGGTCCGCGACATGGGCGACGCGGTACCGCAGGTGGGCCTCAGCACGCTCGGCTCGCTCATGCTGGTCCACCTCGCGTTCTCGCTGCCGTTCGCGATCTGGATGCTGCGCGGCTTCGTCGCCGCGGTGCCGGACTCGCTCGAGGAAGCCGCCCGGCTGGACGGCGCGAACCGGTTCACCATCCTGTGGCGCATCCTGTTCCCGCTGATCGCGCCCGGCCTCGCGGCGACGAGCGTGTTCTCGTTCATCACCGCGTGGAACGACTTCGTCTTCGCCAAGACCTTCATCATCGGCAACGACGACAACCGCACCCTCCCGTCGGCGCTCCTCGTCTTCTTCAAACCCGACGAGAACGACTGGGGCGGCATCATGGCCGCCTCCACCCTCATGACCGTGCCGGTGCTGATCTTCTTCGTGCTCGTGCAGCGCCACATGGTTTCCGGCCTCGGCGGCGCGGTGAAGGACTGAACGCGTGAACACCCCCCATGAACTGCCGGAAGTGCCCGACCCCGCTGCCGGGCGCCGCACGCCCGTGCCGCTCCCGGAACGGCTCGCCTGGCACGACGGCGCCTTCCGCCTCGACGCCGCCACGGGCCTGCACGTCCACCCCGAGGCACCCGAACTCGCCCCCGAAGCCGCCTGGTTCCGCGCAGTCGTCGGAGCCGCACTCGGCTGCCCGCTGCCGGACGCCGCCACGCCGCGGCCCGGCACGGTCAGCCTCGGGATCGACGCCGGCCTCGACGCCGAGGCCTACCGGCTGTCGGTGCGCCCCGACACCGTCGTCCTGGTCGGCGGCGACCGCGCCGGCGTCTTCCGCGGACTCCAGACGCTGCGCCAACTCCTGCCGCCCGCCGCGCTGCGCCGCGCCCGGATCGCGGAAGGACCGTGGGAGATCCCCGCGGTGTCGATCGCCGACCGGCCCAAGTACCCGTGGCGCGGCGTCCTGCTCGACGTGGTCCGGCACTTCCTGCCGAAGGCGGACGTGCTGCGGTTCGTCGACACGATGGCCGTCCACCACCTCAACGTCCTCCACCTGCACCTGACCGACGACCAGGGCTGGCGCTTCCCCGTGCCCGGATGGCCGCGGCTGGTGGACGTGGCGGCGTGGCGCGCGGAAAGCATGGTCGGCACCCGGCACGCGCCGAAGTTCGACGGGCGGCCGCACGGCGGCTACTACACCGCCGACGACCTGCGCGAGATCGTGGCGTACGCCGCCGACCGGCACATCACCGTCGTCCCCGAAGTCGACCTGCCCGGCCACGCGCAGGCCGTGCTCGCCGCCTACCCCGAACTCGCCGCCGGGCCCGCACCCGACGGGGTCCGCACCGGATGGGGTATTTCGGACGCCGTGCTGGCCGCCTCCGACACCGCGCTGGCGTTCTGCCGCGACGTGCTCGGCGAAGTGTGCCGGATCTTCCCCTCCCGGTACGTCTGCGTCGGCGGCGACGAAGTCCCGCGCGGGCCTTGGCGCGGCGACCCGGTGTCCCTCGCTCGCGCGGCCGAACTCGGGCTGCCGGACAGCGGTGCGCTGCAACACTGGTTCACCGCGCAACTCGCCGGCATCCTCGCCGGGCACGGGCGCACGCTGTTCGGCTGGGACGAGATCCTCGAGGACGGTGCCCCGGACGGCGCGCTCGTCGGCGGTTGGCGCGGCGACCACGGCACGCTGGCCGCCGCCCGCGCCGGACACGACGTGGTGGCAAGCCCGGACACGTCCGTCTACCTCGACTACCGCCAAGGCGAGCACCCCGGCGAGCCCATCCCGATCGGCACCCTGGTGACCGTCGCCGACATCCACGGCTTCGAACCGGTCCCCGACGCGCTCACCCCCGCCGAAGCCCGGCACGTGCTCGGCGGCCAAGCGGCGCTGTGGGCCGAACAGCTCGACTCGCCGCGCGCGGTCGACTTTGCGGCCTACCCGCGGCTGTGCGCGTTCGCCGAAGCCCTGTGGACCCGCGGCCCGCGCGACACCGCGGAGTTCCTGGCCCGCCTCGCCCGCGACCACGTGCCGCGGCTCGACGCGCTCGGCATCGAGTACCGGCCGCTCGCCGGCCCGCACCCGTGGCAGACCCGGCCGGACACCCCCGGGCATCCGCGCGAGCGCGCCGATCGGGACGCGGAGCTGCTGGTGATGACGCGACGGCTGCGGGAAAAGTGAAGAAACGGCGTCCGTCGATACGCCGTACGGGTGGTCTTGGCGCGCGTCGCCGCAAACATCCGGTCGGTGGCGGCGCTACCCCTCGATAGTCGGGCTAAGTCCGGCTATCCGACAGACAGTAAGTCGGTAAGTCGGATGAACCGCCCGGAATGCGGAGCAGGTGACCGGCCCGAGAGCGCCACGGACCGGCCGCACGCGACGCCCGGCGGCGCCGCGATCCGGCACCGCCGACCCGGGCGTACGGCGGGAATCGGGACCCGCCGTACGGTCGACGGCGGGGTGGCGGTCTTCGGGAGGCCGCTCACCCCGCCGCGCGGTATATCCGCGACCGGCAGAGCCGCACCGCTGTGCCGCACCGCTGTGCCGCACCGCTGTGCCGCACCGCTGTGCCGGACCGCTACGCCGGACCGCCCGGCGTTTCGTCCGCGAGGCCGCCTTCCAACAGCGGCGAGCGGCGCCGTGCCCGGTAGTACATCGCGGCACTGCCGCCCATCAGCAGCACCCCGAACGAACCGATGAGGCGCGGATCCAGCAGCGCGCCGGTGTGCGCGAGGCTGCCGCCGCCGCCCGAGGAACCGCCCGACGACCCGCCGGAGGTCCCGGACGATCCGTCGCTGCCGGCCGACGTCCCCGACGTGTCGGTCGCGGTCGGCGTCGCCGAGGGCGGCTCCGACGTCGGCGGTTCGGACGTGGGGGGCTGCGACGTGGGCGGCTGGGAGGTCGGCGGCTGCGACGTCGGCGTGCCGCCGGTCACGGTCAGCGCGGCCTCCGCGGTGCGCCCGGTGTCCGGGCCCTCGAACACCATCTTCCAGGCGCCGGCCGGGAGATCGTCCGGGAGCTTCGCGGGTGCGGTGCTCGATCCGTCCTGTCCCACCGCCTGCGGAGGCAGGGACACCGGCGCCGGAGTGGTGCCGCTCGCGGGCTTCAGCGTGCGCTTGACGAACTCGTTCGACCCGAAACCGGTCAGCGCGACCTGTACGAGAGCCCCGGGCGCGGCCGAGGCCGGCGACAGGGACGCCGTCGGTTGCGGCGTCTCGGTCGGCGGCTGCGACGTCGGGGGCGGGGAGGTGGGCGGCTGCGACGTGGGCGGCTCGGACGTCGGCGGCGTAGTCGGCCCGGTCGGTCCGGCCACCACCCAGTTCGTGCCCGTCACCTTGAGGTCGACCGACGCCAGCTTCGGACTCCCGGACGGCCCGTTGCAGTTGATCAGCACGGTGTACGTCGCCCCGTCCGGCGGCGGGTTGTCCATGTCGAACAGCGGCAAGGCGCCGTACACCGCACCCGGGTCCGGAATCAGATCGGCGGGCAGCGCCTGATCGGTGAACAGCATCCCCGGCGCGTTCGGCCCCGTGACCCCGAGCGCGTAGGACGTCGAACCGGCCGGGCACGGACCGCTCGCCTTGACCTTCACGAACGTCGAGATGCTGCCGTTGTCCGGGTCGAGCACGAGAGTGGCCGCCGGTTCGTCGGCGCGTGCCAACCCCGGCAGCACCGCCGCCGCGAGCAGCACCGCCCCGGCCGCGGCCATACCGCGTTGCAGGTACACCTGATGCGCCATGCGTCTTCGCCTTCCGCAGGATGAACCGATGGGGGAGAGCGGGCCCGGCGCGGACGCGCGCCGGGCCCGCGGGGAGTGGTGCGTCACCACCAGACGCGCGTGGTGTCCACGGTCACGGCGATCTCGCCGGTCGCCTTCGAGGCGCTGCCGGTCAGCACGAGCGTGTAGGTGCCGTCCGCGGCCGACGCCGGGACCTGCAGCAGCGCCGCGCCGCGCCCGGCCTGGTCGGTGCCCTGCGGCTGAAGCGTGACCGGCGTCGCGGTGCCGTCCGCCGCGCGCAGTACGCCGCCGACCTGCTCGCCGCCCGCGAAGCCGGTGTAGGCGACCAGCGCGATGCGCAGCTGGCCGATCTTCGCCGGCAGCGCGTACACCGTCGGCTTCAGCGTCGACCACACGCCCTCGTTGACCTTGACGTCGGCGGACGCGAGGTTGGTGACCGCGAGCTGCTCGTCCAGGCACTGCGCGGTGAGCTTGTACGTCTGGCCGTTCACCGGGGCACTGTCCGCGTCGAACAGCGGCTGCGCGCCGTACGCCGAGGTATCCGGAATCCGGTCGGCGGGCAGCGGCGTGCCGAGGTAGTCGCTGCCGAACACGTTGCCGATGCCCGGACCGGTGACGGTGAACCGGAACGCCGTCGAGCCGGACGGGCACGGCACGTTCGCCTTGGCGGTCGCGGCACCGCCGTTCGCCGGACCGTACGACGGGTTCACGGTCACCGCGGGCGTCGGGGTGCTCGCCGCGGCACCCGCGGTCGGCACGGCGAACGCGGCGACGGCCGCCAGCGGCAGCAGAGCGGCGACGAAGGCACGGGAACGGGAGAACTTCATGGGACGGACTTCCTCTCGGATACGGCCCCGGGACGCGGTCCCGGGTTTCGGGGCAGGCGGTCGTCGGTCGGGTCGTGTCGGGGGTGCGGGGCCTCAGCCGCCGCCGTGCCGGGCGGTACGCCGCCGGTCGAGGTAGCTGTACAAGGCCGGGCCGCCGCCCACGGCCAGGGCGAGGCAGCCGATGGCCAGGACGTAGAACCAGATCGCGGGCACCGCCGGGGGACCGTCGAGATCGACCGCGCCCGCGCTCTTCACACCGCCCGGCCCGATCCCGCCGCTGCCGTTGCCGCCGGATCCGCCGCCGGAGTCCACGACTTCGCCGGTCGCCGGGTCGTAAGCGGTGCCGTCCTGCGCGGGGGTGCCGCCGGACGCGTCGGGGGAGCCGCCGGTGGCACCGTCCGTGGTTCCCCCGGTGCCGGCGGTTCCGCCCGCACCACCGGTGCCGCCGGCTCCGCCGCCGCCGGTGGTGCCCCCCGAGCCGCCCGACGTGCCGCCGCCGGCGGAGCCGTTGGTCTTGTCGTCGATCGGCTTCACGAAGCCCGGCCGGAACGTCGGGTTCGGGCAGGCGTCGTATTCGGCCTGCGTGACGTTGTCGAGATCACGCGGCAGCGCGCCCGGGTCGGGCGCACCGGGGATCTTCTTGATCGCGGCGTACCCGAACGACACCAGCTGCGGGGGCAGCGGCGAGTATCCGAGCGTGGCGACCTGCTTCTGGCCGTCGCACAGGAAGTACTTGATGAACTTGCCGAGCGTCTCGCCCTTGCCGGTGCTGAACCGGCCGAAGGTGTTCGTCGGCACGATCATGTAGCTGTAGCTGGACACCGGATAGGCGCGCGGGTCCTGCATCGTGTAGACGCCGGTCAGGTCCTGCGTCGAGTCGGCTGCGAGCTTCACCTTGGTCAGGGCGATGGCCACGTTGTCGGACGTGGGCTGCACATACTTGCCGGAGACGTTCTTCACGGACGCCACCGGGAAGTTGCGCTGCTTCGCGTAGGCGTATTCCACGTACGTGATGGCACCTTCGCCGTAGCCCGCCGCCACCCAGTTCGCGACCCCGTCCGAGCCCTGCTGCGCCTTCGCGCCCGGAGGCGCCGGGAAGTCCGATGTCATGCCGGACTTCCAGATGTCGCCGGTCTGCTTCGCCATGTACAGCGAGAACTGCGCGCTCGTGCCCGACCCGTCGGACCGCACCACCGGGGTGATCGGTGTGGCGGGCAAGTTCGGGATCTGCGGGTTGTCGGCCTTGATGTCCGGGTGGTTCCACACCTTGATCTGGCCGGTGAAGATCTTCGCGAGCGTCGGCGCCGACAACTGCAGATTGCGCACCAGCTGCCCACGGATCGTCAGGTGGTACATGAACGACGTGCCGCCCGCGACGATCGGCAGGTACGAGAACTGGGTGTTGCGTGCCCGCGCCTGCTCCAACTCGTCGATCAGGACCCCGTTCGGATCCCGGTACGGCGGCTGGAACGGGATCTCCGACACCCCGAAGTCCAGCGTCTGCTGCAGGAATTGCAGCCGCCCCTGGGTCGAGCCGACCCCGCCGTAGTTCACCTTGATGCCGCGGCTCGCCACATCGCGGGCCCACTGCTCGATCGCGACCTGGCTCCACGTCGACCCCGCGCCGTAGATCGGCTCCATCGCGGCGTTCGCGGGCGGCGCCGACGACACCGTCATGACGATGCCCAGGCCGAGCGCCCCGACGAGGCGCAGCATGCGGTGCACGGTCCGGCCAACGGGCTTTGCGCTGCGCACGGTTCGGACTCCGGATTCTCTCGAAGCGATGCGGGATGCCTGGCGGAGCGGGGCCGGCGGCGTCATGCGGCGGCCGATTCGCGGGCGATACGGCGCTTCTGCCGGCGGCTGAGTTCGCCCGGCGCGCGGCCCGCGAGCAGCCGCGTGACCACGAACAGCGCCAGCACGAGGCCGACCAGCGCCAGCGCACCGCCGAACGCGAGCGAGTTCAGCCGGTCGCTCGGCGATTTGATGTTCCGCCAGATGAAGTAGACGAGCGATTCCTGCTCGCCCTCGAACGGGTTCCAGTTCATGCGCGAGCTGCCGCCCGCGACCAGCAGCACCGGCGACGTCTCGCCGACCGCCCGCGCGATGCCCAGGATCACCGCGGTGGCCAGACCGCTGCGCGCCGTCGGCAGCACGACATGCCACAAGGTGCGCAGTTCGCTCGCGCCCAGCGCCAGTGACGCCTCGCGCAGGCCGCCCGGCACCAGCCTCAGCACCACTTCGGTGGTCCGGGTCACGATCGGCAGCATCATGATGCCGAGCGCGAGCGACGCGGCGAATCCGCTGCGGCCCTGCCCCATGCCGATCAGCACCACCGCGTACACGAACAGGCCCGCCACGATCGACGGAAGGGCGCTCATCGCCTCGACGACGATCCGCACGACACCGGCCAGCCGGCCGCGCACCTCGTTGAGATAGACCGCGGTGGCGATGCCCAGCGGCACCGTCATCGCGGTGGCCAGCGCGACCTGTTCCAGCGTGCCGACGACCGCATGGGCCGCGCCGACCGCGACGTCCGGCCCGCTCAAGGCGCCGAAGTACTCCTGCGTCTCGGTGAAGAAGTCGGCGTCGATCGAGCCGTGGCCGCGCTTGACGATGTAGCCGACGACCGTTCCCACGGTGCCGAGCAGCATGGCGATGCCGGTGGCGACGACCGCGCCGGCGAGGCGGTCGCGTGCCTGGACGGCATCGGAGCGCAGGTGCGTCGCAAGCGTGTAGAGGACCAGGAACGCGACGTAGGCGGTGATGAGATAGCCCTGCCATCCGGCGACGGGCAGGATGCGGCCGTACAGCAGCCACGCCGCCGACGCCCCGGCGAGCAGCGAGGCCAGCGCGACCCCGGTCTCCTCGCGCGGTACGCGGCGCAGCGCGATCCGCGGACGCGCCGCCTCGTCCGCGTCGTCCGGGACCCCTGCCCCGGAGACGGCGGGCGGCGCGGCGGGCCGGCCGGCCGGGATCGGCGGCGGGGCGGCCCCCGGCAGCGCGCCGGAGGCGTGGCCGGCCGTGGTTCCTGTCGTCATCTCCGGGCTCTCCCAGTCCGGTCGGTGGTCCGGTCGTGCGGTGCCGGGCGCGCCCGGTCGGCGGCTCGCGGTCAGAGGTCAGAGGTCACAGGTCACAGGTCAGGGGTCAGAGGTCGGTGGCCGCGCCGCTGCGCGACTTGGCGATGACCCAGCCGGCCACGAGGTTGACGGTGAGGGTCATGGTGAACAGCGCGAGGCCGGCGGCCATCAGCGCGGACAGCGCGAACTCGTTCGCTTCGCCGAACTTGAGGATGATGAGCGTGGAGATCGTCGACCCGTGGCCGTCGAGCATGCGGATGGTGAACCCGGTGTCGAACGACAGCACGATCGCCACCGCGATGGTCTCGCCCAGCGCCCGCCCCAAGCCGAGCATGACGCCGCCGATGATCCCGCCCCGGCCGAACGGCAGCACGACCGCGCGGATCACCCCCCAGCGGGTGGCGCCCAGCGCGAGCGCGCCTTCCTTCTCGCCGGGCGGGGTCTGCGCGAAGACCTCGCGCATGACCGCGCAGCAGATCGGGATCACCATGCAGGACACCACGACCCCGGCGATGAACAGCGAGGACGCGAACTGGCCGTCCGCGTACCGGGTCGCGCCCTCCAGCTTGCGCACCTCGAACACCGGGACGAAGCCGAGGTTCTCGGCGAGCCAGCGGCTCACCGGGATGAGCTGGGGCTGGAGGAGGAAGAAGCCGAACAGGCCGTACACGATGCTCGGCACGGCCGCCATCAGGTCGACCAGGGACGTCAGGGTGCGGCGCAGCCGCGGCGGCGCGTACTCGGTGATGAACAACGCCCCGGTGAGCGCGATCGGCACCGCCACCACCAGGGCGACCACCGCCACCAGCACGGTCCCGACCAGCAGGCCCTTGACCCCGAACGTGCCGTGCGTCGGCGACCACGCGTCCTCGGTCAGGAACGACCAGCCGGCCTGGTGGATCGCGTCGTAGCCGCGGCGCGCCAGGTACAGGCCGATGGCGCCCAGCAGCGCGAGCACGGCGACCGCCGCCAGGCGCGTGGTCCAGCGGTACGCCGTGTCGACCCGGGTGCGGCGCACGGCGATGCGGCGGGGGGCGTCGAGCGGGACGTCCGGTGGGACGGCGGTCATGCGGGGGACCCTTCGGAAGCTGCAGCCCGGTTCGCGGGCGGGACGGGAGGACGGGGGAGGCCGGCGGTGTCGAGCCAACCAGCGGCCCGGTGCGCCTGGGACGACCGCGGCGGAAACAGCAGGTGACGGCGAACGAGCTTGCGGACGACCCGAGTTGGCTAGCCCCCCGGGACTGTGTGGGCGGGGCGGGCAGGGCGGAGCCCCGGCCCGCGGGTGCGCGGTCCGGGGCTCCGGTGGTGCTGCGTCAGGCGGTGAAGCCGTAGGTCGCCTTGACGGTGTTCTGCGTGGCGGCCCAGTTCAGGAAGTCGATCAGGTCCTGCGGGGCGCTCGCGGTCTTGTAGACGTTGTAGACGTCGCGGTTGCCGATGAAGCCGGCGGAACCCGCCGCCGCGCCGCCGATCGTGTCGAGCACGAAGCCGCCGCGGTCGTCCGTGACGAGCGTGACCGAGCTGTTCGCCTGCGCGGTCCACGCCGCCTTCGAGTACGGGAAGATCGCGCTGTTCTTGTCCGCCGCGGCGACCTGGTCGCCCTTGTTCTCCTGGATCACCTTCGGCGCCGTGGTGCAGTTGCCGTTGCTGAGCACGGTCGGGTCGAAGCCGAGGACCGTGTTGAAGAAGAAGTCGCGGGTGCCGGAACCGGCCTGCGGGACGTAGCGGACGATGGCCGCGTTCGCGCCGCTGACCGTGCTCCAGTTGGTGATGTTGCACTTGTAGATGTCGCGGAGCTGGGTGAGGGAAAGGTCGGCCGGCGCGGAGCCGCCGGACGCCGCGGACCACGTCACCGAGTCGCCGCCCAGCCGTACCGCGGTCAGCGCCAGTTCCGGGGAACCCGGGTTGGTCTTCAGGGCGCGGGACGAACGCGCGTAGTCGATGCAGCCGTTGGTGTCGTTGAGCAGCGCGCTGATGCCGGCGCTGGAGCCGTTCGGCGCCGGGTTCGCGGTCGTCCAGGTGACGCCCGGGCAGGTGCCCGCGGCCGGGATCGACCCCGAGGTGGCGCCGGCGTTGACGCTCGTCCAGGTGTTCGCCGGGTGAGTGAGCTTGTACTGGTTGGTGAGCGTCTTCATGACGTCCTGGGTGGTGTCCGAGCCGGCACCCGCGTAGTTGTCGGCGTGGGCGGCACCGGCGGAGACGGCGAGCAGCATCGCGGTGGCGGTGGCGGCCACGGCGGTCGCGAGCTTGCGGAACATGGCATCCCTCTCTGGAGCATCGGAGCACTCTGGAACATCGATGGCTTTGTCGCCGTAGCGACGGCAACCACCTTCGCCGGGCGTACGACGGCCTGGCGTGACCGCCGCGGAAACGGCACATGGCCCAGATGTCCGGGCCGCAAACGACGCGATACGGGCCGGACCGGCACTCGCGGACGCTCCCCGCAGCGCCGCCGAACTCCCCTGGACCAAGCGGACTTTCGCCCTTGGTCAACAGCAGGTGACGTGCTCGTGTGCGGGACGGAACCAGCCGATGAGCACACCCGCCAACCCCTGGACGCGCGTGCGGGCAACGAGTGAGGTGGGTGTGCACGCACGCCAGCAGCCCGATGCCGCGCAGTCCGCACCGGACCGCCGCACGAACGACCGGAGTCCCCGTGCAGCACCCGTCCCGCACCCGCCGCACGTTGGCGCCGGGCGTCCTGGCGGCGTTGATCGCCCTGGTCCTCGGGACGGCGGCATCCCTCGCCGCCCTCGCCAAAGGCGCAGCCGCGGATGCCCCGCAGGGACCGACCGTGACGGTCTCGCAGGCGACCGACCTCGTCGACCAGCGCATCAAGGTCACCTGGTCGGGGTTCGTCGACAACACCTACGCCCTCGACATCTTCCAGTGCCGCGGCACGCAGCCGAGCGGCCCCGCCGACTGCGACGGCGTCAACTACGCGGGAACCCCGCACGCCATCGTCGACAGCGCGGCGCTGTACGGCGTCACCGGATCCTCGGGATCGGCCTGGCTCGAGGTACGGCCGCGGTCCGAACGCCCGTCCCTCGGCTGCGACGACAGCACACCCTGCAACGTCACCGTCGTCGTCAAGCCGGCCATCGGCGCCACGAAGGAGAACTTCTCCGCGATGCCCCAGTCGGCCGCGGGCGCCGCCCGTGTGACCGACCTCGACTTCCAACTCGCGGCAAGCGCCGGGCAGATCGCGTCGACACCGATCCGCTTCGCGCCGGAAGGCGACACCTGTCCGAGCCGGACGCTGGCGCTGCGCGTGGCCGGGAACTCCGAGCACACCACCGCCGGACTGTCCTGGCTCGGCGCCCTGTGCCGCAGTACGCGGAACCCGATGACCATGGCGGTCTCGGCGAGCAGCGGCCCCGAGGGCCGGGCCGCTTTCCTGGCCGGCGCCGTCGACGCGGCGATCACCACGCAACCCCTCGGCGGCCCGCTCGACACGGCGGTCGGCAACCCCGACTCCGGGCCGGACCGCGGCCCCGGCGACGTCGTCTACGCGCCGCTGGAGAACTCCGCGATCGTGCTCGCCTTCAACATCGACGACGCCGACGGCCACGAGATCACCGGGCTCAGGCTCAGCCCGCGGCTGGTCGCGAAGATCCTCACCGACGCGTACCACGGCGACCGCGACAACGGCATCCCCGTGCCCCGCTTCGGCCTGCTCGGCGACCCCGAACTGCGGGCGCTCAACCCGGGGATCGCCTGGCCCGCCGGCGACGGACGCGCCCCGCTCATCCGCGGAGTCTCCGACGACACCATCTGGGAACTGACCCGCTGGCTCGCCGCCGACCCCGCGGCGAAGAAGTGGCTCGAAGGCGAGCCGGACGAGAACGGCGTGCTGTGCCCGCCCAACTGGCGCTTGGGCACCCTCGCCTATCCCTTCGCCCTGGTGATCAACCGCACCGCATCCGACGCCCCGTACTACCGCCCCATCAGCTCCTACTGGGAGCTGATCCGACGGGTCGCCAAGGCCAACCACCCGGCACGCATGGGCGAGGGACAGTTCGAGCGCGAGGTCGATCCGGACACGCTCGGCCGCCGCAACGTCATCGGCTTCATGGACTCCGAAGCGGCCGCCCGCCTCCAGCTCCCCACCGCGCAACTCCGCAACGCCTCGGGAGCGTTCGTCGCCCCCACGCCCGCGTCCATCACCGCGGGGCTCAAAGCCGCCAAGCCCGGGCCCGACGGCGTCACCCTGTCCAACGACTTCGCCGGCACCGACCCCGCCGCCTACCCGCTCACCAAGACCGACGTCGCGATCATCCCCACGAAGGGGCTCACCACCGCGGTCGCATCGAGCTTCGACACGTACCTCGCCTACGCCGCGGGCCCCGGCCAGAAGCCCGGCCCGCTCCTCGGCCAACTCCCCGGTGGCTACACACCGTTGACCGATGCACAGAAGCAACAAGTGGAAGCCGCCCGCACGGCGGTGCGCAAGGCCGCCGAAGCGCCGCCGACCAAGCCGCCGACCGGCGCCACCACCGGCGGCTCCGAGCACGTCGCCTCGGGCGGCGGATCCTCCTCCGACGGAGGCGCGGACGGCGGCGGAACCCCGCCGGGCACACCGGGCGGCAACCCGGCCACGAGCGCCGCGCCGTCCCCGGCCGCGCCACCCAGGACCGCGCCGGTCGCCTCCGCCAACGACAAGAAGTCCTCGGCCACGCTGCCCGCCGCCGTCGGCGAACGCCTCAAGGAAGCCCTGCACGGCGACCCGTCCGCGATCCTGCTCGTCGTCCTCATGGCGACCGCGATCGGCTCCGCCGGCGCCTCGCCGGTCCTCCTCGCGCTCGGCTGGCACCGCCGCACCGGTCGCTGGCCACCGCCCCTCCCCGCCCTGAACCGCGCCCTCTGCGTCCTCCTCCGCAGGCCCACCGGAGCAGCCCGATGACCACCGTGGACCCGCGTCCCGCATCCCTCCGCCCGCCACTCGACAAGGAGCCTCCGGGAAGCGCCGACCGCCCCGCCGGACCCGGCCGACCGTCCTGGGACGCCTTCACCATCGCCGGCGTCGCCTTCGGCCTCGTCGTGGTCCTGGTCGGCGGATTCGTCGGCTACCTCGCGACCGTCTCCGACCTCCAGCAGGCCCGCGCCCAGCGGGTCCTCTACCGCGAGATCAGCGAGACCCTGCACGACGACACCGGCCCCCTGGGCGGGAACATCAAGGAAGGCACCCCGGTCGCACTCCTCGAAATCCCCGACATCGACGTCAGACAAGTCGTCGTGGAAGGCACCACGGCCGCGCAACTCCGGGACGGACCAGGACACTTGCGCAACACCGCGCTGCCCGGGCAATACGGCAACTCCGTCCTCATGGGCAAAGCGTGGACGTACGGCGGCCCCTTCGGCCGCCTCGACCGCCTCAAGCGCGGCCAGAGCATCCGCGTCACCACCCAGCAAGGCGAGTTCACCTACGTCGTCCGCGACCACAAGAACGTCGGCAACGGCCACGACGACGTCATCGCCCCGGGCGGCGCCCACCAACTCACCCTCGTCACCGCCGACTCCCGGCTGCGACCCGGCGGGCGCACCGTCGTCGTCGCCGACCTGCAAGGCGCCTTCCAACTCGCCGAATCCGGGCGGACCACCAAGGTGCGTGCGGACGAACGCGGCACCGGCGGCGAAGCCGGGGCCGGCATGGCGCTGTTCCTGTGGGCGCAGGCCCTGCTCGTCGTCGTCGCCGCGACCACGTGGGCGCTGCGGCGCTACGACCGGCGGGTGACCCTGCTGCTCGGCGCCCCGGTGATTTTGGCCGTCGTGTGGGCGCTGTACGACACCGCCGCACGCATGCTGCCGGCGACCCTCTGACCTCCGACGGGAACCACGACCAGCCCGTCGGCCCCTGCCACGCACCCGAACGACTCCCCGTCCCCGGAGCGGAAGGCCCGTCCCGTGTCCACCGACACCACCGCCACCCTGCCCCTCGCCCCACCGCCCGGCCCACGCCCGGGCCGCGCCGGCTCCACCCTCGAAGCGCAGGCGGTCAGCGCCTGGTTCGGCACCCACAAGGTGCTCGAACGCGTCGGCCTCGCCATGGCGGCCAACACCGTGACCGCCCTCATCGGCCCCTCGGGCTGCGGCAAATCGACGTTCCTCCGCATCCTCAACCGCATGCACGAACTCGTCCCCGCCGCCCAGCTCGCCGGCCGCGTCCTGCTCGACGGGGACGACATCTACGACCCGGCGCGCCGACCCATCGACACCCGGCGACGGGTCGGCATGGTCTTCCAGAAGCCCAACCCGTTCCCGACGATGTCCATCTACGACAACGTCGTCTCCGGCCTCAAACTCACCGGACGGCGCGGCCTCGACAAGGACGCCGTCGTGCACTCGGCGCTCACCCGCGCCGGGCTCTGGCACGAAGTCCGCAACCGGCTGCGGCAGCCGGGCGGCGCGCTGTCCGGCGGCCAGCAGCAACGGCTGTGCATCGCCCGCTCACTGGCCGTCGACCCCGACGTGCTCCTCATGGACGAGCCGTGCTCCGCACTCGACCCGACGTCGACCCGGCGCATCGAGGACACCATCGCCGAACTGCGCGACGAGGTCACCATCGTCATCGTCACCCACAACATGCAGCAGGCCCAACGCGTCTCGGACCACTGCGCGTTCTTCCTCGCCGCCGAGGGCACCCCCGGCCACATCGTCGAATCCGGCCCCACCGACGAGGTCTTCACCGACCCGCGCGACCCCAGGACGGCCGACTATGTCGCCGGCCGGTTCGGGTGACCCGCAGGCCCCGGACACCGGAAGCGGCACCGATCGCACCGCGCGCTACGACGTCCACCTGGACGCCGAACGCCGCGTGCGGTGGCGCGTCGTCGCACCCAACGGGCGCGTCATCGCCCGCTCGGCCCGGGGCCATGCGACCGCGGCGGCCTGCCGCAGCGAACTCGACAACCTGCGTGCCCGCATCGGGCACTTACGCCCCCTGATGGGGCGCGCGGAGGGCGGTCGGGGCTGGTGCTGGAGCCTGGCGATCGACGGGGGAGGCGGAACCTTGGGGAACGGGGGACAGATCGTGGCGGTGTCGGCCCGGACGTACGAACGCTTGGAGAGCTGCCAGATCTCCTACGAGCGGTTCGTGCGGGCATTGCTGAACGGGCGGGTGGGGGAGGACTGGTGAGAGTGCCTCCGGCGTGCGGCGATTTCGGCTGCGCACGTCATATGACTACTCTACGCACATGGTTGACGACACTCTGATGAGCGATGCCGAGGCGGCGGCCCGCGCCCTGCTGGACCGCCGCATCGAACTGATCCGCGAACTCACCGCGGCGACCACCGAACTCGAACCCCTGCAGCGCGCCGCCGCACAAGGCGAACAACGCGTCCGCGACGCGTGGGCGGAGGCGCTGGCGGGCGGCTGGACGGCGGAGGAACTGCGGAGCCTGGGCGTACCGGAGCCGGACCGCAAGCCCACGGCGAAGAAGACGGCACCCAAGCCGCGCGGGAACGTGGCCGCGCCGGCCCCGGGTCCCGTTGCGACTCCTGCTCCGACTCCGGGTCCAGTCCCGGCCGCCGAGCCGACGGAGCCGTCCGCGGCCGGTGAGGGCGCGACCGGTGAGGCGAGTCCGGCGGGCTGACGACGCGCTCGTTCGCCGCGCCGGGGGTGCCGTCGGTCTCGTCTCCGGGCGCGGCAGCGTGGAAGACCCGCGCTTCGTCCCCACCCGCGCCGCCGGGACCCGGGGCGTCCGCGTCGGGCCCGGGGAATCGTCCTCGTCGGACGGCAGCTGCGTCCCTGACCGGACCGTCGGCGTCGGCACCGGCCCGCCGCCCGACTCGGCATTCCCCGCCTCGAACGGCGACGCGTCGTCCCGCAGCGCCACCGGCAGCAGCCCGATCAGGAACACCGGTGCCGCACCCAACACGAGGCTCCCGTAAGGCTTTTCCCGCCCCGATGCCCCTGACGTGCCCGGCATGCTACGGACCCGGGTGCCGGTGCGGAACCATCCCCCTCACCCCGGCGAGCCGTCCGCCGCAGCCAGGACGCGCCGCCAACTCCCGTACCGCGACACGTCTTCGGCATCGCGCACCGCACCTTCCACGGTGACGAACCCGGCGACCGACGTCCCGTCCGCAAGCGTCACCCGCCCCAGCCCCAACGGCGCCGGGATCCGCGACAGCAGCCAGCCCACGCCCTGCTCGGGCACGTCCCATACCTCGACCGCGATGCCCGCGGCCAGCCCGTCGCCGCCCGCGACCAGCCCCGGACGGGGAATCCCGGGGCCGGGCAGCCGGAACAGGCGGTACCCGGCGGCCGTCCGTGTACGGCGGTGCAGACGCGCCCCGAAGGACAGCAGCTGCCCGTTGAGCGGGAGTCCGCTCAGGTGCGCGCCCGCGACGGCGAGGAGGACCCGGCCGGGCGCCGGCGCCGGGTCCGCGCACGGTTCGCCGCACCAGCGCGCCGCCGCGTCGAGGAGCGGCTCGTCCGCGAACGCGGGCGCGACGAACTGGACGCCGAACGGCAGCCCGTCCGCCCGCGTGCCGGCGGGCACCGCGACCGCCGCCAGGTCCAGCAGGTTCACGAAGTTCGTGTACGTCCCGAGCCGCGCGTTGACCCCCACCGGATCCGCCGCCACCTCGGCGAGCGTCGGATGCCCCGGCGTGACCGGCAGCATCAGCGTGTCGACCTCCCACCACACCGGCTCGGTCGCGCGCCGCAGTTCCGCGAGCCGGTCCAGGCCCGCGAACACGTCGGCACCGTCGACGTCCCGCCCGGCCAGGGCGATCCGGCGCACCGTCGGGTCGAGGTGCGGCCCGTCCGGGGTCAGGAGCGCCCCGAAGGCGGCGAAACGCTCGGCGGGCCACGGTCCCGCGTACAGGAGCCGGGCCGCGGCCAGGAACGGTGTGATGTCGACCTCGACCACGGCGTCGAACACGGTCCGGGCCCGCGCCACCGCGGCCTGCCATGCCGCGTCGTGCCCGGGGTCCAGGTCGAGGGGTCCGGCCGGAACGGCGACGATGCGCAGGGATGCCGCGATGCCCGGCGGCGGCACCGCGGGCGCGGCCCGCGACCACGGGTCGCCCGGGTCGAACCCGGCCATCGCCCGCAGCGCGGTGCGTCCCTCGGCGACCGTGCGGGTGAAGGCCGTGACGCAGTCGAGGGAGCGGCAGGCCGGCAGGAGGCCGCGCGTGGACACCAGGCCGCGGGTCGGTTTGATCCCGACGATGCCGTTGAAGGCCGCCGGGACCCGTCCCGAGCCCGCCGTGTCGGTGCCCAGCGCCAGCGGCACGTCGCCGCGTGCCACGGCCACCGCGCTGCCCGAACTGCTGCCGCCGGAGACGCGGTCCGCGGCGAACACGCTGTGGCACGCGCCGTACGGGCTGCGCGTGCCGACCAGCCCCGTCGCGAACTGGTCCATGTTCGTCTTCCCGACCGGCACCGCCCCGGCCGCCGCCAGCCGCGCCACCGCCTCGGCGTCCGCCTCCGCCACCCGGTCGGCCAGCGCCGGGCATGCCGCCGTGGTCGGCAGCCCGGCCACGTCGAGGTTGTCCTTCACCGCGAAGCGGACCCCGGCGAGCGGGCCGTCGGCCGGAGCGGACCGCTCGCGGGCCCGCACCCGCTCCTCGGAGTACCGGTTGATCCAGACCGTCACCGGGCCGCCCACCTCTCGCGTTCCGCGGCGAACGCGGACTGCCGCCGTCTCGTGAACTCGTCCGCTTCGCGGCGTAGTTCCTCGGTGACCAGGGCGTTCGCGGCGGTCAGGTCCGCCCACGTCAACGAGGCCGCATGCGTTTCCAGGTCGGCCCGCCCCGCGGCGATGTCCGCCCGCAGCCGCAGCAGTTCGTCACCCGGCACCGGCCGGAACCGCAGCCGGTCGAAGAGCCGCAACTGCCACGGGAACTCGTCGCGGGGGCCGGTCAGCCGCCACACCGGGACGGTACGCCCGACCAGCTGGTACCCGCCGGGGCCCTCCATGCCGTACACGCACAGGTAGACCCCGCCGATACCGACCGCGTTCTCCGGCGTCCAGGTGCGCGCCGGGTCGTACTTCGTGGTCACCAGCCGGTGCCGCGGGTCGAGCGGCACCGCCACCGGCGCGCCCAGATACACGTCCCCGAGCCCCAGGACGAGATACGTCGCGGCGGACACGACGTCGAAGACCGCGTCGCGCGACGGCAGGTCGTTGACCCGCCGGATGAACTCCACGTTGTCGGGGCACCACGGCGCATCCGGACGCACGCCGCGCTGGTAGCGGGCCATCGCCTCGTGCGCCGCGGGATCGTCGAGCGAGATCGGCAGCACGACCTCGCGAACGGGGAGCTCGACACCGCGCGGGTCCGGGGACGACGCCCATGCGGCGCCGATCGCCTCGGCCAGGACCGCCGCGTCGAGCCGCGCGGTGTCGAACGCCAGCAGCAGCGAGCGCACACCCTCCACCATTTCGACCACGCCCGCCGGGCCGCCGACCCCGAAACCGCGCTCGGCCAACGCGCGTGCCAGCAGGTGGACCTGCAGGCGCACGGTCAGATCCAGGCAGGGCGGGCCGACTTCGACCAGGACATGGTGGTCGCCGGAATACCGCACCGTGAGCGCCGGTCGCACGCCGGACGCCGGAACCTCCACCAGCGCGTCCGGGCGCTCCGGCCCCGCACCCGATGCCGGCGCGTCCGATGCGTGCCGCCCGGCCGCCTCCGCCCGTGCGGCCGCGGCGCCGGGATCGGCGAGTTCCGCCGCGCGCGCCCGGTTCGCGCGCGCCGCCTCGGCCGGAGTCACCGGCACCAGGCGAACCCGGTCGTCCGGCCGCAGTTGCGCGAGCTTCCACCGGTCCGCGCGGATCACCGCCGCCGGCACCGCGAACCCGCCGAGGCTCGGCCCGTCCGGGCCCACGACGACGGGGGTGTTGCCGGACAGCATGATCCCGCCGACCGGATAGGCGCTGTCGTGGATGTTGCTGGGATGCAGCCCCGCCTCACCGCCGTCCGCACGCGCCCACGCAGGCGCCGGACCCACCAGTCGCACACCCGTGCGGTCGGCACGGTGGTCGACCCGCCATTCGGCGGCGAACAGTTCGGCGGGCCCACCGTCCGCCAGATGCACCGGCGCCCCGTGCGGACCCGGCACGACCCGTAGCTCCCACCGGTCGCCCAGTTCGGGCAGCACCGGCGTCACGTCGACCGGCGCCGCCAGGTTCTCCGCCGACCCGGCCGGCAGGGCGTCCCCGGCGGCGAGCGCCCGGCCCGCCAAACCGCCGAACTTGCCCAGCAGGAACGTCGTCCGGCTCCCCAGCACCGCGGGCACCGCGATGCCGCCGCCGACCGCCAGGTACTGCCGCATGCCCGGCCCGTCCGCCGCCCCCAGGTCCAGGACCTGCCCGGGCGCCACCACGGTCACCCGCCCCGGCACCACCGGCCGCCCGTCGAGCCGCGCATCCGCGACCGCCCCCGTCACGCACACCAGGACCCGGCGCTCGCACCGCAGCACCGGCCCGCGCACGACCGCCTCGATTCCGGCGGCCGACCGGGGATTCCCCACCGCCGCGTTCGCCAGCGCGAACGACCGGTCGTCGAACGCCCCCGACGGCGGGACGCCGACGCCCCACAGCCCGGTGCGTCCGTCGAGGTCGACGACCAACGACTGCAAACCGGGGGAGAGGACGGTGAACGCGGTCGCCGCTCCCGCACACAGGCCCTCGGCCGGCCTCGCCTGCGTCGCCGCGGTCACGACGACCACCCCGCGAGCCGCACCGGCGTCGGGTCATAGCCGTTGCACGGGTTGTTCAGCTGCGGGCAGTTGCTCACCAGCACCAGCACGTCGCGCTCGGCCCGCAGCTCCACGTACTTGCCCGGCGCCGAGACGCCGTCCTCGAACGACAGCCCGCCGTCCGGAGTGAGCGGCACGTTCATGAAGAAGTTGACGTTGTGCGTCAGATCCCGCTTCTCCAGGCCCCGCCCCCACGCCGTCGCCTGCCGCACGAACGTCGTGCGGCACGCGTGCTGGTGCCGGGTGTGCTCCCCGTACCGCACCACGTTGCTCTCCTGGGCGCACGCGCCGCCGAGCGTGTCGTGCCGCCCACACGTGTCCGCGACGACGACGGCCAGCGGATCGAGGTCGACCGACAGCAGCACCGAGCCCGTCGTCAGGTAGGCCGCGCCCTGCTCACGCACCGTGTCGACCGCGCTGTAGCGGTTCGCGTAGTCGTGCGCGTCGAAGAACAACGTGTCCACGGCCTGGTTGCCGCACAGGTCGACAATCCGCAGCCGGCCGCCGGCCGGGACCTCGCCGATCCACCCGTCGCCCGCACCGACCGTCACGTCGAACAACCGCCCGGCGTTCCCCATGCTCCCCGCGCTCATACGAACGTCCTCTCCGCCGCCGCCAACGCCCGCCCCGACTCCGCCCGGAACACCCGCGACGCGTCGTCCGGCCCCGGCGCCGCCACGGCCGACACCGACGCCTCCACCCGCGCCGGCGCCCACACCGGATTCGGGTCCAGCGGATGCGGCGCACTCGACAGCACCACCAGCACGTCCTGCTCGGTGCGCAGCTCGACCCAGTCCCCGGCCGCCGCATGACCCGGCGCGAAGACCAGCGAGCCCCGCTCGTCGCCCGCCGGCACGACCTTGCTGAAGAAATTCACCGTCGCGTGCAGATCGCGCTTCCCCAGGCCGTGCTTCGCCAGCTCGTCCGTCAGCCCCGACCGGGCACTGCGCCGCCACGCGTTGCGGTCCGCCGCGTAGTCCGACGGACCGAACCGCGCCGCGACCTGCCGGTCCGTGCTGTGCCCGGTCACCGCGTCGTGCCAGTCGAGCGAGGAACCGGTCACCGAGGCCAGCGCCCGCCCCATGTCCGACATCAGCACCATCGGGGCACGCACACACGCCGACATCTGCGCCTTCAAGGTGTCGGGGACATCGAGGCGTTCCAGCGGATCGGCGGCCGCGTACATCAGCACCGACACGTTCGCGCCGCCGTCCAGGCACGTCAGGCGCAGCGCCCGATGCCGGCGCAGCCGCACCGCCCACGCCGCACCCGCCGCGACCTCGTGCGTGAAGCCGGCACTCGTGGCGGACGCCGCCGCACCGGGTGCCGCCGTCACGACGCCACCGCCGCGACCCGGGCCTCCGCACCGGCCTCCGCACCGGCCGCAGTGTCCGGGCGCTCGCGGCGCACCCACGCATACGCCCCGGCACCCGCGACGAGCGCACCCGCCAGGAACAGGACGGCGAACCACGCCAAGTACCAGTGGCCGCCCGCCGGGTCGTACACCTCCGCCCGCGGCCAGGCGATATTGACCGTCATCAGCAGGCCGTACACCACCGCACCGATGTTCACCGCCACACCGAACCGGCCGAGCGAGAACCCCTCCCGCGCGGGCAGCAAGCCCCGCAGGCGCGCCCTCAGCATCGGCAGCGTGACCAGCAAGTACGCCAGGTACACCAGCACGATCGCGACCGACGTCAACGCCGTGAACAGCTCCGCGCGCCCCACGTTGACCACCAGCAGCGCCACCGCGCACAACCCGACCACCAGCGCGGGCAGCACCGGCGTCCCGGTCCGCGGCGACACCTTCGCCAGCCGCGCCGAACCCGGCAGCACGCCGTCCCGCGACATCGAGAACACCAGCCGCGTCGCCGCCGTCTGGATCGCCAGCGTGCAGACGAACATCGCCACCGCGACGTCGACCAGCAGCGCCTTGCCCAGCCCGGTGCCGAGCTGCGACGTCACCACGTACGGCAGTCCGCCCGCGGCCAGTTCACCGTCCGACACGCTCGGCGCCGCCATCAACGCACCCAGGAGAAGCAGCAACCCCGCCACGCCGGACACCGCCAGCGCCCGCACGATCGCCCGCGGCGCGGTACGCCGCGGGTTCTTCGTCTCCTCGGCCAACTCGCCCGCACTGTCGAAGCCGTACATCACATACGCCGCCATCAGCGCCGACACGAGGAACGCCCCGGCATACCCGCCGCCTCCGGCCCCGCCCGTCTGCGTCACCACCGACGGCCCGCGCTCGGCATGCCCGAACAGCAGCACCACCAGCAGCGCCACACCGACCAGTTCGCACGCCACACCCACGCTGTTGACCAGCGACATGGCCTTGACGCCCACCGCGGTGATCGTGGTCGTCACCACGATCAGCGCCGTGCCGAGCAGGACCGCGTTCGCCGCACCGTCCCCCGACGCCAGCGCCGTGTCCGTGCCCACGACCTGGAACCCCGACCACACCTGCGGCAGCACCACCTGCAACGCGATCGCCGCCGCGGCCACCGACACGACCTGCCCGATCAGCATCAGCCAGCCCGCGAACCACCCGGTCACACCGGTCGAAAGCCGCCGCGACCACTGGTACACGCACCCGGCGATCGGATAGCGCGCCGCCAATTCCGCGAAACACAACGCCACCAGCAGCTGCCCGGCGAACACCAGCGGCCACGTCCAGAAGAACGCCGGCCCGCCGAACCCGAACCCGAACGCGAACAACTGGAAAACCGTGGTCAGGATCGACACGAACGAGAACCCGGCCGCGAACGATGCGAACGAGCCCAGTTTCCGGTGCAATTGCTGTTCATAGCCGAACGACGCGAGATCCGCGGCATCGGCGCGGCCCGCCGGATCCGGTCCGGGCGGGGGCCCCGACGGGGCACTGAGCATGGTCATGGCGCGGTCCTTTCACGACGGAAAGCGGCAGCACGAACCCCGCGCACCGGCCCCGGGCGACACCGCCACGGGACCCGGGCGCCCTGGGCACCGGAGGAACGAAGAAGCGAACACGGCACGGGCAGCTCCCGGGACCGGGATCCGGACACACCGGATCGACCTGGCCTCCCGGGCTTTTCTCCCGCCGTGGAACGGGGCGCCGGCCCCGCCTGCGGCTCTCGGACCAGCCCCGCCGCGTGCCGTCACGGCACCCGGCGGCGGAACCCTAGCCGCGCCCCGCCGTCCCGGCGGGTCGCCACCCAGTACAGGGCGGCGCTGTTTCCGCGACCGTCGCGGCATGTTGCCGCCACGTGAAAGACATCTGACAACACACCGCCGTGGCCGGTGCGGCGCCGGTCCGCGGCCGACCGGTCAGATCAAATGCGGCACCCGCCGCCGACCCCCCGCCGACCGCTCCTTCCGCGGACGCTGCAGCACCAGGGCCGCCGCGTCGTCCTGCAACGGGCCACCCGTGTGGCCGCGCAGATCGCTGTACAGGTGCAGCACGATGTGCTGCGGCCACGCCCGGCTCCAGCCCGCGAGCCGCGCCGCCGCGGGGTAGAACCGGCCCTCCGCGTCGCGTGCTTCGCTGATGCCGTCGGTCGTCGCCACCAGCGTGTCGCCGGGACCGAACGCGACCGTGTGCTCCACGTACCGCACCCCGCCCGGATACAGCGTGGACAAGCCCAGCGGCGGGGCGACGTCCGGGAGCTCCAGCTCGGTCGCGGTGCCCTCGCGCAGCAGGATCGGCGCGGTGTGCCCGCACGTGACCAGCCGCAGCGTGTCCGCCTCGTCGAACGCCATCAGCAGCGCCGTCGCGAACCGCTCGCCCGCGGGCCCGGTACGCTCCGCCGCCAACCGGTGGATGCGCCCCTCCAACCGGCTCGCGACCTCCGTCAAATCCTTCTCGTAATACGCCGCTTCCCGGAACGCCGCCATCAGCGCCGCCGCCGTGTGCACCGCGGGAAGGCCCTTGCCGCGCACGTCTCCTATGAGCATCCGGATGCCGTGCGGCCCGTCCACCACCGCGTAGAAGTCGCCGCCGACCAGCGTCTCGGCCTCCGCCGCCATGTACAGGCTCGCCAGATCGAGCCCCGGCAGCCGCGGCGGCACCGGCTCCAGCACCGCACTCTGCAACGTCATCGCCACCGAACGGGCATGCCGCAACTGCGCCTCACGCCGCAGCCGGGTCGACGTCACCCCGAGCGCCACCAGGCCGAGCGAGGCGACCACCGTCACGTGGATGAACTTCGAGGTCACCGTGGTGGATTCACACCACGTCACCAACAGCGCCGCGGTCGACGTCGACACCACCGCGAGCCCGGCCACCTGCCGCCGACTGCACACACCCGCCGCGGCCGGGGCGATCAGGCCGAGCGACACCGCGCCGGGAATCGCCGGATCCACCAGGGCGTCGATCACCGCGATCGCCAGCACCGCGGCGTACGCCGCGACCATGGCCCGGCGGTCGCCCGGCCGCGGCTCGGGGGCGATCGCCCCCCGGTCGCCGGCACGCCGTCGGCTCAGGAAGGTCATAGGGGCAGGCCTGTCGGTCGAGGAAGCTCCCGGCGGTGCCCGGTCGCCGGGCACGTCATGCTATCCAAAAGCCAACACGAAGAAGGGCCGGCGGAGTTCCCTCCGGCGGCCCTTGCCCGTCGTGCAACTGCGGTGCGCGATACTGGGATTGAACCAGTGACCCCCACAGTGTCAGTGTGGTGCTCTCCCGCTGAGCTAATCGCGCGGGACGGATCGTGCGATCCACGGTGATCCTACTACGGTGCTGCAACCCTCATGATCAGGGCCGCCCCGGATGGCTCCGAAAGCGGCCCGACCGATCGGGTGGTGCGCGATACTGGGATTGAACCAGTGACCCCCACAGTGTCAGTGTGGTGCTCTCCCGCTGAGCTAATCGCGCGGGGAAGATCGTTCCGGCGGACCGGAACTCACTCCAGAGGTGGAGACGGGATTTGAACCCGTGTAGACGGCTTTGCAGGCCGTTGCCTCGCCTCTCGGCCACTCCACCAAGCTTGAGACCGTTGCCGGTCCCTGTGCTTCTTCCGAGCGGACGACGAGATTCGAACTCGCGACCCTCACCTTGGCAAGGTGATGCTCTACCAACTGAGCCACGTCCGCGTGCCGACCGTTTCGCGTTTCCGTGTCCCGGCGACGTGATGAACTTTAGCGGAAACCCACGCCAGGACAAATTCCGTTTCCCCGACCCGGGTCCCCTGGGCGAAATGTCCACCCTGCCGGGGTGAAGGGCGTGCGGGGGGCGAATGCGCAGGTCACGGGGCGGGAGGAGCGCGGCCGGGCAGGGCCGCTGCCGAAACGCGGGGGAGGGGCGATCGTCGGTGACGTCACGCCCGCTCCGCACCGGCTGCCCCGCTGCGGCCCCTGGCCTTCCGAGAAACACCAAGCCCGGCTGCCGTCATCGGCAGCCGGGCCGTCGGGTCCCAGGGGACCTGGGGGTGGTTCAGCGGCGTGCGGTCAGGAGCGTCGGCCTTCCGACGGGGCCTCGGTTCCGGCGCCAGCGGGCCGAGCCGGGGTGGTGCCGTTGGCCGACTCGGTGGCGGGGGCCGTCGCGGCGCCGTTCGCGGACGCGGTGTCCACGGCGGGCAGGACCGTCGTCGGGGCGGCGGCGGGGGCCTCGTCGGCCGTGTCCTCGGCCGGCGTCGCGTCGGCGGCCGGAACCACCGTGGTCGCCGCGTCGGCGGGTGCGTCCGCAGCCGGTGCGGCGTCGACCGGGGCAGCGGGCAGAACTGTGGTCTCGGCGGCGGCCGGGGCAGCCGCGGCTTCCTCCGCGTCCGTGCCGATCCCGGCATCCGCGGATTCGGCCGACCCGGCGTCGACCGGGGTGGCGTCGACCGGTGCGGCCGGGAGGACCGTGGTCTCCGCCGCGGCCGGGGCAGCGGCAGCTTCCTCGGCGTCCGTGCCGATGTCCGCCTTCGCGGGTGCGGCGAACGGGGCGGGCTCCTCGGCCGGGGTGGCGGGCAGCACCGTGGTCGCGGCCGCCGGGGCAACCGCCTCCTCGGCGTCCGTCCCGGCGTCCGCCCCCTTGGCGTCCGTGCTCGGGACTGCCGCCGCAGGTGCGGCGTCCTCGTCCGTCTCGGCGTCGAGTCCCGCCGCCGGCAGCACGGTCGTCGCCGCGGCCGCTTCCGGCGCGGAATCGCCGGCGTCCGCCGCGGTGTCGTCCTTGGTCAGCGACAGCGCTGCCGCGCCGGCACCGGCCTCGGCGGCCGCCTCCGCGGCTCCGGCCGTCACCGTCGGAGCCGCCGTCGGCATCGGCGGTGCGGTCTGCGCGGTCGCGCCGGCGACCGGGACCGCGTCCGCGGCCGTCTCCACCGCGGGCGCCCCCGCCGGAGCCGGCACCTGCGCGGTGCCCGCCCAGGCCGCCGCCGGGTCGGTCGTGAGCCCCATCGCGGCGAACGCGGCCGCCTCGCGGGCGTGCTGGAACGCCGTGATCTTGCGCACCACGAGGATCGTGGCCACCGCGGCGAGCACCATCAGGATCTGCGTGCCGCCCGACACGTAGTCGGCCGTCCGCAGGTCGGAGGCGTCGTCGACCGTGATGTCGTCCTGGTTCGGGTACAGGAACAGCGCCCCGATCGTCGCGCCGGACCCGAGCAGGCACAGCACCCACCACACCCAGAGCAGCGGCTTCCGCCCCGGCGTCGCGCCGCCGCGTTCCGCCGCCTGCGGGTCGCTCGCCTTCCACACGTCGTGTGCGATCAGCTTCGGGAACCACCACCACACCACGGGGCAGAACCAGCCGCCGATCGCCCACCCGCGCGCCAGCCGCTGCCGCGAAGGGCCGAACAGGTCGACGTTGCAGCGTGCCCGGTAGAACCAGATGACGAACACCACGCCGGCCGCGAGGGCCACCGTGCCGGTCAGCCCGCCCGCGGCCGTGACGAAGTCGTCCGCGTTGTCGGCCTCGCTCACCGACACCGAACTCGGGTCGTCGATCAGGTCGTTCAGCAGCGACGCGCGCATGACGTAGGCGATCAGCGTCACCACGGCGCCGATCGCGGTCACCGCGAACAGGGCGTACACGGCCGTCGCGAGACCGCGCAGCGGCTTGAACGGCTGCGGCGGGCGCCAGCCCGGGAACGCCGGAGCACCCGGGTAGGCCCCGGCCACCGGGTACGCGCTTCCGTAGCCCGGTGCCGCGTAGCCGCCCGGCACGGCCGGGGGCGCGAACGGGGCCTGTCCGTACGGCTGCTGCGCGCCGTACATCGGCATCTGCCCCGGCATCGGCATCTGCCCGGTCATCGGCGCACCCATGGGCGCCCCCACCGGGGCCGGCATCTGCCCGGGGTACGGGTACGGCGCCTGCCCCGGCATCGCCGGCGGCATCATCGGCTGCACGGGCGGCTGCCCCGGCGCCGCGTACCCGGGTGGCATGGGCGGCGCGGACGGGGCGCCCGGTGCGGCGCCGTAAGGATTCGGCAGGGCCTGTCCGGGCGACGGCTGCCCGTACGGCGCGGGCGCCGCGGGAGGCTGGGAAGTCGCGGCGCCGGCCGGCGGAACAGGCGCCGGCGGCGCGGCCGGTGCGGCGCCGCAGTGCGAGCAGCGGTCGGCCTGGGTGGACCAGGTGCCGCAAGCGGGACAGAGCACGAATGGAACCCTTCGGTGACGTCGATGGCGAACAGCCAGTCGGTTGGCACTGCATGGGAATCAGGCCACAGGCCTGACGGTGGAAGAGCTTCCGGCCGTCCGTCCGCGGAGTCCGCCCCGGCCGTCCGTCCCGCCCACCACCGCGGGCGCACAAGCATCTCCCCGCCCCCCGACACCGCATCATGCCGTGTGTCGGTCTTCGCCGGAACGGGTGACCGGATCACGATGTCCGGACGGCATGTGCAGCAGCGGTCCCGCACCGTGAGGAGTCGGGATCATCCATACAATAGGTGTCCGCCCCGCATCCCGCCCCGACGATTTCCGTGGGTCCCGTGAAAACCAACGACCTTCCCGCGCTCGCCCACTTGGGCGGCCGCCTGGCGACCGGGCTGCGCGACGTCACCGACGACCCGGCCGCTCTCGACTCGCACGGATTCTGGGCGGTCGTCGCGGATTTCGAAGGCGGCCTCGTGTGCGCCCGGTTCGACGACGTCCGCGAAGCCCCGCTGCCCCCCGCCCCGTGGCACGGCCCCGCGCCCGACGCGTGGACCAGTTCGCTGGACGCCGACGCCTACCGCGACGGCGTCCGCCGCATCCGCGGCTACATCGAGCAGGGCGAGGTCTACCAGGCCAACCTGTGCCGCATGCTCACCGCGCCGCTGCCCGACCCGGCACGTGCCGACATCGCCGGCCTCGCCGCCCGCCTCGCCCGCGGCAACCCGGCCCCGTACGGCGGCGTCATACGCCTGCCCGGACACGGCATCCAAGTCGCCTGCGCCTCACCCGAATTGTTCCTGCGCCGACGCGGCGACCGGATCGAGTCCGGGCCGATCAAGGGCACCGGCCGGACCGAAGCCGACCTGCTGCCCAAGGACTACGCGGAAAACATCATGATCGTCGACCTGGTGCGCAACGACCTGAGCCGCACCAGCGCGACCGGCACCGTCACCGTCCCCGACCTGTGCATCGTCGAGAAGCACCCCGGACTGGTGCACCTCGTCTCCCTCGTCGAAGGCCGTCTCGCCGACGGCGCCGGATGGCCCGAGCTGTTCGCCGCGACATTCCCGCCCGGATCGGTCAGCGGCGCTCCGAAATCGAGTGCGCTGCGCATCATCGCCGAACTCGAGCCCGTCCCGCGCGGCCCCTACTGCGGCGCCGTCGGCTGGGTCGACGCGGACCGCCGCGAAGGCGAGCTGGCCGTCGGCATCCGCACCTTCTCCATCGACGCCGAGGGCCGCCTATGCTTCGGCACCGGCGCCGGAATCACCTACGGCTCCGACCCGCAAGGCGAATGGGACGAAACCGAACTCAAAGCCCGGCACCTGCTGTCCGTCGCCGCGGGCGACGACGGCCCCGGCCGGGCCCCGGAAGCCCCGCGCACCGCACGACCCGAAGGAGACCGAGGACCCGCATGAAGATCTGGCTCGGCGACAGCACCGGCGGCGGCCTCGTCCACCCGGAAGATGCCACCGTCTCCGTCGTCGACCACGGGTTCACCGTGGGCGACGGCGTCTTCGAGACCATGAAGACCGTCGACGGCCAAGCCTTCGCGCTCACCCGCCACCTCGACCGCCTCACCCGGTCCGCCCGCGGCCTCGGCCTGCCCGACCCGGACCACGACCTCGTCCGCGACGCATGCGAGCAGGTCCTCGCCGCCAACCCGACGGACGGCGGCGCCCGCGTGCGCGTCACCTACACCGGCGGCATGGCCCCCCTCGGCTCCGACCGCGGCGGCGCCCCCGCGACCCTCGTGGTCGCCGTCGGCCCGTCCCGGCCCCCGGCCGACCGCGCCGCCATCGCCACCGTCCCGTGGACGCGCAACGAGAACGCGCCCACGGCGGGCCTCAAGACCACCAGCTACGCCGACAACGTCGTCATGCTCGCGCACGCCACCCGCCGCGGCGCCTCCGAAGCGGTCTTCGCGAACACCGCCGGCAACCTCTGCGAGGGCACCGGCTCGAACGTCTTCGTCGGTATCGGCGGCAAGCTCCTCACCCCGCCCCTCGCGGCCGGCTGCCTCGGCGGCATCACCCGCGCCCTCGTCCTGGAATGGACCGACGCGGAAGAAGCCGACCTGCCGTTCGCCGTCCTCGCCGACGCCGACGAGGTGTTCATCACCTCCTCGCTCCGCGACATCCAACCCGTCGACCGCGTCGACGACCGCGAACTCCCCGGCACCCCAGGACCGTTGACCCGCTCCGCGATGGCCGCCTTCGCCGCCCGCGCGGCCGACGACATCGACCCCTGACGCCCGCCGGACCCCCGGCCGCCGCGCTGCCCCGGTTGACACCCGCCGCCCCGGGGCAGCACCACCTCGACGGCGCCGCCGCCACGCGCGGCCGCGCCGTCGAGCCCGACGTGGCAACGTCGCCGGGCACGCCGCCCCGCCGGATCGGAGGATGCCCAGGTGACCACGACGCTCCGGCCCGCACCCCCGGCCCACCACACCGACCCGGGCCCCGGCGACTGGTACGCGGTCTGCGCCAACGGCCGCCCCATCGGCCGCCTCCACCTCGCCACCTACGGCACCTGGGGACCCGGCACGGGCTGGATCGACCACGTCGAGATCCTCGCCTCGCGCCGCCGCCGCGGCCACGCCTGCGTCGCGCTGCTCGCCGCCGAGGAGATACTCCGCGGCCGCGGCTGCGGACGCGTCGCCGTCGAAGTCCCCGAAGGCAACCTCGCCGGCCTACGTCTCGCCGCCACCCTCGGCTACGTCTTCGACAGCCGCTACCTCCTGGCCCGCGTCCGCGGCGGCCTCGGCGCCGCCCGCGCCCTCCCCAAACCGCCGCCCGGCCTCACCCTCGCCCCGATGAGCGCCGACGAACACGCCGCCTACACCGCCCGCGCCCGCGCCCGCTACACCGCCGACCTCACCGCCACCGGCTGGCAGCCCCGGCACGCCGACGGCCGCACCACAGCCCGCCTGGGCAGCGAGGAGCCACCGGCAAGGGGACCGGCGGACACCGGCATGCCCGCCTACGCCCTGACCGACTCCGGCGGCGGCCTCCTCGGCACCCTGTGGGCCGCCCCCTCGCCCGGCATCCCCGGCCGCGCCGAGATCCGCGCCCTCGACGTCGCCCCGGAAGCCCAAGGCCGCGGCCACGGCCGCCTCCTCCTGCGCACCGCCGAGCACCTCGCCTACCGCGCCGGCCTCGGCGAACTCGGCCTCGAACTCCTCGGCCCCGCACCCGGCCCCCGCCACCTCGCCGCCGCGCTGGGCTACCGGACGCAGAGCCGCCAGCTCGGCAAGGCGATCCTGTGAGCCTTGTGTCCCCTGCGTGACGTGTCGGCCGCGGGTGCTCCGTTTGCTCCGGGCTCAGGCGTCCGGTGAGGCCGCCAGCAGCTCCTCGATCTTCTCCCGCAGCCCCGTCTGGTCCTTGCTGCCGTCGAGCAGGCGACCCGCGACCTCGTATGTCGGCGTCCCCTTCACGCCGATCGCCGCACCCTCCGCCTCGTCGGCATCCACCTGGAAAATGTGCCGCCCGTCGATGAGCGCCGACTCCAGCTCGTCGGCATCCAGGCCCACCGACCGCGCGATCTCCACCAGCAGCCGCTCGGCAGCGGCCCCCTTCGCCTTCGCCAGGTCTTCCACTCGCACCAGCACGGCCTCGACGTACGGCCACAGCGCGCCCTGCGCCCGGGCCTCCTCCGCGGCCTGCGCGGCGATGTGCGCGTGCTTGTGCTTCTCGAGCGGGAAATGCCGCAGCTCGACGACGAGTTCGTCTCCGAAGCGGTCCCGCAGCAGGGCCAGATCAGCCAGCGCGGTCCGGCAATCCGGACACTGCAACTCACACCACACGTCGATTCGGGGCATTACACGACCAGTCATGCCCTCAGTCTTCCAGGCCCGATACGGGTCTCCGCCGCCCTCAAGGGCCCTCCCTCCTCCCACCTCTGGTCGGACGAAGCCCGTGTGCGAGTGCCCTCCCCCACCCCCGCCACCGCCGGATCACTCCGACACCCACCACCCTGCCCCCCGACCTCCCCCCGCAGCCACACGATTCCCAACCACTGTGGATAACCCCATCGCCATCCCCACCACCGCGCCCCCGCTCGGTGCCCCCGCCTTGCTCACCCCCCACCGCAGCTCTCCCCGCAAGGCACTATGGGAGTTGTTCCAATGCGGAGGGAGCGCGACATGTCCGGCGCGGGCGTGGTGACGGGGGCGGTGTGCGCGGCTTTGACCGGGCTCTGCTTCGTGTGGGCGGTGCGGTCGGCGCAGCGGGGCGGTTACCTCAAGGCGGCGCGGTGGGTCGGGATCGGCCTGCTCCCGATCGGCATGTACCTGACCGGGCTGGCGACGCTCGGCCGCCGGGTCGGCAGCGCGCTGACCGACTGGGCGACGAACCTCGCGTTCGGCATCCAGGCCTGGGCCGGGGTCGCGATTCTGGCGGTCGGGGTGTCGATCCTGCTGGTTGTGCGCATGGTCGGCGCGCGGCGCGGGGGTGCGGGGGAGTCCCGTCCGGAGGCGAGGGCCGGCGGCGACACCGACTGGGCCGGGCTGGCGGGCCTGACCGGCGGAGCCGGGCGTTCGCTGCCCACGGGGCAAGCGCAGGCGCAGCAGTCCGGCGGGCAGGCGGCGGCCGGCCGGCAGCCCAAGCCCGCCAAGCAGAAGCAGCCGCGCCGGGGGCGTGACGACACCGGCCTGGGCAACGAGTTCGCGGAGATCGAAGAGATCCTCAAGCGCCGCGGAATCTGACCGGCGGGCAACCGGATAATGCGCGTGGGTTAGTGCATATCGGGCATCTGCCCTGCGGCCGTATTGTCCGCTGATACGTGCTCGTCCGCATCCCGAGACCACCCCGTCCGCCTTCTGCGGCGAACTCGCCCGCCCCCGGCATGCGTTCCGCAAAGCCCGGGATGCGTTCCCGCGAATAGGTATGCGCAAATACCGGGAAAGCCGACGCGGGCCCCGATCAGTCAACCGCAATCAGGTCCGGAACAAGTCGAACCCAAGGGGAACCCAAAAGACGGCAGTTCCAAGAAATGCGGACGCCGGCACGTCCACGACGTGCCGGCGTCCGTCCGTCCGGCCCCGGAGACCTCCGGAGCGCCTCCAGAGACGACGGAGCCGACCGGGCCCTCTTCCCCGAGTGGGGGGCCGGTCGGCTCCGCTGCGCGGCCGACGAGGGGCGCGAGCCCCGGTCAGCTCTCCGCGAGGATCTGCGACAGCTCGCGGTCCAGGTCGAAGTACCGGTGTTCGGCACCCGGCGCGACCGCGGCGTTGGTGCGCTTCAGGAAGGATTCGAGGGCCCGCGCGGGGGCCTCGAGAAGCGCTTCGCCCTCGGGGGAGCTAAGCGCGATGCACACGATGCCCTGGCCGTGGCTCCGGGAAGGCCAGACGCGGACATCGCCGGTGCCTGCGGGCTGGCGCAGCCCTTCGGCGAGCAGATCGCGGGCGAACACCCAGTCGACCGTCTCATCCGCACCGGTGTGGAAAGTGGCATGCACTGCGTAGGGGTCCGAGGAGTCGTAGCGCAGTCCCGCGGGGACGGGAAGCGAAGACTCCGCGGAGACGACGAGGCGCAGGTGCAGCTCGCAGCTCACCGTGGTGTTCATAAGCGCCATGGCCTTTCGCTCAGTGTGCGCTCGGGGATTCGCACTCGGCGTTCGCAACATCCCACCTACGCGCGGTTCGTAAACGTCGTTGCCCGATATACGCGGCTCTGGGTCATCCTTAAGGGCGACGGTCCCCGGAAACCCGGGATTCCCGTCCCGCGCAGCCGTACGGCGTAGTTCCGGCGAACGCCGGACTCCGCCGAACAGGTGTTCTGATACGGGTTGCGCATGCAGTACCGATGCCCCGTCCCCGGTGCCCCATGACACCCGTGACGCAACCCGCAACCTCCTGTGGCACAACCGATGCAAAACGGAGGCGGCACCGGGCGGCGAGCCCTTGTACCGTGGACGCCCCGTACCAACACGCGCCCAAGCGGAGCCCAACGGCAGCTCAGAAGGTTGCCAAGAGCAGCCCAAGGGGCGTCATGCGGGGCGCGTCGTCGGGGGAGGCGGCGCGGGACTACGCACCGACCGGCACGGCAGCGACACGACAGTGAGGGGACACGTGGCCATGGACACGGGGGCCGCAGGCGCCGAGAGCGCCGACGCGACCAAGGGCGTCGGCGAGGCGCCCGACGCCGAGACGAAGAACGCCGACGGCGCCGTGCCGCGCCCGCGGGCGCACGGCTCGCGCGCACCGCACTTCGTCAAACGCTCGCGCCCGCTCCACCTGACGTGGCAGATCGGCGTCGCGATCGTCGGGTTCGCGGTCATCGTCGCGGGCCTGATCATGATGGTCATCCCCGGCCCCGGCATCCCCGCCGTGCTGGTCGGCCTGGCCATCCTCGGCACCGAATTCGTCTGGGCGCAGCGCACGTTGCTCTGGACGAAAGACCAGGCCACCAAGGCCGCCCAACGGGCCCTCGACCCGCGCACCCGCCGCCGCAACCTGATCATCCTGATCGTCGGCGTCGTCCTGATCGCCGCCGCGGCCGGCCTCTACGTATGGAAGTACGGGCTCGCGCTGCCCTAGGCCGTGAGGCCCCGCCCAGTGGTGCGGGGCCACCCCGGCGATGCGGTAAGGTTCTTCTGCACCCGGGCGATTAGCTCAGCGGGAGAGCGCTTCGTTCACACCGAAGAGGTCACTGGTTCGAAACCAGTATCGCCCACTCGGGCTTGGGCGACCTGTGTCTGCGGAGAGCGCAGACCGGGTCGCCCTCGTCGTTTTTTGGCGGCTTCGCCGCGGCGGGGGGCTTCGCCCACCCGCACCCCCCTCTTGGGGCTGCGCCCCTTGCCCCCGCGTTCTGCGGTGCGTGCGGATCCGAGGGGGTGTGGGGGTGCGCCCGCTTTCCGCGGTGCGTGCGGATCTCAGGGGGGTCCTACGTTGGTCGTGGGTCAGACGGGCTGTCGTAGGGTCCAGAGGCCCGGAGACGCCGGGTATGGCTTTCAGGGGGTTGCACTCGATGGTTCGCTCCACCTGGCCGCCCGGCGTCTCACGACGA
>NZ_BAABHS010000045.1:0-62912 GCF_039542225.1 Yinghuangia aomiensis | reverse complement strand
GGCGTGGCGCGGCGGGGGGAGAGGGCCGCGGACTGCACGCCGGGGAGGGGGAGTCGGGCGTGGGGGTGGGGGGCGTACCGAAGGTCGGGGTGGGGGTGCGCGGTGAAGGGGGAGCGCGCGGCGTTGCGGGGCGGTGCGGTGCGGCGGCTCGCGTCGGCGCCGGCGTCGGGGAGGAGCCGTCGCGTCGCGGGCGGCAAGAGCGGGGCGGGGAGTTGCCGGGTTTGCTGCGTGGGGGAGGCGGTACGGCGGCCGGGGGTGCGGCCGCCGCTGGTGAGGGTGGTGCGGGACACGTTCAACTCCCCTGGGGCATACCGGGCTCGATCGCGAGCCGGACGTGCGGGCGCGGTACGGAAGGGACGGGTCCGGGTGCGCCTTGCGTGCCGCCGAGCGGGTCGACGGGGGCGCGGCACAGCCGGTCGAGGCGGTCGGGGAGGGCGGGGTCGTCTCCGTCGACCAGGGCCATGAGGCGGCCGGCGGGGACGGCGTACACGTCCTCGACGAGTGCGCGTTCCATATGCCGGGCGGTCAGCAGCAGGTGCCGGATGTGGTGCCAGTAGCGCGTCTCGGGGATTTCGAGCTGCACCACGAGCAGGCGCGTGCGTTCGCCCGCGCCGGTGCGCGCTTTGAGGCGCTGTTGGAGGAGGGCGGCGGACGGGAGTTCGGTGAGGGGGTCGGTGCCCGGCGGGAGCGTGCCGGGCGCGGTGGAGCGGACGCGGGCGGAGACGTAGGCCTGGACGACGGAGGCGTCCGCGGGGAGCGCCAGGGCGCACAGGAACAGCGCGTCCAGTTCGCACAGGGCGACGTCCAGGGGAATCTCCGCGGCGGCCCGGTCGCGGCCGAGGGCCGCACAGGCCGATCGGACGTGGCCGGTCGCCACGAAGGATTCGATGCACAGCTCGACGGCCGCGCTGTGCCATTCGACGCGGGAGGGCCAGCCGGCCCGGCGCGTCACACGGTGCCACTCGCCCCGCAGCCAGTCGGGGTCGGCGGTCGATGCGATGTCACACTCGGTACCCATGCCAAGGGAGACCGGGCACCCTCGGAGAAGTGACGCGACCGCATGACACTTTTTGATGTGACCTGGATCACATTCCGTTGTGCGCCGGGCGCGCATCCCGGGTGACCCGTACGAGTGGGGGCTTTACCTTCCTTTGGTGCACTGGAGGCACTCTGCGCCGGGTCGTGCCGGGCCGTGCCGGGACGCGGTGGCTTCGTCCACGAGAACCGGAAGCGTTTGTTCGCCGGTCCAGGAACGGCGGACCTGCTGAAGCAGGTCGGGATGTTCACGAGTTTTAGGAACAGCCTGCGACCTGGGTGATGCCGGGGCTGCTTCAGGGAGTCGGCGGTGGGAGTGGCCCGGTGAGGTAGTGCTGGATGACGGGGGCGACGCAGGCGGTGAGGTGCTCGGTGTCGGCGTTGGCGAGGGGGGTGACGCCGAGGATGTGGCGGCCGACGGCGAGGCCGACGAGGTGCCCGGCGACGAGGCTGACGCGCAGGGCGGGTTGGTCGCGGCCGAGGGCGGCGACGAGGGGGCCGACCATGTGGTCGGACACGAACGCGCCGAAGGCTTCGGCGGCGTCGGGGTCGGAGAACACCGAGCGGATCATCGCGGCGATCGGGGCGCGGGCGATCGGGTCCTGCCACAGCCGCAGGTAGAGGCGGACCAGGTGCTCGCCGGCGTGGTCGGGGTCGGTGCGCACGAGTGCGGCGATCTGTTCGCGCAGGTGCAGAGGCAGGCGCAGGGTGGCGGCGAACAGGTCGCGTTTGCTGCCGAAGTAGTGGATGACCAGGGCGGGGTTGACGTCGGCCGCGGCGGCGACGGCGCGGATGGTGGTCGTGGCGTAGGTGCCTTGGGCGAACTGTCGGCGGGCGGCTTCGAGGATGCGGTCCCGGGTGCCGCGGTCGCCCGTCCGGGCACCCGGCGGCCGGCCGGGCCCGCGGCGCCCGGCACCGGGCGGGACATCGGGCCGGGTCGGCGGGGTGGTGTTCACCGGGGAAGCCTAACGAAATTAAACAGTCGTTGTATTTGGTCTCGGGCCGCGCCTACGCTGGCCGGGCTCCGACATGCGATACGTCTGGAGTGCACCGTTTTCTGCGGAATATGCATTCTGATGGTCGCCCGTATGTACGGGCCCTGGCGGACGAGGCGGGTGGGCCCTGTGTGGGCGATGATCCTCAAGGAGTTCCTGGAGCTGCGGCGGGACCGCCGCACGATGGCGATGATCATCGCGTTGCCGCTGGTGCTGCTGGTGGTGTTCGGGTACGCGGCGAACTTCCGCGTCAGCGACGTCCCCACCTATGTGTACGGGCCGCAGGCCGAGCAGACCGCCGCCGCGCTGAAGGCCCCGTACGACGTGACCAAGGTGGACCCGTCGGGGGACGCGGACGACGCGCGTGAGGCGCTGCGCTCGCGGGACGCGGGCGCGGTGGTGGTCACGCAGCCGGGCGCGGGTCCGGCGACGGTGATGATCGACGGGTCGAACCTGTTCTCCGCGCAGGCTGCGGCCTCCGCGGCGCTGGCGAGCGGCGGGGCGCTGAAGCCGAATGTCCTGTTCAACCCGCAGCTGAAGACGTCGTGGGTGATGGTGCCGGCGCTCATTGGGATGATCATGGCGTTCATCGGGACGATCATCACGGCGATCGGCCTGGTCCGTGAGCGGCAGGCCGGGACCCTGGAGCAGTTGGCGGTGATGCCGTTCAAGGCCTCGGATGTGATCGTCGGGAAGATCGCGCCGTACTTCGTGCTCGCCGCGGTCGACATGATCCTGGTGACCGTGCTCGGCTGCCTGCTGTTCGGGGTGCCGTTCACCGGCAGTGTGGCGGTGCTGGCGCTCGGGTCCGCGCTGTTCCTGTTCACCGTGCTGGGGATCGGCGTGCTGATCTCCTCGTTCTCGCAGAACCAGGGCCAGGCCATGCAGATGGCGCTGCTCACGCTGATGCCGCAGATCCTGCTGTCCGGCATGATCTTCCCGCTGGAGGCGATGGCCGCCGGAGTGCGGTGGATCGGCTACCTGTTCCCGCTCACCTACTTCAACCTGATCTCCAACGGCGTCATGCTCCGCGACGCGCCCATCGACTCCCTCGTCATGCCGCTCGCCGTGCTGGCCGGCATGGCGGTGGTGGTGTTCACCGCCGCGGTGCTGCGGTTCCGCCGCGACCTGGCCCCCGCCGCCCCCAAGGGCACCGGCAAGACCCCCGCCGGCACCGCCCGTGTGCCCGCTTCCGCGGGAGAGGCCCGATGACGCCCGCCGTCCCGGGCTCAGGCAACGCGACACAGAACTGGGGGGCGCGCGAGGTGACCGTGGCGTTCGGCGCCACCACCGCGCTGGACGCGGTCTCGCTCGCCGCGGTGCCGGGTCAGGTCGCCGCGGTGGTCGGCGGGGACGGCGCGGGCAAGACCACGCTGCTGCGGACCCTGGTCGGCCGGATCCGCCCCCAGTCCGGCCGTGTCGAGGCACCGGCGACCGCGGACTGCGGGTTCATGCCGACCGGCGCGTCGGGGGTGTGGCAGGACCTCACCGTGGCGGAGAACCTCGCGTTCGTCGCCGCCGCCTACCACCTCGCCGGGCCCGCCTACGACCAGCGCCGGGCCCACCTGCTGCGCACCGCAGGCCTCGACCACGCCGAAGACCGGCTCGCCGGCGCCTTGTCCGGCGGCATGCGGCAAAAGCTCGCGTTCTGCCTCGCGATCCTGCACGAACCCAAGCTGCTGGTCCTGGACGAGCCGAGCACCGGGGTGGACCCGGTCAGCCGCGTCGACCTGTGGCGGCTGATCTCCCGCGCCGCCGCCGACGGCACCGCGGTGGTCATGGCCACCACCTACCTCGACGAAGCCGAACGCGCCTCCACCTGCCTGGTCCTGGACCAAGGCCACGCCCTTGCCATGGGCGCCCCCGCCGACATCCTGGCCCGCACCCCGGGAACGGTGACCACCGGGGACCGCCCCGCCGGTCGCCCGGAACTGTCCTGGCGCCGCGGGCATGCCACCCGCTCCTGGCATCCCGGCCCTCCAGGGCCCGGCGAACAGGCCGTCGCCCCGGACATGGAGGACGCCGTGATCGCCTTCACCTTCGCCGACCGCACTCCGGAGACCACCGCATGACCGCCGCAGACGTCCTGATCCGCGCGGACCGGGTGACCAAGCGCTTCGGGGACTTCACCGCCGTCGACACCGTCACCATGCACGTCGAACCCGGCGAGATCGTCGGCCTCCTCGGCGCGAACGGCGCCGGGAAGACCACCCTGATCCGCGTCCTCCTCGGCCTGGCCCTGCCGACCGAGGGCAGCGTCGCCGCGTTCGGCCGCACCCCGGACCGCACCACCCGCGCCCGCCTCGGCTACGTCCCCCAGGGACTGGGGCTGTGGCAGACCCTCACCGTCGACGAGAACATCACCTTCGCCGCCGCCGCGTTCGGCAACCCGCCCCCCGACCTCGACCCGGGGCTGGCTGCCGTCCGGCACCGGCCCGTCGGCGAGATCGGCCTCGGCCTGCAGCGCCAGCTTGCGTTCGCCATCGCGCTCGCGCACCACCCCGAACTCCTCGTCCTGGACGAACCCACCTCCGGCGTCGACCCCCTCGCACGGGCCCGGCTGTGGGACGCCGTCCACGACCAGGCCGATGCCGGCACCGGCATCCTGGTCACCACCCACTACATGCAAGAAGCCCAGCAGTGCGACCGCCTCATCCTCATGTCCCGAGGCAAAGCCGTAGCCGCCGGCACCGAGAAGGACATCATCGGCGACACCACCGCCTGCGAAGTCGACACCCCGCACTGGGCCGGCGCCTTCGCCGCCCTCGACAACGCCGGACTTCCCGTCACCCTCACCGGCACCCGCGTACGCCTTGCCGACACCCCGCCCGACACCGTCGCCCAGGCCCTCCGCGACGCCGGGATCACTGCCGACGTCCACCAGGTCCCCGCCACCCTCGAAGAGGAAATGACCGTCATCGACCGCGCCGCACCCGCCCGCGCATGACCGACCCGACTCAGCCCGCGCCGGCCTGTTCGGCGCGGGCCCGGGTCTGCGCGAAGCGGTACGAGTCGGTGCCGGTCTCGATGATGTTCCCGCCGAAGGTCAGCCGGTCCACGATCGCCGCGCACAACCTGGGGTCGGTGAACGTCTTCGTCCATCCCCCGAAGGCCTCGTTCGAGGCGATCGCCACGGACGCCTTCTCCTCCCGCTCGGTCAAAACCTGGAACAGCAACTCGGCGCCCTTGCGGTCGAGTTCCATATAGCCCAGCTCATCGATACAGAGAAGATCGACGCGGCCGTAGCGGGCGATCGTCTTGGCCAGCTGCTTGTCGTCCGCAGCTTCCACCAGCTCGTTCACCAGTTTCGTGGCCAGGGTGTAGCGCACGCGGTGGCCGGCCATCGCCGCCTCGGTGCCCAGCGCGATCAGCAGGTGCGACTTGCCGGTGCCCGAGTCGCCGATCAGGCACAGCGGCTGGCCCTTCTTGACCCATTCGCACTTGGCGAGGGTGTTGACCACGGCCGGGTCGATGTTCGGGTTCGCCGCGTACTCGAACGTCCGCAGGGACTTGTCCCGCGGGAACCCGGCGGCCTTGATCCGCCGCTCCGAGCGGCGCCGCGCGCGGTCGTCGCACTCGGCGAGCAGCAACTCGGCCAGGTAGCCCAGATACGTGAGCTGATCCTTGGCGCTGCGGGACGCGGCGTCGCGGAACTCCGCGCGCACCGTCGGCAAGCGCAGCACCTTGCACGCCTGGTCGATCGCAGTGTCGGCGGCCTGCTCGGTCATGCCGCGCTGGCGGGGCAGGGTCATCCGGATTCTCCTTCGCGGCGTGCGCCGCCGGCCCGGCGGCGCAGCAACTGGTCGTACGCCGCCACCGACGGCAGCGGCCGGGTATCCGGCGGAAGATGAGACAGCCGCCATTGGGCCAGGAACGTCACGTTCGCCGCCTGCGCCGCGTCCACCGCGGGCTCAGCCGCTTCGTCGTCGGCCTGGGCGGCCTTGCGGGCCTCCAACGCGACCGCGTCCGCGGTCAGGGCGCCGACCCGCAGCGCGGCGGCCAGCCCGGTGACCAGGTGCTCATGGCCGATCGCCCGACCGAGTAGCAGCACGTCGATCAGTGCGCGGGTGCCCTCGCGCTCGCCGTGCGCGGCGCGGGCGGCGTCCCACCACGCGTCGTGCAGCGGGGTGAACCGGCCCGCCGCGCGGGCCTGCTCCAGCGCCGTCGCGCCCGGCAGCGCGCCGGGCTTGCGGATTAGGGCTTCGAGGTAGTGGTCCAGCTCAAGGCGGGTCCGGAGCTTGCCGGTCAGGCGCTCGTGGCGGGCGACTTCCACGCCGTTGTCGTAGACGACCAGGTGCGAGGCGTGCAGCACCACCTGGACCCGGCGGCCGACCAACCGCACCGGCACCGAGTACCGGTTCATCCGCACCGAGACCTGCCCGTACCGGTCCACCCGCGGCCGCAACTGCAGCCCGGTCTCGAACTCCTCCTCCGGCAACGGCGCCAGCAGCTCCCGCTCCAGGGCGAAGGCCTCGCCGACCGTGTGCGGCCGCGCGCCGATCCGCCGCGCGTCGTCGCCGGCGTCCCACTGCTCGACGAGCGCGTTCAACTCGGTCAGCGACGCCACCTCGGGCACCGGCACGAAGTGGTTGCGCCGGTACCAGCCGATCTGCCCCTCCACCCCGCCCTTCTCGTGCGCCCCGGCAAGCCCCGGGCGGCAATAGAAGCTCTCCAAGCCGTAGTGCGACTTGAACGCCGTCCACCGCGCCGTCTCCACCCGGTGCCGCGTGAACCCCAGCACCTGCGCGACCGCCGCCTTCAAGTTGTCGTACCGCACCTTGCCCCGCGGCACCCCGCCCAGCGTCCGCAGCGCATGCACATGGCCCTCGAAGAACGCCTCCTGACCGCCCGAGGCGAACACCCGGTGCACCGACCTGCCCGAGAACGACAACCGGAACGCGAACAGGTAGCAGGTCACCAGCTCACCGCCCAGGCGCACCTTCACATCCCCGAAGTCGACCTCCGCCTCCATCCCCGGCGGGTGCGACTGCGGGACGAACGCCTCGTCCACCCCAAGGCCCGCCGCGGCACGGATCTGTGGACGACGCTCCTTCACATACCGGCGCACCATCGGATACGAGATCCCCTCGGCGCCGTACTCGTCCAACAGCCGGTGGAAGATCCGCGTCACCGTGTGCCGCTGCTTGCGCGGCGCGTCCAAATCCGCACGCAGCATCGCGTCGACCGCCAGCTTGAACGGGTCCAGCCGCGTCCGCCGGGCCGGCATCACCTTCCGCGGCTCAGGCCACGCCGAACCCACGGCCTTCGACACCGTGGCGTACCCGACGTTGTACCGCCGCATCACGGCACGCTTCGTCGCCCCCGCGCGGTAGTCACGCCGGATCGCCGCTTACAGATCGACCTTTACGTCCCGAGGCACCGCGCCCCCTCACCACGCCGAGCACTCCCATGCTCGCAACGCAAGAGGGCACGTGATCCCAGAACTCGTGAACATCATCCCTGGCGAATCCCGGCGGGCTCCAGAACTGCTGTCGAACCGTTGCTACTTCCCATGAACAAAGCCAACGCGGCGAGGATGCGGCGCGAGGCGCGTGCGGGCAGCGAAAACCCCCCGGCGCAGGGCGCTCGGGGGGTTCGGGGTCCGCTGGGGTCAGTTGTCGGCGAGGGTCCCGGTCAGGCGGGTGACCGCGCCGCCGAGGCCCCAGCGCTCGGCGAGGGCGCCGACGGCGTGGGGGTCGCGGGGGGCCTTCGGCACAGCCGGGTCGAAGCCTGCCGGGATCGGGACGTCCTTGGCGACGTTCACGACCAGCGGGGCGACGTCGAGGTAGTCGGACGCTTCGAGGAGCGCCTTGCGGCGGCCGGGCGTCAGCTTGGCCTTCGGGTCCGCGGCTGCGCGGCGGACGCCGGCCAGGTCCCCGTACTCGCCGATGAGCTGCGCGGCCGTCTTCTCGCCGATGCCCTTCACGCCGGGCAGGCCGTCGCTCGGATCGCCGCGCAGGATCGCGAAGTCGGCGTAGGCCGACGCCGGGACGCCGTAGCGCTCCAGCACGGCGGCGTCGTCGATGACCGCCGGGTCGCCGACGCCCTTGACGGGGTACAGCACGCGCACGCCGCGGGCGTCGTCGACGAGCTGGAACAGGTCGCGGTCGCCGGTCACCACGAGCGTGGCATCGGCGGTGGACGCGGTCGCGAGCGTGCCGATGACGTCGTCGGCCTCGTACCCGGCCGCGCCGACGCGGGCGATGCCGAACGCCTCCAGCACGTCCACGATGATCGGCACCTGCGGGGAGAGCGTGTCGGGGACTTCCTCCGCATCGGGGGCGTCGCCTTCGACGAACTCCGCCACCCGGTGGGCTTTGTACGACGGGATGGCGTCCACCCGGAACTGCGGCCGCCAGTCGTCGTCCCAGCACGCCACCAGCGCGTCGGGGCGGTGGTCGGCGACGAGCCGCGAGATGAAGTCGAGCAGCCCGCGGACCGCGTTGACCGGAGTCCCGTCCGGCGCCTTCACCGACTCGGGCACCCCGAAGTAGGCACGGAAGTAGAGCGAGGCGGTATCGAGCAGCATGAGTTGTCGAGGCACGCGCCTATCGTGCCGCACGGGTGTGACGGGGGGAGGACGCGGCACGCGGTGGGGGTAGGGAGGGGGCGGCGTGTGGACCCGGGGCCTGGGGCTTCGGCGGGGGAGGACGGCCGGGCGGCCCGCGCGCGGCAGGGCGGTCACGGTCCACGCGGCGGTTCCGTGGACGCGAGAGCTGGGCGCATGGCTGCGTGGGGGTGATGACGGCCGACGTGGCAGGGCCCTGGGAGGGGCGCCTGCCGTGCGGCGGGTCCGTGTGCGTGTGGGGACGGGCGCGGCTCGGCAGGTGATCCCACGGGGACGAGTCGGCGGCGCGCGGCCGCGTCGTGTGCTGCGCCCCCTGTTGCTCGTCGATGCGGCGCTGCTCGTGCCGCCTTGTTCGGCCGCTGGGCCAAGCCGCGCGCCCTTTCCACGCCATCGCCCTTCACACCCCCTGGATCGCTTTCGCGGCTGTCCTGTCAGCGAGGTCCGCTCGCAGGAGGTCGTGTCGACGGGGGAGTCGAGCGCGAGCATGTCGAGGCGGGGTGCGTGCCGGCGGCGACAGCCGTGCCCGGCCCCACGGGGGCGCGGGCGCCGGGGTGGGTGCGCCTGGCGGTGCTGTGAGCGCGCGTTGCACCCCACCGGTCCGACTGCACGGGGCGCGCAGCCGCGCGTGCGGTGCCGCGTTGTGCGCTGGGCCCATGTGCCGCACGCGCGTTCCCCCAAGGGCTGCCCCGTGCGGCGGGGGCTTCGCGCCTGCGGTCGCTTTGCCGCCGGCGGTGACCCGCGCGGAACCCGCGTTGCTCGTCGGTGCGGCGTTGCTTGTGCAGTCTTGTTGGGCGTGGGTGTTACGCCAGGCCGCGGGGTCTTTCGTCGCCCAGGCCGAACATCGTCCGGCAGGTCTCGAAGCCGTGGATCTCCACGGGGACGCGCCGGTGGGCCTGCCAGTCCAGGCGGGCGAGGCGGAGGCGTTGGAGCATGCGGGGCGGGGTGCCGGGGTTGTCGGGGATCTCCCGGCCGTCGTCGCGGTAGCCGAGTTTGCGGGAGACGGCCAAGGAGCGCGGGTTGTCGGTGAAGGCCGCGGAGACCGCCCAGCGGGCGTTGAGGGCGACGAAGGCCAAGTGGAGGACCGCGGCGCGCATTTCGGTGCCGAGGCCGCGGTCCTGGTGGGCGCGTTCGAGCCAGGAGCCGGTGGAGACCTCGCGGCGGGCGGCGAAGTTGCGGGCGGCGATTTCCTGCGAGCCGATCGGCGTGCCGTCGTGGACGACGAGCAGGTGGAGGGCCCAGTCTTCGGGCTGCCAAGCGGCCCACGAGCGCCAGTGGTGCTGCAGCGCGCCCCGGGTGCGGGCCGGCTCCGGCAGGTTCGACCACGGGAAGGTGAACGGCATGAACCCGTCGTCGTGGATGCCGCGGGCGGCCGCCGCGCACAGCCCGGCGAAGTCCGCCTCGCGCGGCAGGCGGAGTTCCAGGCGCGGGGTGGTGAGGCGCAGGCCGAAGAGCGGCCACAGCTCGGAGATCATGCGGCGATTGTGCGCGACGGCGGAGGCCGCGGCGAGCCGATTTCGTCCGACTTGGGGAGAACCCGCGGGCTAGACCGAGAACTCGTCCAGAACTTCCTGGAGCGTGTCGCGGACGCCGAGGATGTCGATCAGCCCCGTCATGCGCAGCGTCGCGCGGACGTGCCGGTCCGGCGCCGCCAGGCGCAGTCCCCCGCCGCACGCGTGCATGGCTTTGAACGCGTCGATCAGCACCCCGAGCCCCACCGAGTCGCAGAACGTGAGCGCGGTGGCGTCGACCACCACGCGACGGCATCCGCCGTCGACGAGATCGATGAGCGTCCGATGCAGAAGCGGTGCGTTGTGCAGATCCAGTTCGCCATGCAGATGAACGACGGCGCACCCGCGCCAGATGGTCACCCCGGTGACGGGGTGTTCCTGACCGAGCATGCCGAGCCGCGCGACCATGGCCTCGACCTTTCCGTGGTCGGGACAGGAGTGGAACCTCACGGCGCCGAGTGCATTCTGATGCATTGCGGCCCCCGGAGATAGTCCCAGGACCATTCGTGTTGCGCCGGACCTGGCACCTTGTCCGGAACAACCGGTTTGCGCGGCACCTTGATCACGAAAATCCGGGCATACCAACCGTGTCGGTGGACGATCGGTGAGGGCGCCGCGGCGATGGGTGACGACCCGTCAGATGGTTGGCGCCCGGTTGGCGGGCAGTTGGCGACCGGTTGGCCGCCCACTGCGCACCCCTTGTGCCCCTACTCGTTCGAATGCGGTCAGAGGAACGTCTTGCCCTCGCCGCGGTACGTCGGCACCGTCTCGACGACCCGGTCGCCCTCCACCACATGCAGCACATCGAAGCGCTCGCACAGTTCGCCGGCCTTCGCGTGCCGGAACCACACCCGGTCGCCGATCAGCAGGTCGTCGGCCGCCGCCCCGCGCAGCGGCGTCTGGACCTCGCCCGCGCCTTCCTGCGGGTCGTACGCGAGCCCCTCCGGCAGGTACGGCGTCGGCAGCCGGTCGCTCCCCGGTGCTCCCGACGCGTGGTAGCCGCCGCCGAGCACCGACACCCAGCCCACCCCGGGACGCCGCACGACCGGCAGGGCGAACAACGCCGCCGGACGGCCCCGGAACGACGTGTAGTGGTCGAACAGCCGCGGCTGGAACAGGCCTGATCCCGCGGCGACTTCGGTGACCGCCGCTTCCGACCGGGTGCGCTCGATGCTGCCCGTGCCGCCGCCGTTCACGAACTCCAGCGGCCCGACCTCGTGTACCGCGCGCACGATCTCCGCACGCCGCGCCGCCAGTTCGGCACCCGCGCGGGCCTGCATGAACCGGATCGCGCGGCCGTACAGCGCACGGCCCTGCGGCGCGTCGCCCACGCCCGCGATGTGCGCCTCGTAGGCCATCAGCCCCACCAGGCGGAACTGCGGCCGCTCGGCCACCCGCGCCGCCACCTCCGCGACCTGGTCGGGCGAGTGCAGCGGCGACCGGTGCGCCCCGACCCGGACCTTGCCGCCGAACGGCTGCCACGAGCAGTCGATGTCCACGCACACGCGCAGGCGCTCCCGGCCGGCGCCGCGGGCGCGGTCGATGAAGTCGAGCTGGGCGACGTCGTCGACCATGACGGTGATCCGGGAGGCGGCCACCGGGTCGGCGGCCAGGCGGGCGTAGGCCTCGCGGTCGGTCGACGGGTAGGCGACGAGGATGTCGTCGATGCCCTGGTCGGACAGCCACAAGGCCTCGGGCAGGGTGAACGCCATGACACCCGCGAAGCCGTCCATCGCCAGCGCCTCGCGCAGCAGCGGAAGGCAGCGCACCGACTTGCTCGCGATCCGGATCGGCATGCCCGAGGCGCGCCGCACGAGGTCCGCCGCATTGGCGCGGAAGGCCTCCAGGTCGACGATCGCGAACGGGGCGTCGAGGTGCGCGGTGGCGCGGTCGTAGCGCGCCCGGTCGGCGACGAGGTCGGCGCCGGGGACGGATGGGCTGACGCGCGCGGCGGTGAGGCTGGCCATGCAGGAAGCCTGCCAGATCGGGTTACCGAGGGGTAGGTGGGGAGCCGCGTGGATACCGTGCAAGTGATCGACAAGCGATCGACAGTCGATCGACAGGCGTTCGAGGACTGTTCGAGGACTGGTCGGCAACGTGGGGCGGCGGGCGCGGCGCCGTCCCCGCCGGACGCGGCCCCGGGAGGCGGATCGATGCACGTACGAGCCCTGGACCTGATCGATCGGGTGCTGGACCCGGACAGCTTCGCCGCGTGGTCGGACCCGGCACCCGAACCGGACTCCGTCGACGCCGCCTACGCCGCCGACCTGCAGGCCGCCCGCGACCGCACCGGGCTGGACGAAGCGCTGGTCACGGGGGAGGGGCGCATCGACGGGCGGCGCGTCGCGGTGGTCGCCTGCGAGTTCGGCTTCCTGGCCGGCTCGATCGGCGTCGCGGCGGCGGAGAAGCTCGTGCGGGCGATCGAGCGGGCGAGTGCCGAGCGGCTCCCGCTCGTGGCCTCGCCGACGTCGGGCGGCACCCGGATGCAAGAGGGGACGGTCGCCTTCCTGCAGATGGTGAAGATCTCGGCGGCGGTGGCGGCACACAAGGCCGCTGGGCTCCCCTACCTCGTCTATCTGCGCCACCCCACGACGGGCGGCGTGTTCGCGTCATGGGGGTCGCTCGGGCATGTCACCGCGGCCGAGCCCGGGGCGCTCATCGGATTCCTCGGGCCGCGCGTGTTCGAGGCGCTGAACGGCGAACCGTTCCCGCAAGGCGTCCAGGTCGCCGAGAACCTGTACGAGCACGGGCTGATCGACGCGGTGGTCGCCCCGGAGCAGCTCCGGGACGTGGTCGTGCGGGTGTTCGACGTGCTGGGGGACCCGGGAGCCGGAGGCGGCCTCGGGGATGGTCCGGAGCGCGCGGGCGCCGCGGCCGGGGGCGCGCCGGAGGGCATGTCAGGGGCGCGGATGGAGGGGCGTACGCCCGCGGACACTCCGGCGTGGGAGAGCGTCCGCCGGTCGCGCGATCCCCGGCGGCCGGGGCTGCGCACGCTCCTGCGGCACGGGGCGCGCTCGGTGACGCCGCTGCGCGGCACCGGCGAAGGCGAGAGCGAGCCGTCGCTGCGCCTGGCTCTGGCACGGTTCGGGGATCGGCCCGGCGCGCCGTGCGTGGTGCTGGGCCAGGACCGGACCCGGCAGAGCGAGTACGGCCCGTTCGGCCCCGCCGGGCTGCGCCAGGCCCGGCGGGGCATGCGGCTCGCCGCCGACCTCGGCCTGCCGCTCGTCACCGTCGTCGACACCGCCGGCGCGGCGCTCTCCGCGGACGCGGAACAAGGCGGCCTGGCCGGGGAGATCGCCCGCTGCCTCGCCGAACTCGTGATGCTGCCCGCGCCGACCGTGTGCCTGCTGCTCGGCCAAGGCGCGGGCGGCGGCGCGCTGGCCCTGCTCCCTGCCGACCGGGTGCTGTGCGCCGAGCACGGGTGGCTGTCGCCGCTGCCGCCCGAGGGGGCGTCGGCGATCCTGTACCGCACGACCGACCGCGCGGCCGAGATCGCCGAACGCCAAGGCATCCGCGCGGCGGACCTGCACGCGCACGGCATCGTCGACCGGATCGTCCCCGAACTCCCGGACGCGGCCGCGGAACCGGAGCCGTTCGTCCGGCGCGTGGCGGACACGCTTGCGGAGGAACTGGCGGGACTGCACACCCTCGACCCGGGGACGCGGCTGGCGCGGCGGCTGGCGCGGTACCGGCGGCTGGGGTTGCCCGAAGGGTGGTGAGCGGGCTCGATGCCCTGGTCAACGCTGGTGGCGGGCAGGGGAGTTGCCGACGTTTGTGGATCACTCGTAGGGGTGACGTCTGAGGGTTCGGCGTCCGGTCCCGGGCGGGGTGCCTAGCCTGAATCTCGTTCGAGGGATTGGGCCGTACGCGGCCTGATCCGCGGCGTGGAGGCGGCCGACGACACTGATCGCGAGAGTCGTCCGCGTCCGCGAGGCCGCGGGCCCCGGACGGGATGCCGCACGAGGCCCCGTGGTCAGGCCACGTGCGGCATCTCCGCTCAGCGGGTGTACAGCGCGGGGCCGGGGGCGGGGGTGCCCGGCGGGAGGAGGGCCAAGTCGAGGCCGCGGGTGAGCCGGCCGCGCAGGACGTCGGCTTCCGCGAGACGCGCCGCGATCCGCCGCGCGGCGGCCGTGATGTCCTGCGGCGGGGCGGACGCGACGAGCGCGAGCTGGACGTCGGCTGTTTCGGCCGGGCGCAAGTAGGCGGCTTCGACGACGGGTTCGGCGGCGACGGCGGCGCGTACCGCGGCGGCGACCTCGGGGTCCTCGTGCGCGGGCACGAGCGGGCGGCCTTCGGCGACGGCCCGGAGCGCGGCGCCGGTGAGTTCGTACGCGACCGGGCCGGCCATGTCGAGCAGCAGCGTGTCGGCGCCCTCGGAGTACGTGGCGAGCGCGGCCCGGCGGGCATCGACCGGTACGGGACGGGCGTCGGGACGCCAGCGGGTCAACGCGTCGGTCGAGGTGAACGCGGGCAGCGCCTTGCGGCCGTCGGGCCCGACGATCGTGGGGACCGCCATGTCGCTGGACTTCTCGCGCTTGAGTTCCCCCGGGGCGGTGTCCTCCAGCTCGCCGAGGATCGCCACGACCGGCACCAGCAGCCGCGCGTGGGCGAGGGCGCCGGCCACGTCCCCGCCGCTCGCGAGCGCCGACGCCAGGGCGGGATCGGCGGTGCCGTCGTCGCCGGAGAAGCCGGGGTCGGGGATGCTCTTGCCGGTGAAATCCACGGGGTGACCCTAACGGGTTGGGGCGGGGCGGCCGGGGTGCGCGGGGGTGGGGCGGGAGCGGGCCGCGGATGATCGTCGGGTTGTCATACCGGTGCTGGCTCCCCCAACCGCCGAGGTATAGCAGCGTGGGCTTGAGAGGTGCGGAGTCTTGTCCACAGGGGGGCGCGGGGTGGTGGTCGGCTTGGTGGCCCGGCGGGCGGTGACCTGGGAGGCAGAGTGCCGACGCCGGGGGGAAACAGGCAGTGGTGCCGGGAGACGGTGCGCGTGGCGCGGCGTCGGGATCCGGACTGGAGCCGGGTTCGGTGCACAGCCGCGTCCGGGGCCGAGGCCGCGCTGCTCGGTCGGGCTGCTCCACGAGGCCGGCCCGCTGCGCGGCGGCGGTCCCGCTTCGCCGGGCCTCGCCTCGGCCGAGCCGGGCCCCGGCCCCGTCGGCGGGGCCGGGTGGCTCGGCGGCCTTCCGCTCAGGCGTAGACCGGGCCGGTGAACTTCTCGCCCGGGCCCTTGCCCGGCTCGTCCGGGATCAGCGACGCCTCGCGGAACGCGAGCTGGAGGGACTTGAGGCCGTCGCGGAGCGGAGCGGCGTGCTGCGAGCCCAGCTCGGGGGCGCCCGCGGTGACGAGGCCGGCCAGCGCGGTGATGAGCTTGCGGGCTTCGTCGAGGTCCTTGTGCTGCTCGCCGTCCTCGGCGAGGCCCAGCTTGATCGCCGACGCGCTCATGAGGTGCACGGCGAGGGTGGTGATCACCTCCATCGCGGAGACGTCCGCGAGGTCGCGGGTCATCCCGTCGACCGCCTCACCCGAATCGGACGGGTCGGCGGCGGAGGCGGAGTGCTGCTGTGCGCTGTCGGTCATGCGCACCAGTGTCGGGCATCGGACGGCGGCCGAGGCCCGGGGGCCGGGGAGGGCAGCGACGGAGGGACCGGAGTACGCCGGGGCGGCCCCGCTCGCGGCGTCGGCCCCCTTCCGACCCGCTAGACTCCCCCCGCCGGCACGACGCCGCCCGGTGTCCGGTTCATCCGGCCGGGTGGTATTGTGGTGCGTCGACCGAGCGGATACTTCGTGTGTCCGCCACGCAAGCGGAGGCTCCGTCTCCCACCTGATCGGCCTCGCGGTCGACGGGTCACGGTCCGGCACCGGTCATCCACGGATGGCCGGGCAGGTGTGCGGATTCCCGGAAAGGGAAGAAGCCGTCTGCCGCCGGTGTTATGGAGCCTCGCATGCGTCCCGTGCGGGGCTTTTCGCATGTCGGGCCGTTTGTCTGAACGGCCCGGTGTGACGGATGGACCCGTAAGTCGGTCGAACGGCAGGAGTACGTGGCCGCGGGACGGAACCGCCGACCACTTCAGGAATCGAGGAGGCCCCATCAGCGCCGAGCCCCGCATCAACGACCGGATTCGCGTCCCCGAGGTGCGACTCGTCGGTCCCAGCGGCGAGCAGGTCGGGATCGTCCCGCTTGCCAAGGCCCTGGAGCTGGCTCAGGAATACGACCTCGACCTGGTCGAGGTCGCGGCCAACGCCCGGCCGCCTGTGTGCAAGCTCATGGACTACGGCAAGTTCAAGTACGAGTCCGCCATGAAGGCCCGTGAAGCGCGCAAGAACCAGGCGCACACGGTCATCAAGGAGATGAAGCTCCGGCCGAAGATCGATCCGCACGACTACGACACCAAGAAGGGTCACGTCGAGCGGTTCCTGAAGCAGGGCGACAAGGTCAAGATCACGATCATGTTCCGCGGCCGTGAGCAGTCCCGCCCCGAGCTGGGCTTCCGACTGCTGAAGCGTCTCGCGGAGGACGTCCAGGAGCTGGGCTTCGTCGAGTCCAGCCCGAAGCAGGACGGCCGCAACATGATCATGGTTCTCGGTCCGCACAAGAAGAAGACCGAAGCCATGGCCGAGGCCCGCGAAGCCGCCGAGGCGCGCAAGCAGGCCCGCCGCGGCGAGGAGTCGGCCCCGGCCGACCCCGCCGACGAGGCGACGGACGCGGCCGAGGCTCCGGAAGCCGCCGAGGCGCCGGAAGCCGTCAAGGAGCCGGAAGCCGCGGAGGCTCCGGCCGCCGCGGACCAGGCCTGATCGGCCCGGTCGTTCCGCGACCAGGAAGTTCCCTACATACCTGTGCCTGCCCGGCGCGATGCCGGGCAGGCACGGCACGACGAGGAGACAGCGGCGACATGCCGAAGAACAAGACGCACAGTGGTGCCAGCAAGCGCTTCAAGATCACCGGCTCCGGCAAGGTGCTCCGTCAGCGCGCCGGCCGCCGCCACCTGCTCGAGCACAAGCCGTCGACGCTGACCCGCCGCCTTGCGGGCACCGTCGAGATGGCTCCGGGTGACGCCAAGAAGATCAAGAAGCTGCTCGGCAAGTGAGCCACGTGCGCCTGCCCCGCCGAGCGTGAGCCGGCGGGAGCGGCGGGCGCCGGTCCCAGTCGTACCCCGGGTCGGGGCTTCCACCACGCCCCGGTCTGAAGTCAAGGAGTTCATCAAGTGGCACGCGTCAAGCGGTCGGTCAACGCCCAGAAGAAGCGCCGCGCAATCCTCGAGCAGGCGAGCGGCTACCGCGGTCAGCGTTCGCGCCTCTACCGCAAGGCCAAGGAGCAGGTCACCCACTCCCTGGTCTACAACTACAACGACCGCAAGAAGCGCAAGGGCGACTTCCGTCAGCTGTGGATCCAGCGCATCAACGCTGCCGCGCGTCTGAACGGCATCACCTACAACCGCTTCATCCAGGGTCTGAAGGCCGCCAGCATCGAGATCGACCGCAAGATGCTGGCCGAGCTCGCGGTCAACGACCCGACGGCGTTCGCGGCGCTCGTCGAGGCGGCCCAGAAGGCTCTTCCGGAGGACGTCAACGCGCCGAAGGAAGCCGCCTGAGGCTTGCCGTCCCAAGCCCGTCGCACGTAGGCGGGCCGGTGGACGCGGCCCCTCGGGGCCGATTTTCCGGAGGGCCTCCACGGACGCCGCCCCCGTACTCCGGTACGGCGGCGCGGGTCGGTGGGGGCCCACCGGTGCATTTGCGGCCGATGCGAAACGCGCCCGTCGCCCCGGGGCCGGATACCGACCCGCCCCGGCCGGGCAGGCACGGCCGCCGGCTCCGCCTTCCGCCCGAACGCCCTCGCCCAGAAACGGTTTTCCGTATGCCGAGTCCCGAGCTGACGTCCACCCGCTCGCCGCGTGTGGCGGCGGCCAGGCGGCTGGCCAAGCGGGCGCACCGGGCGGGCGAGCGGCGGTTCCTCGCCGAGGGCCCGCAGGCGGTGCGGGAAGCCGCCGCGCTGCCGGGCACGCTGGTCGAGCTGTACGCGACCGCGGAGACCGCCGAGCGCTACCCGGACATCATCGACCTGGCCCGGGCGCAGAAGGTACCGGTGCTGAGCGCGAGCACGGATGTCATCGCGGCGATCAGCCAGACGGTCACCCCGCAGGGGATCGTCGGCCTGTGCCGGTTCGTGGACGTGCCCTTGGCGTCGCTCACCGCGGACGCCCCGCCCGATCTGGTCGCCGTGCTGGCGCACGTGCGCGACCCGGGCAACGCCGGGACGGTGCTGCGCGCCGCCGATGCGGCCGGTGCCGAAGCGGTGGTGCTGACCGACGCGTCCGTGGACCTGTACAACCCGAAGACGGTGCGCGCGTCCGTGGGCAGCCTGTTCCACCTGCCGGTCGCGGTCGGGGCCCGGATCGAGGACACCATCGCGCAGTTGCGGGCTGCCGGGCTGCGGATCCTCGCCGCCGACGGGGCGGGGGAGTCCGACCTGGACGAGGAGATCGACGCGGGCGGGCTGGACGGGCCGACGGCCTGGATTTTCGGCAACGAGGCGTGGGGACTGCCCGAGGAGACGCGGGCGTTGGCCGACGCGGTCGTGCGGGTGCCGATCCACGGCCGGGCGGAGAGTCTGAACCTCGCGACCGCCGCGGCCGTGTGCCTGTATGCGTCCGCGCGGGCGCAGCGCGGGAGTTCCGGATGCCGGACCTTGCGCGCCGGGGGCGCTGCCCGCTGACCGGCGTACTCCGGCGTGCGCCCGGTTCGCCAGGGGCGCGCAAGGAAAAGCGGTCGCGTGACTGTCGAGCCGGGCGGCCCGTTGGAGTAGTGTGACCGGCCCGGAGCATCTGCTTCATAGGGGTATGCCGTTCCGCGGGGGGCCACGGAATGCTGCAATCCCTCGGCCGTACGAGGTCGGAAGGGGGCCGGTGGGCGTGGACGCGGATCTGCACGCGGCAGGTGGACGCACGGGCGTGGACGGGCCGGGTATTCCGCACCCGGCCCCGGCCGGTGATCCGGTTTCCGTGCCGGGCACGGGAGTTCCACCCGGAGGCGACCCCGGCCCCGGTGCCGCGGCGCTGTGCGGGCTCACCGCGGATGCGCTGCCCGACGGGCTGGTGATCGCCGATGCGTCCGGCACCGTGTGCTGCTTCAACGCGGCCGCCGTCCGCATCACCGGCATCAAGGCCGCCGACGCCCTCGGCAAGCATTTGTCCGACGCGCTGCCGCTCGAGGACATCGACGGGCGGCGCTGGTGGGTGTGCACCGACCCGTTCGGCGGCCTCGGCATCCGCACCCGGCAGCCGGAGCGCAACCTTCTGCTGGCCGGGCGCGAGGTCCTGGTGACCGCGTCCTACGTGCGGGAGAACGGCGCCAACACCCCGGTCACGCACGTCGTCGTCGGCCTGCGCTGCACCTCCGCGCGGCGCCGCAGCGAGCGGAACCACGCCGAACTGGTCGCCACCGTCGCGCACGAGCTGCGGTCGCCGCTGACCAGTGTGAAGGGTTTCACCGCGACGCTGCTGCGCAAGTGGGAGCGGTTCACCGACGAGCAGAAGCGGCTGATGCTGGAGACCGTCGACGCGGACGCGGACCGGGTGACGCGGCTGATCACCGAGCTGCTCGACATCTCCCGGATCGACTCGGGCCGGCTCCAGCTGCACCGCCAGGTCGTCGACCTGCGCGAAGCGGTCGACCGGCACGTGCGGGCGATGGTCACCGCGGGGCACCCCGCCGACCGGTTCGTGGTGCGTGCCGAGCCGGGACTGCCGCAGACCTGGATGGACCGCGACAAGCTCGACCAGATCCTCGGCAACCTGCTGGAAAACGCGGTGCGCCACGGCGCCGGAACCGTCACCATCGAGATGACCCGCATCCGTCTGGGCGCGGACGCGTCCGACGACCCGGCGACGGGCGAGGCGGGCGAGGCAGGCGCGGGTGACGAGGACGGCGAGGAAGGGACGGAGATCACGGTGAGCGACGAGGGCCCGGGTATCCCGGACGAGTTGCTCGGCCGGGTCTTCACGCGCTTCTGGCGCGGCAACCGGCGCGGCGGCACCGGACTCGGCCTCTACATCGTCAAGGGCCTCGTCGAAGCGCACAGCGGGACCATCGACGTCGGGCGTGCCGCGAGCGGCGGGGCCCGGTTCCGATTTCGGCTGCCCGCGGGGATGCCGGACGTCCTGACCTGAGCGTGCGCGGCCGTGGAAGCCGCAAAACGCCGCACCGGACGACCACCCCGCGGGCTGTGCCGCGACCATGTCGGGCCGCACCCGGACGACGCCGCAATCCCCGAGCTGTCCGGGGTGCGGGCAGGTTCCGGGTGGCCGCCTCGATTCGCCTAGACTCGACCCGTCGCCCCGTGCCTCCCGTGCGCCTCTGCCGCGCGCGCGGAACGCCGTCGGCGCCACGAGCCGCCCGGCTTCGACCGGACGCCCGTGCGGGCGAGAATCCCTACAGGAGCACTGGAAGAAGATGTCGGCACCGAACAAGTCGTACGACCCGGTCGAGGTGGAGTCGCTGAAACCGGAGGAGGTCGACAAGGCGCGCGATGCCGCCCTTGCCGCGTTCGCCGCCGCAGGTGACCTGGACGCCCTCCACGAGGCCAAGATCGCGCACACCGGGGACCGGTCGCCGCTGGCGCTCGCCAACCGCGAGATCGGCGCGCTGCCGCCGCAGGCCAAGGCCGAGGCCGGCAAGCGCGTCGGGCAGGCCCGGGGCCAGGTCAACCAGGCCCTCGCCGCCCGCCGCGAGGTGCTCGAGGCGGAACGCGACGCCCGCGTCCTGGTCGAGGAGACCGTCGACGTCACACTGCCGTGGGACCGCGCCGCGCGCGGCGCCCGGCACCCGCTGACGACGCTGTCCGAGCGCATCGGCGACGTGTTCGTCGCGATGGGCTACGAGATCGCCGAAGGCCCCGAGGTCGAGGCCGAGTGGTACAACTTCGACGCCCTCAACATCGCCCCGGACCACCCGGCGCGCACCATGCAGGACACGTTCTTCGTGCAGGCCGCCGACGGCACCCCGGACTCGGGCGTCGTGCTGCGCACCCACACCTCGCCGGTGCAGATCCGCTCGATGCTCACCCGCACCCCGCCGATCTACGTGATCTGCCCGGGCCGCGTGTACCGCACCGACGAGCTGGACGCCACGCACACCCCGGTGTTCGGCCAGGTCGAGGGCCTTGCGGTGGACCGCGGCCTGACCATGGCGCACCTCAAGGGCACGCTCGACCACTTCGCCGCGTCGATGTTCGGCGAGGGCCTGGTGACCCGGATGCGCCCGTCGTACTTCCCGTTCACCGAGCCGTCGGCCGAGGTCGACCTGCAGTGCTTCGTGTGCCGCGGCGCGTCGGTGGGCGACCCCGACAACCCGTGCCGGACCTGCAAGTCCGAGGGCTGGATCGAGTGGGGCGGCTGCGGCATGGTCAACCCGCGCGTGCTGATCGCGTGCGGCATCGACCCAGACGTGTACAGCGGTTTCGCCTTCGGCATGGGCCTGGAACGCACCCTGATGTTCCGGCACAGCGTCGAAGACATGCGGGACATGGTCGAGGGTGACGTGCGTTTCACCCTTCCGTTCGGGATGGAGATCTGATGCGGGTCCCGCTTTCGTGGCTGCGGGAGTACGTCGACCTGCCGGCCGGCGAGTCCGGCCGGGACGTCGCGGCCAAGCTCATCGGCCTCGGCCTCGAGGTCGAGACCGTCGACCGGCTCGGCGCCGACCTCAAGGGCCCGCTCGTCGTGGGCCAGGTCCTGGCCGTCGAGGAACTCACCGAGTTCAAGAAGCCGATCCGGTACTGCCAGGTCGACGTCGGCGACGCCAACGGCACCGGCGAGCCGCAGAACATCGTGTGCGGCGCGCGCAACTTCGAGGAAGGCGACAAGGTCGTCGTCATCCTCCCCGGCGGCGTGCTGCCGGGCGGGTTCGAGATCGCCGCGCGCAAGACGTACGGCAAGACGTCCGAGGGCATGATCTGCTCGGCCCGCGAACTCGGCATGGGCGACGACCACGACGGCATCATCGTGCTGCCGATCGAGGCCGAGGTCGGCGCCGACGCGATCGAACTCCTCGGGCTCGTCGACGAGGTCCTCGACATCGCCGTCACCCCCGACCGCGGCTACTGCCTGTCGCTGCGCGGCGTCGCCCGCGAGGCCGCCATCGCCTACGGCATCCCGCTGCGCGACCCGGCGCTGCTCGACGTGCCCGCCGCGAACGCCTACGGCTACCCGGTCGCGGTCGACGACGCGGACGGCTGCCGCCGCTTCGTGGCGCGCACCGTCATCGGCATCGACCCGTCCGCGCCGTCGCCGCTCTGGCTCCAGCGCCGCGTGCAGATGGCCGGCATGCGGCCGATCTCGCTCGCCGTCGACATCACCAACTACGTGATGCTCGAAATCGGCCAGCCGCTGCACGCCTACGACCGCGCCCGCCTCGACGGGACGATCACCGTGCGCCGCGCCCACGCGGGCGAGAAGCTCCGCACGCTGGACGGCGTCGAGCGGATCCTCGACCGCGAGGACCTGCTCATCACCGACGCCTCGGGCGCCATCGGCCTGGCCGGCGTGATGGGCGGCGCGACCACCGAAATCGGCATCGACACGACCGACATCGTCATCGAGGCCGCCAACTTCGACCCGGTCGCGATCGCCCGCACCGCGCGCCGCCACAAGCTCGGCTCCGAGGCGTCCCGCCGGTTCGAGCGCGGCGTCGACCCCGAGGCGGCCCGGGCCGCGGCGCAGCGCGCCGTCGACCTGCTCGTGCTGCTGGGCGGCGAAGGCGCGGTCGCCGAGGCCGGCGTCACCGAGGTCGACGCGCCGCGCGAGCCGGTCCGCATCGGCATCGCCGCGGACCACCCGGCGCGCGTCGCCGGTGTGCCGTACGCGCCGGAGACCGTCGCGCAGCGCCTCCAGGAGGTCGGCTGCACGGTCGAAGGCATCGACGCGCTCACCGTCACCCCGCCGACCTGGCGTCCCGACCTGACCGACCCGAACGACCTCGCCGAAGAGGTCATCCGGCTCGAAGGCTACGACGCCGTCCCCTCGGCGCTGCCGCAGGTGCCGGCCGGACGCGGCCTGACCGCCGGGCAGCGGCTGCGCCGCCGGGTCGGCCGGGCGCTCGCCGCCGACGGGTACAACGAGGTCCTCGACTACCCGTTCGTCGGCGACGCGGTCTTCGACGGCTTCGGCCTCGACGCGTCCGACCCGCGCCGCATGACGGTCAAGCTGGTCAACCCGATCTCCGACGAGGAGCCCGGGCTGCGCACCACGATGCTGCCGGGCCTGCTGGGCGCGCTGCGCCGCAACGTGGGCCGCGGCAACACCGACGTGGCGCTGTTCGAGGGCGGGCTGGTGTTCCACCCGAAGGCCGAGCGCCCCGTCGCGCCGCGGCTGCCGGTGGACCGCCGTCCGACCGACGCCGAACTCGCGTCGCTGGCCGCGGCGCTGCCCGAGCAGCCGTACCATGTGGCCGCGGTGCTGGCGGGCGAGCGCGAGCCGGCCGGCTGGTGGGGCGCGGGCCGCCGGGCGTCGTGGGCCGACGCGGTCGAGGCCGCGCGCACCGTGGCGGCCGCCGCGGGCGTCGAACTCACCGTGCGCCAGGGCCAGTACGCGCCGTGGCACCCGGGCCGCTGCGCCGAACTCGTGGTCGGCGACACCGTCGTCGGGCACGCGGGCGAACTCCACCCGCGCGTCGTCAAGGCGCTGCAGCTTCCGGAGCGCACCTGTGCGATGGAGCTGAACCTCGACGCGCTGACCGCCGGCCTGGAAGGCGGCGAGAACCACGCGGTGTCCGGGCACATCGGGTCGTTCCCGATCGCCACGCAGGACGTCGCGCTGGTCGTCGACGCGGAGGTGTCGGCCGCCGCGGTCGAGGCGGCGCTGCGCGACGGCGCGGGCGCGCTGCTGGAGTCGCTGCGCCTGTTCGACGTGTTCACCGGCGAGCAGATCGGCGAAGGCCGCAAGTCCCTCGCGTACGCGCTGCGCTTCCGCGCGGCGGACCGCACGCTCACCGTCGAGGAGGCCACGGCGGCGCGCGACGCCGCGGTGGCGCTCGCGGCGGAGCGCACGGGCGCGGTGCTGCGCGGGGCGTAACGCAGCCACGCATACGCACGAACGCCGAAGGGCCCCGCGGCTTCCCCTGATCGGGGGAGCCGCGGGGCCCTTCGCGTTGCTTGTCTACGTCCGGTTGCCGGTTGCCGGTTCTCGGGCGGACGGCGGGCTCAGCCTTCCGGGTCGTCGTCGCCGTACGGGCGCAGGTGCAGGCGACGCGCGTCGCGTTCGGCGATGTCGTCGGCGCGTTCCGCGGCCAGCTTCACGATGTCGTCCTTGCCCGCGTGCAGGAACCGCCCGGCGAGGGTGTCGACCTTGCCTTCGGCGACGGCGGTGACCGCAGCGAGGATCCGCTGCTTGTCGTACCAGTCGCTCTTGCCCTCGAACATCGCCATGCCGGCGGTCATGTCGGTGGCGACCGCGCCCGGCGAGACGTCGAAGAGGTACACGCCGCGCTCGGCCAGGGGACCGGCCATGGCGTCACTGAGCCGCAGCAGTGCGGCCTTGGAGGTGCTGTAGGCCGAGTAGTTCGGGTCGGTGCGGAGCGCGAAGCCGCTGTTGATGTTGACGATGCGGCCGCGGCCACGGGCCAGCATGCCGGGGATGACCGCACGGTCGATGTTCGCCGGGCCGCGCAGGTTCGTCTCCACGACCGCCCACCAGCGGTCCGGATCGGTCTCCCAGAACGGCACTTCGCTGTCGTCGATGAGGCCCGCGTTGTTGACCACCAGGTCCAGCGGGCCGAGTGCGGCTTCGGCGTCGGCGACCGCCGCGGTCACCGCGGACAGGTCGGTCACGTCGGCGACCACGGCGATGCCGCGCGCGCCCGTGGCGCGGATGGCGGCCAGTACCGGCTCGAGGCTTTCCGCGGTGCGTCCGAGCACCGCCACCGAGGCGCCTTGCCCGGCGAGGTGTTCGGCGATGCTGCGGCCGAGGCCGCGCGCGGCGCCGGTGACGAGAGCGGTCGTGCCGAGGGTCATGGCGGTGCGTCCTCCGGGGGTGCCCGCGGCGGCTTTCGGGCGCGCTAGCGGTTGGTGGTGGGTGCGCTGATCGGGGCCTGCCCGGTCTTCGCGGCGTCGTCCGGGGACACCTTGAACATCTTGTCGAGGTAGCCGTCGGGCAGCGTGCGGACGCCGCACACCTGCTCCATGGCGTCCGCCGGGTTGTTCGGGAAGCGGAACCGGGTGCGGTCCCACGAGCCGGTGAGGTTCTTCCAGAAGCGGCTCCAGGTCATCGGCTGCTGCACCGAGTCCTGCAGTTCCTTCAACGCGCCGCGGTTCTCGTCGCCGCACGTCAGCGCGTACTTCGCCTGAGCGACCCGGAGCGGGTCGATGCCGGGCGGCAGGACCGTGTTCTCCGGCGCGTAGGCGGCGAACAGCCAGGCGATGTCGAGTTCCTTCTCGTGCCCGGGGCGTCCGCGGCCGGTCAGCTCCTGGTGGGCGGCCAGCGGGTAGGCCAGGCCGAGGATGTCGACGGAACGCCCGTCGAGGGGGACGGCGGCGCCGCTCATGCCGAGGTTGAGCCACGCCGTGGCGTAGGGGGCAGGGTCGCCGGGGCGGAGCGGGGTGACGTAGAAGCCGTCGTACCAGGCGTAGACGAGGACGTGCGTGTACTGCGTCTTCGCGATCCGGACGGCTTCGGGGAAGCGCGGGTAGTGCGCCATGTAGTCGGCGGCCGAGATCGGGTGCGCGATGCCCATGGCGTCTATGTAGAACGCGCGCTCGTCGGCGATGATCCCGTCGGAGCTGAAGCCGTCGTAGGGCACGCGCAGCGATACGCCGCAGACCACCGCCCACACCGTCACGGCCGCCGCGACCGGGATCGCGAGCCGGCCGGACGGCACCAGCAGAACCGGCAGCACGGCGACGAACAGGGCGGGGATGAGCATGCGCGCGTGCATGAAGTCGCCGCCGACGCGGACCACGTAGAGGCTCATCACGGTGGCGACGACGACCGGCATGACGAAGACGGCGGTGCGGGGGGCGTCGCCGCGGGCGGTCGTGCGCAGGCCGTCGGCGCGGACGCGCAGCACGACGACGGCGACGACGAGCGCGACGAGCGCGAGGACGGGGAGCCACAGGACGTAGGGGGTGACGAAGTCCTGCGCGTAGTGGCCGCCGCGCCGCCAGTCGGAGCCGGAGGCTTCCTTGGCGATGGCGGGGAGGGGCAGGAGGACGCCGTAGTAGCCGGCCCGGAAGATCTCGTAGGCGACCGGGATCGCCGCGGCCGCGCCCAGGTGCCCGAGGGCGGCGAGCCAACGGGGCCGCCGGGCGATCGCCAGGACGGCGAGGAAGCCGACGCTCGCGATCGCCAGGTCCGGGCGCACCATCGGCCCGAGTCCGGCGAGGACGGCGAGCGGGTAGGTGATGCGGTTGCGGCGGTCGTCGAGGGTGTGGACCAGCAGCCACCAGCAGCCCGCGATCCACAGCGTGGAAAGGCCGGTCTCCAGGCCGGAGGTGGCGAAGTCCCAGACCGGCGGCAGAGCGATCAGCAGCAGGACGCCGAGCGGGAGCATGAGGCGGCCGGGGGCGTACGGCCGGTACAGGCGGCGCGTGGCGTCGAGCGCGATGGCGTACCCGGCGGCCGTGCACAGCAGGCCGAGGTAGACCGCGATCTTCCCGATGTCCGCCCCGGTGACCCAGCCGACCAGCACGAGCAGCCACTGCCACACGGTGCTGGTGGACGCCTCGGCGCGTTCCCCGACGTTGTAGACGGGGCCGTGCCCGGCGAGGATCTGCCGCACGGTGCGGGTGAAGATGAGGCCGTCGTCGCTGATCCAGCGGTGGGTGTAGCCGAGCACCAGGATCACCGCGGCGGGCAGCGCGACCATGGCCGCGTTCCAGCGGCGGGTGAAGGCGGTGCCGGATTCGGCGGCGGCGGCGTCCCCGGGCGCGTCGCTGCCGGTGCGCCGGTACAGCGCACTGACGAGGCTCATGCTTCGGGGACTCCAAGGGCCGGGGCGTCGGACGTTTGCGCGGGGGCGGCCCGGCACTGGTAACGCCGACGTGACCGGGCACGCACGGCAACCATATATGGGCTCACTTCTATGACGCGTCAGGCGAGCAGTTGCGCTGCCGTGCGTGACGGGTGAATTCGGGCGGATACGCAGCGTAGCCGCACGGGCGCGGCACGGTGAAGTTCACCGTGCCGCGCCGCTCCCGCCGTCATCGCTGGAAGGCCGCCTACTTGCAGAACTTCTGCTCGGCGGCGATCGGGTCGGCCGGGATGCGCAGCTTGGTGCGGTCGTAGGCGCCGGTCAGGTTGTCCCAGAAGCGGCCGAACGTCAGCGGCTTGGTGACCGAGTCGACCAGTTCCTTCACGTCGCCGCACTGCATCGTGTGGTTGGCGGCGTTGACGAGCTGGAGCATGGTGACGCCGCGCTCGCGGTCCTTGGCGGACAGGAAGTTGTCGGGGATCTGCGACCAGGCCGCCGGGTCCACGTACAACGCGAAGTTCCATGCCGGCGGCAGCAGCTTCTGGTGGCCGGCCGCGGCGAAGTTGGTCTGGTCGATGTGCGCGCCGATGGTGTTCGACAGGCCCCACACGTCGGCGACGATGCCGTCGAGCGGCATGACCGCGCCGCCCACGCCCAGGCGGCCGATGACCAGGCCGACGGGGAAGTCGACGTCGGTGCGCAGCGGGAGGGCGAAGTCGACGGGGAGGTTGTAGGCGCGCGCGTAGTTCGGGTCGAGGATCAGCACGCGGCGGCCGTCGGCGAGGGCCTTGCGGCTGACGTCGTACGACTCTTCGATGGTGCGGATGTGCGGCCCGACGGTGACCGGATTGTCGGTCTTCGTCTCGTTGGTGTAGAAGTCGCGTTCGTTCCACACCTGGTGCTGGCCGTTGCCGAGCGGCGAGTCGGTGGTGATGATGCCGGAGCGCCACGAACTGCCGCAGATGACGGCCCAGACCGCGATGCCGGCGACCACCGGGGTGGCGAGCTTGTCGAACGGCGTGAGCAGCAGCGGGAGCAGCAGCATCAGCAGGACGGGCATCCACATGCGGCCGTGCATGAAGTCGCCGCCGACCTTGATCACGTAGAACGTCTGCACGAACGCCGCGGTCAGCGGGGCGGCGACGACGATCCAGGTGCGGTTGCCGGGGCGGCGGACGCGCAGCAGCAGCGCGGCGACGACCGCGAGCAGGAGCAGCGGGATCCACAGCTTGTAGGGCCGGTTGTAGTCCGTCAGGTAGTCCCAGCCGCGGCCCCACAGCGATTCGCCGGCTTCTTTGGTGAGCGCGGGCATCGGGAAGATGAGGCCGTAGTAGCCCATGCGGAAGATCTCGTATGCGGCGGGCAGTGCTCCGGCGGCGGCGAGCATGCCGATGCACCGGGTCCAGCGGGCCCGGGTCAGCAGGGCGAGCGCGGCCAGGAAGACCATCATCGCCAGGCCGAGGTCGGGGCGGACGAGCGGGCCGAGGCCGTACCAGACGCTGGTGCCGAGGACGCGGCGCAGCCGGACGCGTTCGGCGGGGATCTGCCACGCGCGCACCAGGAGGGACCAGGACACGGCGATCCAGAAGATGATCAGCCCGGTTTCCATGCCCGCGGTCAGGAAGTCCCAGATGGACGGGATCGCGACGAACACCAGGGCGCCGGCCGGCAGCAGGAAGCGCTTGACGGCGAGGCCGCGATAGAGGCGCCGGGTGGCGTTGAGGGCGATCAGGAATCCGCCGACGGACAGGGCGAGGCCGAGGTAGACGGCGATGGCCGCGATGTCGCCGGGGGTGACCAGGTCGACGAGGGCGAGGACCCACTGCCACAGGGTGCTCGTGGAGGTTTCCGTGCGCTCGCCGATGTTGTAGACGGGGCCGTTGCCGTCCACGATTTGCTTGACGGCGCGGGTGAAGATCAGCCCGTCGTCGGTCATCCAGCGTTTCTGCCAGCCCATCACCGCGAGGATCACGGTGGGGACGGCCATGGCGATCAGGTCGAACCGGTTGAGCGTGCGGGCCCGGGCGGCGATCCGGCCGAATTGGGACGAAGTGCGGGCCGTTGGTCTCTCCGGGTCGGTGACGTTGGTGCGGTCGTCCGATTCCAGGGGAGTTGTCACGTCGTCTCGTCGTCTCATCCGGGGGCAGGGCCGGTCCGCGCGGAACGTGGGCGACCGGGCTGGGCGGCCCGGACGCGGGCGGTGCGGGACGGCCCGGGAGCGCCAGAGTCTAACGCAGGGGGCCGGTGCGGCCGGTGGTGCGGGCCACCGGCCGCGGGGCCGGGACAGGCGTCCGCGCGCGATGTCGCGGCCCGTGGGGAGGGCCTGTGCGCGGGGCCGGGTGCGGTGCCGCGGTGGGGGTCAGGCCGCGGTGAACACGAGCGACACGTTGTGCCCGCCGAAGCCGAACGCGTTGGCGAGCGCGGTGTGGAAGGAGCCGCGCCGCGGTTCGCCGCGGACCAGGTCCAGCTTGACCTCCGGGTCCGGGTCGTCGAGGTTGCGGACCGCCGGGACGACGCCGTCGCGGACGGCGAGCAGCGCGGCAAGCGCGCCGACCGCGCCGGCGCCGCCGCACAGGTGGCCGGTCATCGACTTGGTCGCGGTCACCGCCGGGTGCAGGCCGATCGCGTCGGCGACCGAGCGGGCTTCGTTGAGGTCGCCGACGGGGGTCGAGGTGGCGTGCGCGTGCACGACGTCGACGGCCTGCGGCGGCAGTCCGGCGTCCGCGAGGGCGCGGCGCATCGCGCGGGCTTGGCCCTCGGGGTCGGCGCCGGTGATGTGGAAGGCGTCGGACGTCATGCCGGATCCGGCCAGCAGCGCATGCCGCCGGGCGGCGCGGGCCGCGGCGAAGTCGGCGCGTTCCAGCACCACGACCGCGGCGCCTTCGCCGAGCACGAAGCCGTCGCGGGCCGCGTCGAACGGGCGGGACGCGCGCTCGGGGTCGTCGTTGCGGGTGGAAAGCGTGCGGGCCTGCGCGAACCCGGCGAGCGGCAGCGGGTGCAGGCACGCTTCGGCGCCGCCCGCCACCACGACGTCGGCGCGGCCGAGGCGGATCAGGTCCATGCCGTAGGCGATCGCTTCGGCACCGGACGCACACGCGCTGACGGGGGTGTGCACGCCCGCCCGGGCGCCCAGTTCGATGCCGACCAAGGCGGCGGGGCCGTTGGCCATGAGCATCGGCACGGTCAGCGGCGAGACGCGGCGCGGGCCGCCGGACTCCAGCTTGTCGTCCTGCTCGAGGAGGGTGACCGCGCCGCCGACGCCGGTGCCGATGACGACGGCGAGGCGGTCCGGGTCGACCTCCGGGCTTCCGGCGTCCGCCCAGGCCTCGCGGGCGGCGATCATGGCGACCTGCTGCGAGCGGTCCATGCGGCGCGCCTCGACGCGCGGGAGGACGGCGGCGGGGTCGACGGCGAGCGGGGCGCCGATCCGGGCCGGGAAGTCCTCGAGGCGGGGGTCGTCGAGGAGGCGTACGCCGGATTTCCCGGCGAGCATCGCGGCCCAGGTGGACGGCGCGTCGCCGCCCAACGGGGTGGTCGCGCCCAGTCCGGTCACGGCGACGGCAGGAGTCATGGGTGTCACAGCAGGCGTCGCAGGCGTCACAGCAGGCACCTCTTTGTGATAGGCAGACAATTCCCCGTCGGGGCCGAAGCCCCGAGAAGTTCGACGTGCCACCGACTCTGCCAGCGCTTCGAGCCGCCACCGGGTACCGGGAACCACCGAGTCGCGCAGCACGGATTTGTAGGTTTCCGCCAACCGTCCGCGTGAGGTTTATCCCGGCGGCCGGGTGCGTGCGAAACCGGTGCCGCTTCGGGATATCTTGATGTCGAGCAATCGAGCAATGTTGCAGCAAGCCGGAGACGTGGAGCGGAGCACCTGGTGACTGACTCGACCATCATCTACACGCACACCGACGAGGCCCCGGCGCTGGCGACGTATTCGCTGCTGCCGGTCATCCAGGCCTACGCCTCGACCGCCGGTGTCCGCGTCGAGACCCGCGACATCTCCCTGGCGGGCCGCATCATCGCGTCCTTCCCGGAGCGCCTCACCGAGGACCAGCGCATCGGCGACGCCCTTGCCGAGCTGGGCGAGCTGGCCAAGACCCCGGCCGCCAACATCATCAAGCTGCCGAACATCTCCGCTTCCATCCCGCAGCTCAAGGCCGCGGTCGCGGAGCTGCAGGCGCAGGGCTACGCGCTGCCGGACTACCCGGACGACCCGAAGTCCGACGAGGAGCGCGAGACGCGCGCCCGCTACGACAAGGTCAAGGGCAGCGCCGTCAACCCGGTCCTGCGCGAGGGCAACTCCGACCGCCGCGCCCCCGCGTCGGTCAAGAACTACGCCAAGGCCCACCCGCACCGCATGGGCGCCTGGACCGCCGACTCGAAGACCAACGTCGCCACGATGGGGCAGAACGACTTCCGCAGCACCGAGAAGTCCGCGGTCGTCGCCAAGGCCGGCACGCTGCGCATCGAGCACGTCGCCGCCGACGGCACCACCACCGTGCTCCGCGAGACCGTGAAGGTCCTCGACGGCGAGGTCGTCGACGCCTCCGTCATGCGCGCCGCGCACCTCCGCGAGTTCCTCACCGCGCAGATCGCCCGCGCGAAGGCCGAGGACGTGCTGTTCTCGGTGCACCTCAAGGCCACGATGATGAAGGTCTCCGACCCGATCGTCTTCGGCCACGTCGTCCGCGCCTTCTTCCCGAAGACGTTCGCCGCCTACGGCGAGACCCTCGCGGCCGCGGGCCTCAGCCCGAACGACGGCCTCGGTGCCATCCTCAACGGCCTGGCCGCGCTGCCCGACGGCGACGCGATCAAGGCGTCGATCGAGGCGGAGATCGCCGACGGCCCGGCGCTCGCCATGGTCGACTCGGACCGCGGCATCACGAACCTGCACGTCCCCAGCGACGTCATCGTCGACGCGTCGATGCCCGCGATGATCCGCACCTCCGGCCACATGTGGGGCCCGGACGGCAACGAGGCCGACACCCTCGCGGTGCTGCCGGACAGCAGCTACGCGGGCGTCTACCAGGTCGTCATCGACGACTGCCGCGCGAACGGCGCCTACGACCCGGCGACGATGGGCTCGGTGCCGAACGTCGGCCTCATGGCGCAGGCCGCCGAGGAATACGGCAGCCACGACAAGACCTTCGAGATCGCCGCCGCGGGCACCGTCCGCGTCGTCGACGAGGACGGCAACGCGGTCCTCGAGCAGGAGGTCTCCGCGGGCGACATCTTCCGCATGTGCCAGACGAAGGACCTGCCGATCCAGGACTGGGTCAAGCTCGCCGTGACGCGTGCCCGCGCCACCGGCGACCCGGCCGTGTTCTGGCTCGACGAGACCCGCGCGCACGACGCCGTGCTCATCGGCAAGGTCCGCGAGTACCTGCCGCAGCACGACACCGACGGCCTGACCATCGAGATCATGTCGCCGGTGAAGGCCACCGCCCTGTCGGTCGAGCGCATCCGCCGCGGCGAGAACACCATCTCGGTCACCGGCAACGTGCTCCGCGACTACCTGACGGACCTGTTCCCGATCCTGGAGCTGGGCACCAGCGCCAAGATGCTGTCGGTTGTTCCGCTGATGGCGGGCGGCGGCCTCTTCGAGACGGGTGCGGGCGGCTCGGCGCCGAAGCACGTGCAGCAGCTCGTCAAGGAGAACTACCTGCGCTGGGACAGCCTCGGCGAGTTCTTCGCCCTGGCCGCGAGCTTCGAGCACCTCGCCACGGCGACCTCCAACGCCCGCGCGCAGATCCTCGCCGACACCCTCGACCGCGCCACCGGCACCTTCCTCAACGAGGACAAGTCGCCGACCCGCCGCGTCGGCGGCATCGACAACCGCGGCAGCCACTTCTACCTGGCCCTGTACTGGGCCCAAGAGCTGGCCGGCCAGACCGCCGACGCCGAACTCGCCGCGGCCTTCGCCCCGCTCGCGAAGACGCTGGCCGAGCAGGAGCAGACCATCGTGGACGAGCTGCTCGCCGTCCAGGGCTCCCCGGCCGACATCGGCGGCTACTACCAGCCGGACCCGGCCAAGGCCTCCGCGGTCATGCGCCCGTCCGCGACGCTGAACCAGGCCCTGGCGACGCTCAGCTGACGTCGGAGGACCCTGACGAGGGCCCGCTCCCTGCCGCTTTCGCGGTGTGGGGGCGGGCTCTCGGCAATTTTGGGGCGTTGGACTTCCGGGCGGCGGGCGGCGGGCGGCGGGCGGCGGGCAGGCCAGAGATCGACGGTCCGCGGAGCCCCCCAGCGTGTGGTCAGCTCTGCGGCCACGGTGTCGAACGCGGCGTCCAGTTCCCGCTGCGCCGCCTCGGCGACTTCCCCGCTCCGGTCCTCCCGGAAGTCGCGGCTCTCGTGGAGCACGGTCATCAGGTAGGTGAGCCCGCGCCAGAGCGCGCGGTTTTGGGGCGGAGCGCTTGATCAGGTCCTGCGTGAGATGACCATCAGGTACTCGCACGGATCGTCCGTGCGGTTGGCGAAGCCGTGGGGGGCGTCGGCCTGGAAGAACACGGAGTCGCCGGCGTGCAGGGTTTCGCTGATGCCGCCGACCGCGACGGTGAGGGTGCCGGCGAGCACCACGAGTTGTTTCTCGGTGCCCGGCGGATACGCGGGCAGCAGGCCGGTGGAGACCTGCGCGGGGAGGTAGTGGGCGACCAGTTCGGCTCCGCCCGCGCCCGGGGCGGCCGACACGATGTGGCGTTCGAAGCCGGTTTCCGGGTCGCGGAAGACGGGGCGTTCGGGCCTGCGCATGACGACCGCGACGCCGTTGGCGGCCGCGGCAGGGGAGCCGATCAGGTCCGAGAGCGGTGTGTCGAGCGCGTGGGCGATGCGGGACGCGATGCCGATCGTCGGACTCTTCTCGCCGCGTTCGACCTTGGACAGCATCGCCCGGCTGACCGACGACTGCGCGGACAGCTGCTCCAGCGTCAGACCCGCCTCCTCGCGGCGCCGCCGCACGTTGCCGCCGAACGCGCCGGCCAGGTCGTCGCCGTGCTGCGGGTCGGCCGCGTTGCCGTCTTGCTCGACCACCGTGCTCCTCGATCGATGGATGCCCTCGCCGCGCACAGTGTAGGGTTTCTTCTAAAGAAGAGTTCATCTTCTATTGGAGAACCGTGACGACGGAGGGGCTCATGCGTCTGGTCTCGAGTGGCCGGCACTACGCCGCGTTCGAATTCGGCGATCTGCAGGTGGTCGCGTTGCGCGACGGGTACATCGACATGCCCGCGACCCGGCTCCGCGACGCGTGCGGGTGCGTGCTCGGCGGGTTGCCGGCCGCCGTCCCGCTGGTCGGCGGCAACCTGCGGCTGTCGGTCAACGCCTTCCACGTCACCGACGGCACGCGGTCGGTGCTCATCGACACCGGCGCGTCCGACAACTGGCACGACCCCACCATGGGGCTGATCTACGAAGCGCTCGACGAAGCGGGAATCGACCGCGCGGGCATCACCGACGTGGCCATCACTCATCGGCACGAAGACCACGTGAGCGGTCTGGTCATGCCGGACGGTTCCGAGGCGTTCGCCAAGCTGGAGCGCGTGTGGATCGGCGCGGGGGACGCCTCGGTGTTCACCGGGCGGCTCGAGCCGATCCGCGACCGGGTCGTCTCCGTGTCGGAGGAGGTCGCGATCAACGACTGGATCGCCGCGATCCCGACGCCGGGCCACACGCCCGGCCACACCGTCTACGAGGTCGCGAGCGGCACCGGGCGCCTGCTCGCCTGGGGCGACACCGTGCACGTCCCCACGCTGCAGTTCGACCAGCCGTCCGTGTCCTGGGAGTGGGACGACGACCAGTCCCAGGCTCGCGCCGCCCGCGCGGGGCTCCTCGACCGGCTGATCCGGCCGGACCACTTCGTCGCCGGCGCCCACCTCGACTCGCCCGGCATCGCCCGGGTCACGCGTGCGGGGGAGGGTTATGCGCTGGAGTACCTGGCGCCGCCGACCGGCTGATCGAAGCTGAAGGAGAGGGGGAGGTCCGCGCCGGGTCTGGGCCTCCTCTTTTCCGTTGCGCGCGGAGGCGGGGGCAGGGGCGGGTGTGCCGTCCGGATCGGCCGGGTTGGTCGGCATCGGCACCACAGGTCCTGACCCGTGGCGGACCGGGGGGATTTCCGGTGTCGGGTTCTGGGGACGGATCATGGTCGGGTGGGGGGTGGCGTATTCACCCGGGCGGGCGAAGGCGTTTGCATAAGTCTTCGCTGCTCCGTATAGTCATGCCATCGGGAGGAGGTGGCCAGGGTGGTCACGGCGGCATTGGCGGGAGCCAGCGGCTATGCGGGCGGGGAAATTCTGCGTCTGCTGATCGCACATCCGGAAATCGAGATCGGCGCGCTCACCGCGGGATCGAATGCGGGGCAGCGCCTGGGGGCGCTCCAGCCGCATCTGGTGCCGTTGGCCGACCGCGTCCTCCAAGAGACCACCGCCGAGGTACTCGGCGGGCACGACGTGGTGTTCCTCGCACTGCCGCACGGGCAGTCCGCGGCGATCGCCGAGCAGCTCGGCGACGACGTGCTCGTGGTGGACTGCGGCGCGGACTTCCGGCTGCGCGACGCCGCGGCGTGGGAGCGGTTCTACGGCTCGCCGCACGCCGGCACCTGGCGGTACGGCCTCCCGGAGCTGCCCGGCGCGCGCGAGCGGCTGCGCGGCACCAAGCGGATCGCCGTCCCCGGCTGCTACCCGACCGTGTCGCTGCTCAGCACCGTGCCGGCGTTCGCTGCCGGGCTGGTCGAGGCCGATGTGGTGATCGCCGCGGCGTCCGGCACCAGCGGCGCGGGCAAGGCGCTCAAGACCAACCTGCTCGGCAGCGAGGTCATGGGCTCCGCCAGCGCGTACGGCGTCGGCGGAGTGCACCGGCACACCCCGGAGATCGCCCAGGGCCTCGCGGCCGCCGCGGGCGAGCCGGTCACGGTGTCCTTCACGCCGATCCTCGCCCCGATGTCCCGCGGCATCCTCGCCACCTGCACCGCCAAGCTGCGCCCCGGCGTCACCGCCGCGGACGTGCGCGCGGCGTACGAGAAGGCGTACGCCGACGAACCGTTCGTGCACCTGCTCGCCGAGGGCCAGTGGCCCGCGACGCAGATGACCTACGGCGCGAACACCGCACTTCTCCAGGTGACCGTCGACGAGCAGGCGAACCGCCTGGTCGCCGTGGGCGTGATCGACAACCTGGCCAAGGGCACCGGCGGCGGCGCGGTGCAAAGCATGAACATCGCCCTGGGCCTCGACGAGGAGCTGGGTCTGAGCAAGGTGGGGGTTGCGCCATGACTGTCACGGCAGCGAAGGGGTTCCGGGCCGCGGGTGTCGCGGCCGGGCTCAAGACGACCGGTGCGCCGGACGTCGCGCTGGTCGTCAACGACGGGCCGTCGCTCGCCGCGGCCGGCGTGTTCACGTCCAACCGCGTGCAGGCCGCGCCCGTGCAGTGGTCCCGCCAGGTCGTCACCGGCGGCCAACTCCAGGCCGTGATCCTCAACTCCGGCGGCGCCAACGCGTGCACCGGCGCCGAGGGCTTCCAGAACACCCACAAAACCGCCGAGCGGGTCGCCGAACTCCTCGAGCTGAACGCGGGCGAGGTCGCGGTGTGCTCGACCGGGCTCATCGGCGTGCAGCTGCCCATGGACAAGCTGGTCCCGGGCGTCGACGCGGCGGCCGCCGCGCTGACCGCGGACGGCGGCGAGGCCGCGGCGATCGCCATCAAGACCACCGACACCGTGCACAAGGTCGCGGTGTCCGGCGGCGACGGCTGGGTCGTCGGCGGCATGGCCAAGGGCGCGGGCATGCTCGCGCCGGGCCTGGCCACCATGCTCGTGGTGCTCACCACCGACGCCGACGTGCCCGCCGAGCAGCTCGACGCGGCGCTGCGCGCCGCCACGCACACCACCTTCGACCGGATCGACTCGGACGGCTGCATGTCGACCAACGACACCGTCCTGCTGCTCGCCTCCGGCGCGTCCGGAGTGGCCCCGGCCGCCGCGGAGTTCGCCGAGGCCGTGCGGGTCGTCTGCGACGACCTCGCCCGGCAGCTCATCGGCGACGCCGAGGGCGCGGGCAAGGACATCGCCATCGAGGTCGAAGGGGCCGCGAACGAGGCCGACGCGCTGGAGGTCGCCCGGTCGATCGCCCGCAACAACCTCTTCAAGTGCGCCATCCACGGCGAAGACCCCAACTGGGGCCGGGTGCTGTCCGCGATCGGCACCACCGGCGCGGAGTTCGACGCCGACCGGCTCGACGTCGCCATCAACGGCGTATGGGTATGCAAGGGCGGCGCGGTCGGCGAGGACCGCGACCTCGTCGACATGGGCGGACGCGAAGTCCGGGTCACCGCCCGGCTCAACGCCGGCGACGCGGCCGTCACGGTGTGGACCAACGACCTGACCGCGGAGTACGTCCACGAGAACTCGGCGTACTCGTCATGAGCACGACCACCGGAAAGCAGGACGCCGGCGGCAGCGCCGACGCACACGGCAACGGGGGGAACTCGATGAAGACGGTCGGAAAAGCGATCCGCGCCGCGCGGCACAACGTCGCGCTCGGCAAGGCCCACACGCTCATCGAAGCGCTGCCCTGGCTCGAGCACTACTACGGCAAGACCGTCGTCATCAAGTTCGGCGGCAACGCCATGGTCGACGACGCCCTCAAGCGCGCCTTCGCCCAAGACGTGGTGTTCCTGCGGTTCGCCGGCCTCAAGCCGGTCATCGTGCACGGCGGCGGCCCGCAGATCAGCGCGCACCTCGACAAGCTCGGCCTGGAGTCCACCTTCGCGGGCGGCCTGCGGGTCACCACGCCCGAAGCGATGGACGTGGTCCGCATGGTGCTCGCCGGCCAGGTGCAGCGCGAGATCGTCGGGCTCATCAACGAGCACGGCCCGTTCGCCGTCGGCATGACCGGCGAGGACGCGCACACCATGACCGCCGAGAAGCGGCACGCCCTCGTCGACGGCGAACTGGTCGACATCGGCCTCGTCGGCGATGTCGTCGAGGTCAACCCGGGTGCCATCGGCGCTCTGCTCGACGACGGCCGGATCCCGGTGATCTCGTCCGTCGCCCGCGGCGCCGACGGCCACGTCTACAACGTCAACGCGGACACCGCCGCGGCCGCGCTGGCCGCCGCGCTGCACGCCGAACGCCTCGTCGTCCTCACCGACGTCGAAGGCCTGTACGCCGACTGGCCCAACAGCGACGAGGTGATCAGCCGCCTCGACGCCGACGAACTCGCCGAGCTGCTGCCGAGCCTGGCCAGCGGCATGGTGCCGAAGATGGAAGCCTGCCTGCGCGCCGTGCAGGCCGGCGTCCGGGCCGCGCACGTGCTCGACGGCCGCGTCGCGCACTCGCTGCTGCTCGAAGTGTTCACCGACGAAGGCGTCGGGACGATGGTCGTCCCGAACGCCGGCCAGACCGCGGGGGAGGGCGCATGACCGCCAACGAGACGTACCAGAAGCGGTGGACGGGCGCCCTCATGCCGTCCCTCGGCCGGCCGAAGGTCGCGCTGGTGTCCGGCAAGGGCGCGCACGTCGTCGACGCCGACGGCCGCGAATACGTGGACTTCCTGTCCGGGGTGGCGGTCAACGTCCTCGGCCACGCGCACCCGGCGGTGATCGACGCCGCCACCACGCAGATCTCCACCGTCGGCCATGTGTCGAACCTGTTCATCTCCACCCGCGCGGTCGAACTCGCCGAGCGGATCCTGCAGCTGACCGGACGCGACGGCCGGGTGTTCTTCTGCAACTCCGGCGCCGAAGCCAACGAGGCCGCCTTCAAGATCGCCCGCAAGACCGGGCGGCCCGAAGTGGTCACCATCGAAGGCTCGTTCCACGGCCGCACCATGGGCGCCCTCGCCCTCACCGGCCAGCCCGGCAAGCGCACCGGCTTCGAACCGCTGCCCGGCGGCGTGAAGTACGCCCCGTTCGGCGACATCGACGCCCTCGACGCCCTGGTCACCGAGCAGACCGCCGCGGTCTTCCTGGAGCCGATCCAGGGCGAGTTCGGCGTCCGCCCGCTGCCGCCCGGCTACCTCAAGCGGGCCCGCGAGATCACCGCGGAACGCGGCGCGCTGCTGATCCTCGACGAGGTGCAGACCGGCACCGGCCGCACCGGCTACTGGTTCGCCCACCAGGACCCGTACTTCGAAGGCGTGCTGCCCGACGTGATGACGCTCGCCAAGGGCATCGGCGGCGGTCTGCCGCTCGGCGCCTGCGTGGCGTTCGGCGACGCCGCCGAACTCCTCGCGCCCGGCGACCACGCCTCCACGTTCGGCGGCAACCCGGTGTGCTGCGCGGTCGGTCTGGCGGTGCTCGACACCATCGACGCCGACGGCCTGCTGGCCCGCACCCGCGACCTCGGCGTGCGGATCTCCCACGAAGTCGAGGCACTCGGCGACCCGCTGGTCGATCATGTGCGCGGTGCGGGCCTGCTTCTCGGTATCGTGCTGACCGCACCCGTCGCGGGCCACGTCGCCGAGGCCGCCACCGCCGCCGGTTTCCTCGTCAACGCGGTTGCGCCCGACGTCATCCGGCTCGCTCCGCCGCTGGTCGTCGAGGACGCCGACGTGGACGCGCTGATCGCCGCACTCCCCGGCATCCTCGCGGACGCCCGAACCCGGGGGGCCGAGTGACGAGAGAGGCCATGCCGCGCCCGCGCGGCACGGACGCGGCACCGCGCATGCGCGGCAGGCGACGAGACCGAAGGTAGGCGAGGTCGTCCGATGAGCAACGAGCACAAGACCATGGCGACGGGGCCCATGCCGGCACCGTCACCCGACGGGGTCTACGCGGTGCCCAGCACCCGCACCGCGCGGCACCGGCGGATCGTGGACCTCCTGACCCGGCACCGGGTCAGGTCCCAGGGTCAGCTCGCCCGGTTGCTCGCGGACGACGGCCTCGCCGTCACCCAGGCCACGCTGTCGCGCGACCTGGACGAACTGGGCGCGGTCAAGATCCGCGACGGCGACGGCGCCCTGGTGTACGCGGTGCCCGCCGAGGGCGGCGACCGCACCCCGCGGCCGCCGGTCAACGACTCCGCGTCCGAGGGCCGGCTGGCCCGGCTGGCCGGCGAACTCCTCGTCTCCGCCGAGGCGTCCGGCAACCTCGTGGTGGTCCGCACCCCGCCCGGGGCCGCGCAGTTCCTCGCCTCGGCGATGGACCACGCGGAGAACCGCGACATCCTCGGCACCATCGCCGGCGACGACACCATCCTGCTGGTGTGCCGCGACCCGGAGGGCGGCGCCGCCCTGGTGGCGCACTTGATCTCGCTGGCGGAAGGCCGCCCGGCGGGGGAGTGAGCCGACGGGGGACGCGGCGGGTCGGCGGGACGAGACGGGCACCCACCGGCACGATCGTGCGCAGCACCCCGAGCACCCCGAGCACCCCGAGCGCCCCGAGCACCAGCAGCCAGTACCACCCAGCCCCGCACCACCAGCCCCCGCACCACCCAGCAAAGCGCGTGCCGTGCCCCGTCCCGACGGCGGGGCGCCGGACACGCCGGAGGATTCCCGTGACGAACGACAAGGAGTCGACCCGCCTGTGGGGCGGTCGGTTCTCCGACGGCCCGAGCGAGGCGCTGGCGAAGCTGTCCGCGTCCGTGCACTTCGACTGGCGGCTCGCGCCCTACGACATCGCCGGTTCGCGTGCCCACGCCCGGGTGCTGCACAAGGCCGGGCTGCTCACCGACGACGAGCTGACCCGCATGCTGGGCGGCCTCGACAGCCTCGAAGCCGACGTCGCCGCGGGCACCTTCACCGCGACCATCGAGGACGAGGACGTGCACACCGCGCTGGAGCGCGGCCTGCTCGAGCGCCTCGGCCCGGAGCTGGGCGGCAAGCTGCGCGCCGGCCGGTCGCGCAACGACCAGATCGCCACCCTCGGCCGGATGTTCCTGCGCGACCACGCCCGCACCATCGGCGGGCTGCTCGCCGACCTGCAGGAAGTGCTCGTCGAGCAGGCCGCGGCCAACATCAACGTGGCCATGCCGGGCCGCACCCACCTGCAGCACGCGCAGCCGGTGCTGCTCGCGCACCACCTGCTGGCGCACGTCCAGGCGTTCGCCCGGGACGCCGAGCGGCTGCGGGACTGGGACAAGCGGGCCGACGAGTCCGCGTACGGCTCCGGCGCGCTCGCCGGTTCGTCGCTCGGCCTCGACCCGGAGGCGGTGGCGAGCGACCTCGGGTTCTCGCGGTCCGCGGCGAACTCGATCGACGGCACGGCCAGCCGGGACTACGTCGCGGAGTTCGCGTTCGTCACGGCGATGCTCGGCGTGAACCTGTCGCGGCTGTCCGAGGAGATCATCATCTGGAACACGAAGGAATTCTCCTTCGTGGAGCTGGACGACGCGTTCTCCACCGGTTCGTCGATCATGCCGCAGAAGAAGAACCCGGACATCGCCGAGCTGGCGCGCGGCAAGTCCGGGCGGCTCATCGGCAACCTGTCCGGTCTGCTGGCCACCTTCAAGGGCCTCCCGCTCGCGTACAACCGCGACTTGCAGGAGGACAAGGAGCCGGTGTTCGACAGCATCGACACGCTCGAAGTCCTGCTGCCCGCGTTCATCGGCATGATCGCGACGCTCCGCTTCCACCGGGAGCGGCTCGAGGAGCTGGCCCCGGCCGGGTTCGCGCTGGCCACCGACATCGCCGAGTGGCTGGTCAAGCAGGGCACGCCGTTCCGGGTCGCGCACGAGGTTGCGGGCGCGTGCGTGAAGTACTGCGAGCCGCGCGGCCTGGAGCTGTGGGACCTCACGGACGAGCAGTTCGCCGAGATCTCGCCGGAACTCAAGCCCGAGGTGCGGTCGGTGCTGACCGTGCTCGGCTCGATCGGGTCCCGCGACGGCCGCGGCGGCACGGCGCCCAACCGGGTCGCCGAGCAGCTCGACGACGCCCGCAAGGGCCTGGACGTACAGCGGAGCTGGGCGCAGGCCTAGGCATCGTTTCCAGCGGCCCGCCTCCGGACATCCGGAGGCGGGCCGCTGCGCGTTCCCGGCGGCCGGCGGCCGGCCGGGCCGGCTGGTCGGGCTCCCGTGGCCGCACGGGCGTGCCCTTCCCGCCGCGGTCGAACACCGTGAATTCCCGGGGATATCGTCGCCCCGGACGATCACCCGCGGCGCCCCGCGGAATGGCCGGAAACCGTCCGGGACCGCGTTCGCGTCGACACGTGCCGACCGGTTATTGCCGTTCCGTTTCGTCGGTGTAGCGGACAACTGGTCGGAGATGAACGGAAGTAAAGCTTCCGCACGGATGTGTGAATTCGCCGTTACTACTGGCAAGTGACTGTGTTCGCTCCGTTGATTCCGTACTAATGTCGCCGGTGTCGGATCGCCGCACAGTGGCGGAAGCGCCACGGTGCGTGATCGTGGTGTGCCGTGCCGCCGTGCCTCCGGCCCGCCGTACCTCAAACCGCCCGGGGAGGTCATTCCGCATGCTCGAACGCCTGCGCCGAATCCGTTCCGACGGGGAGAAATCCGCGACCCTGCTGTCCGACATCCCGGTCGGCGCGATGCTCGGCAGCGTTCCGCGCTCGGTCGGCTTCGGAGTCCGCTCCTACGTCCGCTCGCTGCGTGCGGAACGCCGCAACTACCCCGACATGCCCACGGTGTTCCCGACCCCGGGGCTGGTGTCCGCGGCATTCCTCGACGAGCTGGTCGTGGCGTTCATGTCCACCGGCCGACTGTCCCCGGCGCCCGCGGACGCGATCCGAATACGCGACGAAGTCGCGGAAGCCGTCGGCAAATTCCGCGCCGAGGCGTTCCTCGACGACCCGACCTTGTTCCATCCCGAGCCGCCCCCGCTGACCGACCCGGTCGTGCGCGGCAAGCTGTACGGCACCATCGGATACGAGCAGCTCGCCTTCGACAGCGGCTACACCCCCTGGCCCGGCATCCCCGGCGCCACCCGGTGGCAGGCCGCCGGCGCGAACCAGCGCGTCTGGGCGTACGTGCTGCGGCATCCGGGCAAGCCCCGCCCCTGGCTGGTCAACCTGCACGGGTTCGGCATGGGCCGCCCGTCCGACCTGGCCGCGTTCCGGTCCGCCCGCCTGCACCGCGACTTCGGCATCAACGTCATGCACGTGGTGCTGCCGATGCACGGGCCGCGCAAAGCGTCGCGCACCCAGGACGCGCCGTTCGTCTCCTTCGACTACCTCGGCAACGTGCACGGCCTCGCGCAGGCCGTGTGGGACGTGCGGCGCGCGATCGGCTGGGCCCGGCACCAGGGCGCAACGGCCGTCGGCGTGCACGGCCTGTCGCTCGGCGCCTACGTCGCCGCGCTGCTCGCGGGGGTCGAAGACCTCGACTGCGTCGTCGTCGGCGTGCCGTCCGTCGACATGGCGTGGGTGATGTCGCACCACGTGCCGGACGACGTCGAACGCGAAGTCCGCGCCGCGGGCCTGCTGGGCGCCGAGGCGGAGGCCGTGCACCGGGTCGTGTCGCCGCTGGCGGTCACGCCCCGCGTGCCGGTCGAACGGCGGTTCGTGTACGCCGGGCTCGCCGACCGCATGGCGACCCCGCAGCAGGCGTACCGGCTGTGGAAGCACTGGGAGGAACCGTCGGTCTGCTGGTACCGCGGCTCGCACATCGGCGCGATGTGGAACCGGCAGAGCCGCCGCTTCGTCGATGATGCCCTGACTTCGTCGGGCATCGGGAGGAGGAACGCCTGGTGAAGCTCTCCGGTCTGGACTCGGCCTTTCTGGCGCTGGAGTCGGAGACCTGGCCGATGCACGTCATCTGCCTCACCGTCGTCGACGCGTCGGATACCGAAGGCCGGGTGGACTTCCCGGCCTTCGCGGAAACCCTGGCGGCGCGGCTGCCGAGACTGCCGCTGCTGAGCCGCAAGCTCGTGCACAGCCCGTGGGGCCTGTCGCGGCCGCACTGGGTACCCGACCCCGACTTCGACTTCCGCAACCACCTGCACCGGGCGACCGTGCCCGCGCCCGGCGGCCGCCGCGAACTCGCGCTGCTCGCCGCGGAGATCTACCGCAACCGGCTGGACCGCGACCGGCCGCTGTGGGAGTGGTGGGTGGTCGACGGCCTGGAGAACAACCGCATCGCACACCTGTGGAAGGTGCACCACGCGTGCATCGACGGGCGTGCGGGCGCGTCCATGCAGGAGGTCTTCTTCGACGCCGACCCGCACGGCGCGGTGTCCCGCGAGGTCGTGCCGCTGCCGATGCCGGACGAGGAGGACCCGCTGCCCGAAGGCCTCGCCCGATACGGCGAGCTGGCGAAGTCGGTGGCCGGCATGCCGGTGCGCTTGGCCGGGCGGATCGGCACGACCGTGCAGGGGGCGGTGTCGGCCGCGATGACCGGGCGGCTCGCGCAGGCGATGCCGCTGAACATGCCGCGGACCCGGTTCAACGGGCAGGTCGGGAAGGAGCGCTCGTACGGGTTCTGCACGGTGTCGCTGTCCGACGTGAAGACCGTGAAGAACACGTTCGGCGTGAAGGTCAACGACGTGGTGCTGGCGATCGTCGGCGGCGCGATCCGCGAACAGCTCGACACGTTCGGCGAGACGCCGGACAAGCAGCTCGTCGGGACGGTGCCGGTCGACGCGACCAAGGGCGGGACGCGGTCGAGCGGCAACCTGATCACCGGCATGCTCGTCGGCCTGTCGACCGACGTCGCCGACCCTGCGGAGCGCCTGCTCTGCGTGCACGAGAACGCGCTGGCGTCCAAAGCGGTACAGGGCGCGCTGGGCAACGACATGCTGGCGAACCTCGCCGACACGCCGCCGCCCGCGCTGATGGGCCTGGGCGGGGACGTGTTCCGCGGCGTGAACGCCGCGTCGCTCCTGCCGCCGGTGTGCAATGCGGTCATATCCAACGTCCCCGGTCCGCGGGCGGCCCTGTACTCGCAGGGTCGGAAGGTGGAGGCGTTCCATTCGATGGGCATCGTTGCGGACGGCTTCGGCCTCTTCGTGGGCGGCATGAGCTACGACGACCAGATCGACATCGGCGTGCTGGCCGACAAGGAGATGCTCCCCGACCCGTTCGCGCTCGCGGACAGCATCGTCGAGCAGCTCAACATGCTGCTCAAGGCGGCGCACGAGTTCGCGGGGACGTCCGTCGAGCCGGCGGTGGAGTCGGCCGTCGCACCGGCGGGGGAACCGGCCGCGGAGACACCGGCGCCGGACACCCCGCACGGGGACCCGGCGGACCCGGCGGACCCGATTGACCCGGTGGACTTGGCGGAGCTGCCGGAGCCGTCGGCACACCGCGCGGCCGCGGGCGAGACGGCCGCGGCCGTGCTCGGCGGCGTGGTCGCGGCAGTCGGGGACGTTGCCGCCGCGCCGGGGGTGCCCCTCGTCCCGGCACAGAAGTCCGCGGCACAGAAGTCCGCGGCGCAGCACCCGCGACGGAAAGCGGCCGAGGGAACGGCCAAGGCCGCCGCGACCCCGCGGCCCCGCCGGAAGCCCGCGTCCGCTGCGGCCCCCGCCACCGGAGCGTGACCCCGATGAGTGAACTGCCGTTGCGGACCGCGCTCGTCACCGGCGCCAACTCGGGGCTCGGGCTCGCGTCCGCGCTCGAGCTGGCGCGGGGCGGGCTGCGGGTCGTGGGGACGGTGCGGTCGGCGGACAAGGCCCGCAAGGTCGAGGCCGCGGCGGCCGACGCCGGCGTCCCGGTGGAGACCCGCATCCTCGACGTCACCGACGCGGCCGGGTGCAAGGACGTCGTCGAAGACGTGCGGCCCGACGTGCTGGTGAACAACGCGGGCGGCACCTGCTACGCGCCGGTCGCCGACGTCATGGAGGAAGAGGCCCGGCACCACGTGGAGACCGCGGTGTTCGCGCCGATCCGCCTGGCCCGCCTGGCGATCCCGCACATGCAGGACCGCGGGTGGGGCCGGATCGTGCAGGTGTCGTCGGTCGCGGGCAAGGTCACGTATCCGCTGATGGGCTGGTACCAGGCGGGCAAACACGCGATGGAGGCGCTGTCCGACGCGCTGCGCCTGGAGGTCGCCGGGTCCGGCATCCACGTCGCGGTCGTCGCGCCGGGCGGGTTCCGCAGCGGGATCACCGAAGAGATGGCGGACGTCGCGCACCGGTACCGGGGGTCGAAGTACGCCACCGCGTTCCGCCGCCTCGACCTCGGCTTCACCCTCGTCGAACCGTTCTGGACCGACGTGCAGCGGGTCGCCGAAGTCGTCGCCCACGCCGCCACCGCCGAGCAGCCGCACGGCCGTTACGTGGTCGGCCGGGACGCGCACGCGAGCCTGCTGGTCAGCCGGTTCGTGGAGAACTTCCGGGTCGGTGTGGAACTTCGCGACAAGGCGGTGCGGCGGCTCATCGGCCTGCCGTGACCCACCGCTTTTTCGTGGTGTGCCGCATGCCCCGACCCGGGTAGAAGAACCCGAAAAGCCGTGTGGAACAGTGACGGAACTACGCCGTTCCGCACGGCATCAGGGCAATCAGGGCTCCGGGCGGCCGGGGACGCCGAGATCCGGTGTCCCCGGCCTCTCGTGCCCGGACATCAGGGGAGCACCGGATGGGGCAGAACGTACGGGTCGCGCAGGCGGACGTATCCGACGCCGAGCAGATCCTCAAGCTGCAGTACCTCTGCTACCAAGGCGAGGCCGCGCTCTACAACGACTACGGCATCGCGCCGCTGGTCCAGAGCCTGGCGAGCCTGGTCGGGGAGTTCGACACGCACACCGTGCTCGTCGCGCGCCTGGGCGACGAGGTCGTCGGCTCGGTCCGCGGCGTCGTCACGGACGGCGTGGCGCACATCGGCCGGCTGATCGTCCACCCGCGGCTCCAGGGCCACGGCCTCGGCACCCGGCTGCTGCGCGCGATCGAGGCGCAGCTCGGCCACGCCGACTCGTTCGAACTGTTCACCGGCCACCGCAGCGAGGACAACCTGCGGCTGTACGCGCGCCTCGGCTACACCGAGGTCCGGACCGAGCGCGTCGGTCCCCGGCTGAGCATGGTGTACCTGACGAAGGCGACCTCCCTCGCCGCCTGAGTCGCCCCAGCCACCTGCGTCACAGACTGTTCATACCTGCGAAACATTCCACAAAGGCCCCGGTGACCTGCGAAATCATGGTCGCCGGGGCCTTGGTGTATCCGATTGCACGCCGCCGTCGTTTGGGCCGGGTCGGATCGTCTGATTTAATCGACGACATGTTCATCACGGCTGACATGTCCACGACCGCGGCGCCTGCCACGGTTCGCTGTGCCATGCGCCGAATGTGTCGAATGTGCGGCTGCTGAGACTCGCTGCAGTTCTCGGCCCGGCATCCGGGTGAGCGCCCCTCGAGCGGCGCCCCGGACCTTTCCGTTCGACCCCGTCGTTTTCGGCTGAATTCCCGATTCCTGCCGAAGCCTGCCGAAGTTCCGGGCCCGCTGCCCGGCTGCCCCGGCAGGCCCCGAGCAACCTGGACTCCACGGTGATCCGTACCACTGGCCTGACCAAGGTCTTCCGCACGCGCGACCGCGAGGTCACCGCGCTCGACGACGTCGATCTGCGGGTGGCCGAGGGTGAGATCTTCGGCGTGCTCGGCCGCAGCGGCGCGGGCAAGAGCACCTTGATCCGGTGCGTCAACCTCCTGGAGCGCCCCACCTCCGGCACCGTCGAGGTCGGCGGCCGCGAGCTGACCGGCCTGTCCGCGTCCGCGCTGCGCGCCGAGCGGCGCCGGATCGGCATGGTGTTCCAGCACTTCAACCTGCTGAGCAGCCGGGACGTCGCGGGCAACGTCGCCGTCCCGCTGGAGGTCGCCGGGGTCGGGCGTCGCGAGCGCAAGCGCAAGGTCGCGGAACTCCTCGACCTGGTCGGCCTGGCCGGGCACGCCAACGCCTACCCCGCGCAGCTGTCCGGCGGGCAGAAGCAGCGCGTCGGCATCGCCCGCGCCCTCGGCAACGACCCGCGCGTGCTGCTGTGCGACGAGGCGACGTCCGCGCTGGACCCGGAGACGACCCGGTCGATCCTGGCGCTGCTCAAGGACCTGCGCGCGGAACTCGGCCTGACGATCCTGCTCATCACCCACGAGATGGACGTGGTCAAGAGCATCTGCGACTCCGCCGCGCTGATGGAGGACGGCCGCGTCGTGGAGTCCGGCAGCGTCACCGACCTGCTGACCCGCCCGGACTCGCGCCTCGCGCGCGACATGTTCCCGCTCGCCGCGACCGCGCCCGGCCGCGGCAGCACGGTGCTCGAGATCACCTTCCGCGGCGCGGAGACCGCGCAGCCGTTCGTGTCCACGCTGGCGCGCACCTACAACGTCGACGTCAACATCCTCGGCGCGGCCGTGGAGACCGTCGGCGGCCGCCAGGTCGGCCGCATGCGGCTCGCCCTCGACGGCGTGTTCGAGGACAACGTCGTGCCGATCGGCTACCTGCGCGAGCAGGGCCTCCAGGTCGACGTCGTCCAGGACACCGGCAGCGCAGCCGCGAACGGCGGACGCCTGCACGTCGTCGAGGGCGGCGCTCCCGACCTCGACGAACCCGCCGACCCGCTCACGACCCCCGCGACCCCGGCGACCGCGGTCGACGCGGCCCGCAAGGAGGCCTGACCATGCCCTGGGACGAACTGCGCCCCCTGCTGTGGACGGCTCTCCAGGAGACCTTCCACATGGTCGGCTGGACGACCCTGTTCACCGTGCTGCTCGGACTGCCGATCGGCGTGCTGCTGGTGCTCACCGACAAGGGCGGCCTGCTGCGCGACTCGCGGATCGCGAACGCGTTCGGGCTGCCGGTCAACAAGATCCTCGGGTTCGTGGTCAACGTCGGCCGCTCGTTCCCGTTCCTGATCCTGATGATCGTGCTGATCCCGTTCACCCGCTGGGTGATGGGCCTGTTCGGCACCGCCACGTCGATCGGCACGGACGCGATGATCGTGCCGCTCACGGTCGGCGCCGTGCCGTTCTTCGCGCGGCTCGCCGAGACGGCGATCCGCGAGGTCGACCGCGGCCTGGTCGAGGCCGCGCAGGCGATGGGCGCGTCGGTGACCACCATCGTGCGCAAGGTGCTGGTCCGCGAGGCACTGCCGTCGCTGGTCGCGGCCCTCACCACCACCGTCATCGCGCTGATCGGCTACTCCGCCATGGCCGGCGTCATCGGCGGCGGCGGCCTCGGGGACCTCGCCGTCCGCTACGGATACCGGAGCTTCGACAACCGGACGATGCTCGTCACCGTGCTCGTCCTGGTCGTCGTCGTGCAAGCGGTCCAGCTCGTGGGGGACTTCCTGTCCCGCCGGCTGAGCCACCGCTGAGAACCCCACCCAAGGAAAGGGCACTCTTCGTGCGCAAGAAAATCGTTTCTCTCGCCGCTGTCGGAGCACTCGCACTCGGCCTCGCCGCGTGCGGCAGCAACGACGACAAGTCCGGGTCGTCGTCCGGGACCGGCACACTCACGGTGGGCGCCTCCGCGGTGCCGCACGCCCAGATCCTCAACTACATCAAGGACAACCTGGCCGCGAAGGAAGGCCTCAAGCTCGAGGTCAAGGTCTTCGACGACTACGCGCTGCAGAACCCGGCGCTCGACGAAGGCAGCATCAACGCCAACTTCTTCCAGCACAAGCCCTACCTGGACAAGTACAACCAGGAGAACGGCAAGAACCTCGTCCCGGTCACCCCGGTGCACTTGGAGCCGCTCGGCCTGTACTCGAAGAAGACCAAGGCGATCGCCGACATCAAGGACGGCGCCACCGTCTCCTTCCCGAACGACGCCACCAACGGCGGCCGCGCGCTGAAGCTGCTCGCCGACAACGGCCTCATCACCCTCAAGGACGGCGTCGGCATCAACGCCACCGAGAAGGACGTCGCCGACAACCCGAAGCACCTCAAGTTCAAGGCGCTCGACGCCGAGCAGCTGCCGCGCACCCTCGACGACGTCGACCTGTCGGTCATCAACGGCAACTACGCGCTCCAGGCCGATCTGAAGGCCAAGGACGCGCTGGTGCTGGAGAAGGCCGAAGGCAACCCGTACGCGAACATCCTCGTGGTCAAGAAGGGCCACGAGAACGACGAGAACGTGCAGAAGCTGAAGAAGCTGCTCAACTCGTCCGAGGTCAAGCAGTACATCACCGATACCTACCAGGGCAGTGTGCTCGCCGCCTTCTGATTCCCGCGGAGTCTCCGGGATTCGCCGGGTCCCTCCGAGTCCCTCGGGGACTCGCCGGGTATGGCGAAACCCTGCGAACCGGCCGGATCCCGACACGGGGGTCCGGCCGGTTCGTTTTGCCGCGAAATGGCGCGAAACCGAGCGAACCGGCAGTACCGTAGCGCCGTGACCGACCTGGAATTCCGCTCCGCGCGCACCCTCGACCTCGACGTGGTGCACCTGTACCGGCTGCTGCGCCTGCGCGTCGACGTCTTCGTCGTGGAGCAGCAGCGGACCTACCCGGAACTCGACGGCCGCGACCTGGAACCCGGCGCCCGGCAGCTCTGGTACGAACGCCACGGCGAGATCGCCGCGGCGCTGCGCCTGCTGCGCGACTCGGACGGGTCGCCGCGGATCGGCCGGCTGTGCACGTCGCGCCGCGAACGTGGCTCGGACGTCGCCGGGATGCTGCTCGGCAAGGCACTGGACATGGTCGGCGACCTGCCGTGCGTACTGGAGGCGCAGGTCGATCTGGAGGCGTGGTACGGCCGGTTCGGCTTCGTCCGGGACGGCGCGGCCTACCGCGACAGCGACATCGCCCACGTGCAGATGCGGCGGCCGGGCCTGCGTGCGCGCTCGGCCTGAAGGGTGCCGCCGGCCGGGGCGGTCAGTTCCCGGTGCGGACCGTCCAGTAGACGTCGGTCGTATACGGGATCTCCACGTGGCTGTGCCCCCGCGTCTCCGGGTGCGCCTCCAGCACGTCCTCGACCTCGCGCCGGACGCGGTCCTGAGCGGCCGCGTCCAGGCACGCGATGTGGCTGCTGGAGAGCATGCGTTCGACGACACCTTCGCGCGGCATGCGCTGCGGGTTGGGGAAGTGCCGTTCCTGCACGTCGCCCCAGCCCGGCCGGGCCGCCAACCGGGCCCGCCACACGCCGTCTTGGTGTGACGGCAGGCCTTCGGGCGCGCGGCGGCGGTAGATCTCCTGGTAGTCGCGCACCCACGGCACCGCGTCGTCGTACGTATTCCACACCAGGCCGAGCCCGCCGCCCGGCGTGAGGACGTGCTCCACCTCGCCGAGCGCCGCGTCACCGTCGAACCAGTGCCAGGCTTGCGCGGCGACCACCGCGTCCGCGGAGTTCTCCGGCAGGCCGGTGCGTTCCGCGGTGCCGTCGGTGACCGTCACGGACGGCAGCAAATCGGCCAGGCGCCCGCGCATTTCGGCGACCGGCTCCACGGCGACCACCTGCGCCCCGGTCAGCGCCAGCAGCCGGGTGAACAGGCCCGTGCCGGCGCCCAGATCGACGACGGTGCGCCCGGCGGCCAGGCCCAAGGCGTCGGAGAGTTCGGCGAGGGCGGGCAAAGGGTAGGAAGGCCGCGCCCGTTGGTAGACCTCCGCCGCGCGTGAGTAACCGTTTCGTGCCACCTCGTGAGCCCCCACGAGGGTGACGGTAGCAGTCCCCGCGGAGACGTCGGCGCACGTCGCGGGGATTTGGCAGGGTTGCCCCCTGGCGTTAACCCGAATCGGTGAGTCCACCGCGCGGGGCGGCCGCGTTGTGCCGCGGTGCCCGACGCCGGGTCAGGGAGCCGCGTAGGCGCGCAGCCAGCGGGCGAGTTCGTCGAACACCGCGGCGCGCACGTCCGGGACGGACAGGACCAGGTCGTGCATACCGCCCTCGATGCGGACGATGGTGACGTGGTTCCCCAAGCGCGGGGCGAGGAACGCGATCCGGTCGGCGTCGAGCACCGCGTCGGCCCGGTGCAGCTCCTCCCGCCACGTGGCGCCGTCCACGCTCGCCGTCGACGACATCGCCAGCACCGGGCAGTCGACCGCCAGTCCGCGGGCCACGGCGCGGTGCCCGCGGTGCACGGCCGCGACCCAGCCCGCATACGCCGGCACGCCCTCGATGGCCTTCCACGCCGGGTCGAACTCCCACTCGCCGTGGTGGTCGCGGTGCAGGCTCTCGCCGTAACCGCCGCCCAGGCCGCCCGGGATCGGACGCCGCGCGACGTAGTGCCGCGCCGCATGCACCGCGCGCACCCCGACCGTCCGCGTCACCAGGGGCGCGTTCAGGTCGAGGAACGGGCTGTTCAGCACCAGCGCGTCGACGATCCCGCGGCCGGCCCGGTGATGCGCCCACAGCGCGGCGATCAGGCCGCCCGTCGAATGGCCGTTGACGACCAGCGTGCCGTGCCCGTCGGCGTCCCGGATGTGCCGGGCCGCGATGTCCAACTCCTCGGCGTAGCGGCCCAGGTCGTCGGTGTACGCGGGGGTGCGGTGGGGGCGCAGCGAACGCCCGTACGAGCGCAGGTCCAGCGCATAGAAATCGAACCCTTGCGCGATGTGGAAGTCGGCGAGGTGGCGTTGGAAGAAGTAGTCGTTGAACCCGTGCACGTACAGCACCGCACGCCCGGTCGGCGTCTCCGCCCGGCGCCGCACCAGCGTCGCGGCCGCCTCGCCTTCGGCATCGTCGCGCAACCGGATGGTCGCCGCCTCGTACGGAGCCCCCAGCACATCGGCTCCGAACACCAGTTTGCCGCCCTCGTCCATGCCGGAAGTCTGCCACCGCCGAGGCCGCGGCAGCCGGATCGCGCCCGTGTCGGGCCCGTTGCGGCGGTATGAGAGGCTGTCGCCCGACAGCGGGGAAGGAATCCGGTGCGAAGCCGGAGCGGTCCCGCCACTGTGACCGGACGAGCCGACCCGCGAGGGCCGGACCGGCCGGGAGCCAGACACTTCCGGCTGTCCGGGTCCGCACCGGCGGGCCCGCCACCTACCAGGGCGTGGACACCCGAGGGAGGCCGACCACCGATGTCGCCGCGCATACCGTGCCGCTCCGCCGACCGGACCGAGAACGTCCGCCCGGTCCCGGCCCACCCGGCGGTCGGGCGATGACCGCCGGATTCCCCTTCTCCGCCATCGTCGGCCTCGCCGACCTCCGCCTCGCACTCCTGCTCAACGCCGTATCCCCCGGCGTCGGCGGCGTACTCGTCCGCGGCGAGAAGGGCACCGCCAAATCCACCATGGTGCGTGCGCTCGCCGCACTGCTCCCCGATGCCGCGGTCGTCTCCGGCTGCCGCTTCGCCTGCGACCCGACAGCCCCCGACCCCCGCTGCCCCGACGGCCCGCACGACGGATCCGCGCTCGGCGAGACCCGCCGCGCCCGGCTCGTCGAACTCCCCGTCGGCGCCACCGAAGACCGCCTCGTCGGCTCCCTCGACCTGGAACGCGCCCTCGCCGAAGGCGTCAAAGCCTACGAACCGGGCCTGCTCGCCGCCGCCCACCGCGGACTCCTCTACGTCGACGAAGTCAACCTGCTCCACGACCACCTCGTCGACCTGCTCCTCGACGCCGCCGCCATGGGCACCGCGCACGTCGAACGCGAAGGCGTCTCCGTCCGCCACGCCGCCCGCTTCCTGCTGGTCGGCACCATGAACCCCGAAGAAGGCGAACTGCGGCCGCAGTTGCTCGACCGCTTCGGCCTCACCGTGGAGGTCGCGGCCAGCCGCGAACCCCGCGAACGCGCCGAGGTCGTACGCCGCCGCCTCGCCTACGAAGCCGACCCGGACGGGTTCGCCCGCCGCTGGGCCGACGACGACGCGGCCCTCGCCGCGCGGATCACCCGGGCCCGGGCGCTGCTCCCCGAGGTGCGGCTGCCCGACCGGGAACTCGACCGGGTGGCCCGGGTGTGCGCGGCGTTCGAAGTCGACGGGCTGCGGGCCGACCTGGTGACCGCGCGCACGGCGATGGCGCTGGCGGCGTGGGACGGGCGCACCGCGGTGGAGGCGGGCGATGTGCGCCGGGCCGCGCTGCTGGCGCTGCCGCACCGGCGGCGGCGGAACCCGTTCGACGCACCGGGGTTGGACACGGATCGGCTGGACGAGGCGTTGGCCGACGATCCGGAGGAGCCGGACGATGCCGCCTCGGACGGCGCGAACGACTCGGATGACGAGGAGCTTGAGCCGGAGCCGTCGCCGGGGTCCGAGGGGGGAGACGAGGAGCCGGATCCGGATCCCGGGCCGGACGGTGGTCCCGGCGGGTCCGGGGGGCCCGGGGGCGGGAAGCCGCAGGTTCCGCCGCAGGGGGACTCCCGGGATCCCCGGGGCGAGGCGTCGTCGGTCGACGAGGCGCCTGCGGCACGGGAGTCCGAGGACGCCGCCGCTGAGGCCGGGCCGCGGTCCGGGGGCGCGGCGGCTGCCGAGCAGGCGGCGGTGGCGGCGGGGGAGCCGTACCGGACGCGGCTGATCGCCGTGCCGGGGCTCGGCCAGGGCGCCGCCGGGCGGCGGTCGCGGGCGGAGACCGGGACCGGCCGGACGACCGGCGAGCGTCGTCCGGCGCGGGGCGGCGTGGCCCGCCTGCACCTCGTGGGCACGGTGCGGGCCGCGGCTCCGCACCAGGTGGCGCGCGGGCGCAGCGGGCCCGGGCTGGTGCTGCGGCGGCACGACGTGCGGGAAGCCGTACGGGAAGGCCGCGAAGGCAACTTGGTGCTGTTCGCGGTCGACGCGTCCGGGTCGATGGCGGCGCGGGCCCGGATGCGGACGGTCAAGAGCGCGGTGCTGTCGCTGCTGCTCGACGCCTACCAGCGCCGGGACAAGGTGGGCTTGGTGACGTTCCGGGGCGGCGGCGCGGAGTTGGCGCTGCCGCCGACGTCGTCGGTCGAGGCCGGCGCGGCGCGCTTGGCGGCGCTGCCGACCGGGGGGCGGACGCCGTTGGCGGCCGGGCTGCTGCGGGCCTACGAGACGCTGCGGGTGGAACGGCTGCGGGACCCGCGGCGCCGCGCGCTGCTGGTGGTGGTGACCGACGGACGTGCCACGTACGGCCGCGACGCGCTGGGCGAGGCCCGTCGGGCGGCCGGGCTGCTGGCCGCGACCGGGGTCGCGTCGGTCGTCGTGGACTGCGAGAGCGGTCCGGTGCGGCTCGGCTTGGCGGCGCGGTTGGCGGCCGACCTCGGCGGCCCCGTGCTGGGGCTCGGCGAGCTGGCCGCGGACGGACTCGCGGGACTCGTCCGGGACTTGCGCGCCGCGGGCTGAACGACGCGGCGTGGGGCGGCGAGCTGCCTCGTCCCACCCACACGCGGAGGGCCCGCCCGACTCATCCCCTTTGCCTGTGCCGGGGCCGCCGATTCGCTCTGCCCCGAGCCACACCGACGTATAAGGAGTCCCCCATGCCGCAAGGTAAGCCCGAGACCGTTCCCGACGACGGCCTGACGACGCGTCAGCGCCGCAACCGTCCGCTGGTGATGGTGCACACCGGCCCTGGAAAGGGGAAGTCGACCGCCGCTTTCGGGCTGGCGCTGCGGGCGTGGAATCAGGGGTGGCCGATCGGCGTGTTCCAGTTCGTCAAGTCGGCGAAGTGGAAGGTCGGCGAGGAGAACGTGCTGCGCACGCTCGGCCGGGTCCACGACGAGACCGGCGAGGGCGGGCCGGTGGCGTGGCACAAGATGGGCGAAGGCTGGTCGTGGATCCAGCGCCCTGGCTCCGACGCCGACCACGCGGCGGACGCGGCCGAGGGCTGGGAGCAGATCAAGCGGGACCTGGCGGCGGAGGCGTACAAGCTTTACGTGCTCGACGAGTTCACCTATCCGATGAAGTGGGGCTGGGTCGACGTCGCCGATGTCGTGGCGACGCTGGCCGCACGCCCAGGGCATCAGCACGTGGTGATCACCGGCCGTGACGCACACCCGGATCTGGTGGAGTACGCCGACCTGGTGACGGAGATGACGAAGGTCAAACACCCGATGGACGCCGGGCAGAAGGGCCAGCGAGGCATCGAGTGGTGACGGTCCCGCGGCTGGTGATCGCCGCGCCGGCGTCCGGGCAGGGCAAGACCACCGTCGCGACCGGGCTGATGGCGGCGCTGACGCGGCGGGGTTTCCGGGTGTCGCCGCACAAGGTCGGCCCGGACTACATCGACCCGGGGTACCACGCGCTGGCGAGCGGACGGCCGGGACGGAACCTCGACCCTTTTCTCGTCGGGGAGCAGCGGATTGCGCCGTTGTTCGCGCATGCGGCGGCAGGGGCCGATGTCGCCGTGGTGGAAGGCGTCATGGGGCTGCATGACGGGGCCTTCGGACGGGGTGAGTTCGCGTCCACGGCACATGTTGCGCGGTTGTTGGACGCGCCGGTGGTGCTGGTCGTCGACGCTCGGTCGCAGGGGCGGTCGGTGGCCGCGCTGGTGCAGGGCTTCGCCGGCTTCGATCCGCGGGTGCGGGTTGCGGGGGTCGTGCTCAACCGTGTGGGTACGGAGCGGCACGAGGTGATCCTGCGGGAGGCGTTGGAGCCGCTGGGGATTCCCGTGCTGGGTGTCCTCGGACGTCACGACGCGATTGCCGAGCCGTCGCGGCATCTGGGGCTGATACCGGTCGCCGAACGGCATGCGGACGCGGTGGCGACGGTGGAGGCGCTCGGGGAGTTGGTCGCGGACGCGGTCGACTTGGCAGCGGTGATGCGGATCGCGCGCGAGGCGGCGCCGTTGCCGGCGGCCGCGTGGGATGCGGGGGCTGCGGTTGCGGAGGTCGGCGGCGGTCGGCCGGGCCATCGGCCCCGGATCGCCGTGGCCGGGGGTGCGGCGTTCACCTTCGGATACCGGGAGACCTTCGAACTGCTGGCCGCGGCGGGTGCCGAACTGGTGCCGTTCGATCCGCTGCGGGACGAGGCTTTGCCGGAGGGGGTCTCCGGGTTGGTCATCGGCGGGGGCTTCCCCGAGGTGTATGCGGGGGAGCTTTCGGCGAACGCGCTTCTGCGGGAGGACGTGGCGGCGTTCGCGACACGGGGTGGAGTGATTGCGGCGGAGTGCGCGGGGCTGCTCTATTTGGCCCGGTCGCTGGACGGCGCGCCGATGTGCGGGGTGCTCGCGGCGGAGGCCCGGATGACCTCGCGGTTGACGCTCGGGTATCGCGAGGCGGTCGCGGTGGAGACGTCGGTGCTGGCGGAGGCCGGGGAGACCGTGCGGGGGCACGAGTTCCATCGGACGGTGGTGACGCCGGGGGCGGGGGAGAGGGCGGCGTGGGCGTGGTCGGCCGGCTCCGGCCGGGTCCGTGAGGGCTTTGTCGCGGGTGGGGTCCACGCGTCTTACTTGCATACGCACTGGGCGGGGAATCCGGCTGCGGCCGTGCGGTTCGCGGAGTGGTGTGCGCGCGGCGAGGCGTCCCCGGAAACCGATCCGGCCACGTGATCGTCGTCTTCACAGGAACCCGGCACACTCGGGAGACCGGACACCACCACACTCGCACCAGGAACAGGACGGCTCATGGCGGACAGGGTCACCGTGATCGGCTACGACGGCGCGCCGCTGTCCGCCGCGGCGCGTACCGCGCTCGCGTCGGCCACGCTGGTCGCCGGCGGTGCGCGGCACCTTGACGCCGTGCGCGTGCCGGAGGCGGCCGAGCGCGTCGTCATGGGCAACGTGCACGTCGCCGCGCGGCGGATCAGCGAACACCGCGGTACCGCCGTCGTGGTGGCGTCCGGCGACCCGGGCTTCTTCGGCATCGTGCGGATACTGCGCCGTCCCGAGTACGGGCTCGAACTGGAGATCGTGCCCGCGGTCTCGTCCGTCGCGCACGCGTTCGCCCGGGCGTCGATGCCATGGGACGACGCGAAGGTGGTGAGCGCGCACGGCCGCGAGCTGCGCCGGGCGGTCAACGTGTGCCGTGCCTACGGCAAGGTCGCGGTGCTCACCGGCCCCGGCTCGGGCCCCGCCGAACTCGGCCTGATGCTCCGCGGCGTCCCCCGCACCTTCGTCGTCTGCGAGAACCTCGGCACCGACAGCGAGGAAGTCACCATGCTGGCCGCCGACAAGGCGGCCGACCGCACGTGGTCGGACCCGAACGTGGTCATCGTCGTCGGCCCGAACCCCGCCACCTCCGCACCCGCGGGCTGGCTCGCCGGGCAGCGCTCGACGTTCCCCGGGCCGGTGCGCGGCTGGGGCCTCGCCGACGACGCGTACGACCACGACGGCGCCGCCATCACCGGCGCCGAGGTCCGCGCGGTCGCCCTCGGCCGGCTCGGCCCGCGACCAGGTGACCTGGTGTGGGACATCGGCGCGGGCAGCGGCGCGATGAGCGTCGAAATCGCCCGGCACGGCGCCGCGGTGATCGCCGTGGACCGGGACCCGACCGGGTGTGAGCACATTTCGGCCAACGCCGCCCGCTACGGCGTCGAGGTCCAGATCGTGCCCGGCACCGCCCCCGACGTACTGTCGCACCTGCCCGACCCGGACACCGTGTTCGTCGGCGGCGGCGGTGCCGACGTGGTCGCGGCCTGCGCGGCGCGGCGTCCCGAACGCGTGGTCGCGGCGCTGCCCGCGGTCGAGTCCGTGGGCGCCGTCCACGAGGCGCTCGCCGGCGCCGGATACGCCGTCGAAGGCACGCTGCTCCAGCCCTCCCGGCTCGCCCCCGCGGGCGGCACCGCGCACCGCCTGCAGCCGGGCGAACCGGTGTTCGTGGTGTGGGGGGAGCGCTTGTGACCGTGCCCGCGGGGGCGCTGGCGGTCGGCGTCGGGGCGGCCCGCGGCGCGACGTATGCCGAACTCGCCGACACCCTCGGCGCGGTCCTCGACCGCGCGGGCCTGTCCCGCACCGACGTCTCCGTAGTCGCCACACTCACCACAAAGTGTGATTTTCCGGCGATCCTGCGGTTGGCCGAATCTCTCGATGCCGCCCTCGTCGCGCTGGACGCCGCCGAACTCGCCGCCGTCGCCGTGCCCCACCCGTCCCCGGCGGTCCACGCCCGCGTCGGCACCCCCAGCGTGGCCGAAGCCGCCGCCCTCCACGCCTGCGGCGCCGGCGCCGACCTCGTGATCCCGAAAACCCGGGGCGCCGGGACCCCATCCCTGTGCACGATTGCCGTGGCGCGCCGACAGGTTGGACGGAACGGCAGCACGAACGCCACATGAACGGTCGCTGCGCGACAGTCAACACGCGGTGACTCGATCAAACCGGGAGGCGTTGTGATCATCGGTGCGACCCCGCCGAGCGGCACCGGCATAGTCACCAGCATGATGGACGCCGACGGCACGACGGCGTACCGCACGACGCAGGGCAGGAGCACGGGCACACCAGGCATGCGCATCACCACCAACACCCCGCCCGACCCTGCGCGCGACCACCCCGCGGACGTCGACCTTCGTCACCACGGCGACCGCGAAGTCGCGCCCGGACTCGTCGACCTCGCGGTCAACGTCCGCGGCAGCGCACCTCCGCCGTGGCTGACCGAACGCATCGCCGAAAGCCTCACCCGCCTCGCCGCCTACCCGGACGCGGCCGAGGCCCGCGCCGCGGTCGCCGCCCGGCACCGACGCGACCCCGCCGACGTGCTGCTCACCGCCGGAGCCGCGGAAGCGTTCGTCCTCCTCGCCCGCACCCTGAAGCCGCGTCACGCCGTGGTCGTGCACCCGCAGTTCACCGAACCCGAAGCCGCGCTCCGGGCCGCCGGGCATACTGTGCGACGGGTCCTCCTCCGCGCCGAGGAGGGCTTCGGCCTGGACCCGGCCCGGATCCCGGAGGAGGCCGACCTCGTCATGATCGGCAACCCCACCAACCCGACGTCCGTCCTGCACCCCGCCGAGACGATCGCCGCTCTCGCGCGCCCCGGACGCGTCCTCGTCGTCGACGAAGCCTTCGCCGACACGATCCCCGGCGAACCCGAAAGCCTCGCCGAACGCGCCGACGTCGACGGACTCGTCGTGGTCCGCAGCCTCACCAAGACCTGGGCCCTCGCCGGACTCCGCATCGGCTACCTCCTCGCCGCCCCCGACCTGGTCCGACGCTGTGCCGAGGGACAGCCCCTGTGGTCCGTTTCCACCCCCGCACTGGTCGCCGCCGAGGCGTGCAGCGAGCCCGGCGCCGTGTCCCACGCGGACGCCGCGGCCGTTACGCTCGCCGATGACCGGGCGTACCTCGTGGCGCGGCTCCGGGCGATTCCCGGGGTGCGGCTGCCGGTCGAGCCGCGCTCGTCGTTCGTCCTCGCACACGTGGACGACGGCCTGGCGGTACGCGAACTCCTGCGCGAGCGGGGCTTCGCCGTCCGCCGCGCCGACACGTTCCCCGGGCTCGGCCCGGACTGGCTGCGCATCGCGGTGCGCGACCGTGCCACCACCGAGGCCTTCGCGGCCGCACTGGAGGGAGTGTTGAGCCCATGAAACGCGACGGCGGCCGCACCACCGCCCGCGGCGGCAAGCGGGTCCGGGGCGGGGCGGCATGCGGTGCCGGCGTCACCTTTGGCGAAGGCAAAACGTTCCACAGCAAAACGCTCATCGGAAAGAAGGGTGCGGACGGCGTGTGCGGCGCCCGGCGAAGCGAGGTTTCGGCATGAGTGAGTCCGACGAGCTGCGTGGCCACGGCCCGGCGCAGCACCACCCCGTGCCGAACGGACCGGCGTACCCCTATCCGGACGACGGAGCCGTCGCGCCCGGCGAGATCGACGATCTCGACGACGACGACGCGCTGCTGATGCCCGGCCCCCAAGGCGGCTGGGCGGAGGTGCCGCACCCCGAATCGGGGCAGTACGCGGTACCGCAGCAGTACCCGGCCGCGCCCGGCGGCTACGTGCCGCAGCCCGGCACGCCGGTCGGCTATCCGGAGTCCGCGCAGTACGCCGTGCCGCAGCCCGCGGCCTATGGCGTTCCCGCGCAGGATCAGGGAGTTCCGGTCGGGAACACCCCGCCGCACGGCGGGCAGTTTGCCGGGTATGCGCCGAGTGCGCAGGTTCCGCAGCAGCAGGTGCCCCAGCCGATGCCGCAGCCCGTTCATCAGCCCGTTCACCAGCCCGTGCCGCAGCAGATGCCCCAGTCGGCGCCGCAGCCGGGGGCCGCGCAGTCGCTGGCCGACCGGATGGCCGCGGCGGCCGCCGCGTCCGCGCCGCTCGACGCGGCCTTCGGCGGCGGACAGCCCGCGGGTGCGGTGCCGGGGCAGGTTCCCGGGGAACCCGCGCAGGGCGCGGGCGTGCCGCAGTACGGCATGACCCCGGTGCCCGCGCAGGAGATGCCGCAGCCGGGTGTACCCCCGCAGGCAGCGCCCCCGCAGACGATGCCGCCGCACACCGTGCCGGTGCCCGGTGCCGGGCGTGCGGCCAACGCCGATGCGCAGTTCGCGCAGGCGCCGCACGCGGGCCCGGCAGCCGCACCGCCGCCGCAGCAGATGCCGGCCGACGGTGCGGTCGGGGCGGGCATGCCGGCTCAGGGTGTGCCCCCGCAGGCCGCGCAGCCCGCGCCGCAGCCGCAGCAGCCGCAGCAGGCCGGACCGCACGGCGCTCCGGGTGTCCCGGCCGGTCAACCGGTGACCGCGGTGCCGCAGCCGCAGGTGCCGCAGCCCCAGATCCCGCAGCCCCAGATCCCGCAGCCCCAGATCCCGCAGCTCCAGGTCCCGCAGCCGATGGCGGAACCGGCCGGACAGGCCTCGCCGTCCGGAGCCGGACCGCAGGCGCAGGAGCCGCAGGTGCCCGGTCCGCAGCACCCCGCTCCCGCCGCGGCGCCCGGCGCCGCCGGTGCGGTGCCGGACGGGTCGGGGCAGATCGCCGCCGTTCCGGGTCCCGAGGCCGGGGTGCCGGAGAACGCGGCGCACGGGGGTGGCGTGCCGGCCGGTGCCGCACCCGGGTTCGCGGTGCCGGGTGAGCCGGTGGGTCAGCCGGTCGCCGAGCCGATTGCCGCTCAGCCGACCGTGGCGCAGAACGCCGCGCAGCCCGCGCCGGGTGTGCCCGAGGCCGTGACGGCGCCGTCCGACGGCGCCCAGGCCGGGCAGTCCGCACCGGGTGTCGCGGGCGTGCCGGGTGCCCCCGCCGACGTACCGCGGCAGGACGCGTCCGGACAGGTGCCCGCCCAGGGCGCGGCTCCGGCCGCGGCGCCGGGCGGGGTCGTGCAGTCGGGGCCGGTGGCGTTCACCGCGCCGACGCCGGTGCGGCCCGAGGGGGAGACCCCGGGTCCCGGCGCCGTGCCGGGTGTGCAACTCCCGCAGCAGAGCTTGTCGTCGACGCAGTCGCAGCCGGTCCCGGCGGTCGCCGGACCGGCCGTCCCGCGGACGACGCTGCCGCCGCGGCGCCAGCGCCGCGTGGGCCGCGGACCGGCGTCGGCGCAGCACCAGGCGGTCCTGCCGCAGGCCGTGCCGGGGGCCGTTCCGGGCGCGCCGGTGGCCAACGCGCAGGTCCCGGGTGTCCAGGGGCCGGGCGGGCAGGTTCCGGCGCAGCAGAGCGGACCGGCAGTGCCCGGGCCCGTGCCGGGCCCGGCCGTCGAGGCCCCGGCGAACGTGCAGGCGGCGCCGCAGACTTCCGGCGTACCGACGATTCCGCCGCCGCCCGGCGGCGAGACTCCGGCCGCGACCGGCGGTGCCGGGCCGGACTCCGGCCAGGTGGCGGCGCAGCAGCAGCCGGATGCCGTACAGGCTCCGGTCGCGGCGGCGCAGCAGGAAGCGCCCGCGGTGGCCGCGCCCGCCGCGGACGCGGCCGCTCCGGCGGCCGACGCCCCGGCCGCGGAAGCCGGGCAGGCGTCCGTGCGGCGGATGCGTACGGCGGCGTTCGCCGACCCCGACGCCACACCGCGCCGCGGACTGCGGACCCGCGCCCGGCCGAACCCCGACGCGAACGGCGAACAGCCGGGCGCCGCCGACCAGGCGGCGGAGGCCGCAGCCGAAGCCGCCGAAGCGGCCGAAGCCGCCGCCGCGGCTCAGGCAGCCGAGGAAGCCGGTGCCCAGGGGGACACGCCCGCGACCGGTCCGGTGGCCAACGCGCGCCGGACCCGCCGCGCGGGCAACCCGGCCGTGGAAGACGACGCCGCGCCGCCCGAGGCCGCCGCCGCCGGCACGCCGCAGCCGGCCGAGGCCGCGAACGCCGCGCAGGGCAGCGGGCGTCGGGCCCGCCGCGCGGCG
>NZ_BAABHS010000044.1:0-63509 GCF_039542225.1 Yinghuangia aomiensis | reverse complement strand
GCGCGGCGTCGTAGGACTGCGGGCCGGCGCCGTCGCCGCGGAGGGTGACGATGGTGTTGCCGTTGCGGTCCACGACCGCGACGGACACGCGCTGGTTCGCCTTCTTCGCGGCGTCCAGGGTCGCCTGTGCGGCCTTGGTCGCGGCGTCGATCGTCAGGTGATCGGTCTGGAACGTGTCGTTGTTCTTCACGTCCGCCTTCGCCGCCGCGGCCGCGGCCGGCTGCGGGGGCTTGCCGCTGTCGGGCGCGGCGGCGGCCACGGCGCCGAAGGCACCGGCGCCGACGGCGACCAAGGCGGCGGAGCCGGTGACGATACGGGCACGCGTGGACAGCGTCTTCATGGTCATCTCCGGGAGAATCGGGCCGCGACCGGGCCACGGCCGACGGCACAGCGAGGAATCGGGGCGGTGGGCGCGGGCCCTTCCGGGGCTTGCTCCGCGTCTCCGCCGTGCCTCCATCCTGGGTGCGGAGCCGGGCCCTGCCGGTCCCCGGAGTGGATGGCTCCGCGCGGCATGATGGATGAACCCCGTATCAACCGATCGGTCGATGGCGGCGCCGGAAACCCGGGTTAGACATCGAGGATGCACGTGGAACAGCAGCGCCCGGCTCTTGGTTCGGCCTTCGCCCCGGCCCGCACCGGCGAGCCCGGGACCGCATTGGTGGACGCCGTCATGTCGGCGTCGTTCGTCGTCTTGCTCGTGGCCGCGATGACGCGGTTCCTGATCCGGCACCCCGGGGCGCCGGACACGCCGTTCGTCATCGCGCTCACCGCGGTGCTCGCGGTGGCCTACGTGCTGCGGCCGCCCGGACCGGCCGTGGGCCCGCCGCCGCGGTGGACGAAGGTGTGGCTCGCGCTGTTCACCGCGGCGTGGGCGGCACTGGTGGTCATCGCCCCGAGCTTCGCGTGGAGCGCGGTGCCGATCGTGTACACGGCGCTGCGGCTGCTGGGGGAGCGGGCGGCGCTGACTCTCGTCGCGCTGCTGACCGTGTTCGTGGTGGTGGCGCAGGTACGGATCAGTGGCGACGATCCGCTGCTGATCCTCGGGCCGCCCGCGGTGGCGGCGTTGGCGTCGTCGGTGTTCGTCCACATGCAGCGGCAGTCGGAGCGGCAGCGGGGGCTGATCGAGGACTTGATCGCCACACGCGAGGGCCTGGCCGCGAGCGAGCGGCGGGCCGGGACGTTGGAGGAGCGGCAGCGGCTGTCGATGGAAATCCACGACACGCTGGCGCAGGGCCTGTCGAGCCAGCAGATGCTGCTGCAGGCGGCGGAGCGGGTGTGGGACGTCGACCCGGGGGCGGCCCGCGGGCACGTCGCGACGGCATCGGGCATCGCGGAACGGAACCTGGCCGAGGCACGACGGTTCGTCCACGACCTGGCACCGGCGGACCTCGCCGACGGGGGAAGCCTCGAGCAGGCGCTGCGGCTGGTCGCCGAACGCACGACCGAGCAGGGCGTCGTGACGCGGTTCCGGACGGACGGGGCGCGGATGATGCTGCCGGCGCGCGTCGAGGCGGCGTTGCTGCGAGTGGCGCAGGGCGCGGTCGCGAACGTGCTGGAGCACGCGGGGGCTTCGGAGGCGACGGTGACGCTGACGTACCTCGGCGACGATGTGGTGCTGGACATCGCGGACAACGGCCGCGGGTTCGACCCGGAAGCGGTGGGGGAGACCCCGGAGGCGGCGGACAGCCGGCGGGGCCACGGGCTCCCGGCGATGGAGGCACGGCTGCGGCAGTTGGAGGGGAGGCTGACGGTGGAATCGGCGGTGGGGGACGGCACGGTGGTCTCGGCGTGGGTGAGGGTGGTGGAGGGGCCGTGATCTGACGCCGCAACATTGCCCGAACTCACCCTTCACCTCACGTCATCCCACCCGCACCCCCAGTCCTGCCGCCCGCCGAGGAGCCCGACATGACCAGCCCCGCCACCCCTGCCGACGAATCGGCCGTCCGCGTGCTGCTCTGCGACGACCACACCGTGGTCCGCGCCGGGCTCCTCGCGCTGCTCTCCAGCGCCCCCGGCATCGCCGTCGTCGGGGAAGCGGCGACCGGCGAAGAAGCCCTGGCCGCGGCCGCTAAGCTGCACCCCGACGTCGTCCTCATGGACCTGCACCTCGGCGCGGGCATGGACGGCATCGAAGCAACCCGCCGCCTCATCGCCGACGTTCCGGGCACCCGCGTCCTCGTCCTCACCACCTACGACACGGACGCCGACGTCACCCGCGCCATCGAAGCGGGCGCAACGGGCTACCTCCTCAAGGCCGAGCGCCCGGAAGAACTCTTCGCCGCCATCCACGCCGCCGCGGAGGGCCGTCCTGCCCTGTCCGCGCCGGTCGCCAGCCGCGTCATGCAGCACATGCGCAGCCCCAAAGCCACGCTCACCGACCGGGAGACCGACATCCTCGGGCAACTCGCCCGCGGCCTCGGCAACCGCGAAATCGCCAAGGCCTTGTTCATCAGCGAAGCCACCGTCAAAACGCACCTGGTCCGCATCTACGACAAACTCGGCGTCGACACCCGCGCCGGCGCCGTCGCCGTCGCCAAGGAACAACGCTTGCTGCCGTAGGCCCGCGCTGGGGGCGGTGCATCAGGTGAGCGGGGTTGGCGCGTCAGTCGGCCCAGTCCAGCAGGTGGTCGGTGTCGAGTACCACTCCGACGGGCTCCGGAAGGTGCAGCGGCTTGCCGAACGGCCGTGTCACGATGGTGGCGTAGACCCCGTCGTCGGGCTCGCTGTGCACCAGCATTTCGTGGCGCTTGCGGTCGATCAGCAGGTACACGGGGATGCGGACTTCCGCATACGCCCGCGGCTTGTCGACACGGTCCCGTGCCTCGGTGTCCCAGTCGTTCGAGGTGACTTCCACGACCATGAGCGCAGGACTCGCGTCGGCCCACTCGCCGGCGTGGCGGAAGCTCCCCAGCGGCGCGAGTGTGCCGTGCGGCCGGGCACGGCCGTTGCGGTACGTCTCGACCACCAAACCGCGCTCGGGGTAAAGCCAGCGATCGCGGCCTTCCAAGGCGAAGAACTGCATGAGCCAACGCACGATTTCCTCGTGCTCGCCGTCGGGCAACGCCTTCTCCCCCAACTTGCCGCCGATGAACTCGAGGTGCGCCCACTCGGCGGCAAGCTCGGCCATTTGCTCGAACGTTTCGACGGGCATGCCCGTCTCGGCAACGGCGGTCACCGGCGGCCTCCGTTTCTGCGGCTTCTCCGACGTCATCTCTCCATGATTGCCGTCACCCGCACTGAGAGCCATGACCACGGCCGTCCCGCGGCGGCATCGGCAAATTAGCCGCCGTGACAGCGACGCGATGGTCGGATCGTGCAAGTTCACCCGTCAGTCGGCGTCAACTTACGATTGACGCATGAGTCCACTCGACATCAACCTTGCGGATCTGATTGCCCATCTCGACGAGGAACTGCCGGATGCCGACGAGCTTTCGCGTATCGGCGAGGCGCGGCTGCGGGCGCAGACGTTGGCCGATCTCGGTGACCAGCTCATCGACCACTACGTCAGCAAGGCCAAGCGGAACGGCGCGTCGTGGACCGAGATCGGCGATGCCATCGGCGTCTCCAAGCAAGCCGCGCAGCAGCGCCATGCGCCGAACCCGTTCGCGGGGTTCACCGACCTGGGCCGGCACAGCATCGTGCTGGCGCAGGAGGCCGCGCGGACGTACAAGCACGCGTTCATCGGCACCGAGCACATGCTGCTCGGTGTGCTCGGCGAGACGCGGGGGCCGGCGTACGAAGTGCTGGTGGCGAAAGCCGGGTCGGAGCAGAGTGTCCGCGACGCGGTGCGGGACGTGATGCCGCCGACCGGAGAGAAGGCGCTGCGCGGGCACATCGCGTTCCGGCCGGAGAGCAAGGACGCCATCGAGCAGGCGCGCCGGGCGTCGGCCGACCTCGGCCACGACTGGGTCGGTACGGAACACCTGCTGCTGGGGCTGGTCCGCGTCGAGGACTCGCCGGCCGCGCAGATCCTGCGCAGCCTCGGCTTCACGTCGGAAAGCCTGCACGAGACCGTGAAGGCGGAGATCGCGAAGCGGGTGACCGGGTGAGGAAGGCGTAGCGAACCGAGTCGGTGCGACCCCGACTCGACGTGGGGGCGGTGCACTTGGCGCTCGCCCCCGCGGGCGTGCCCAACAACCTGTTGAAGACCGCGGATTCCAGCGTGCTCGCGAGGCCGAGTGCGAGGACGGGGCGGGTCTCGTCGGCGACGGAAGCTGATCTGCTTTCCAGGTCGTGGCCGCCCGACGAAGGCGGCCTCACTCGCGTGGCCTAACCCCGCCGCTTCTTGACTCTCCGCGGCGGGAGCATGGGGCCTTGTGACGGATATCAGGGCCGCGGTGGAGGTGTTGCTGGGGGATCCCGGGGCGGAGGTCGAGGCGGAGCCGCGGGATGCGGGGGAGGCGGCCGAGGCGGTCCGGTTGTTGGACGCGGGACTGCGGGGCGGGCCCGCGGCGATGCGGGTCGCGGTGGAACGTACCCAGGAGACGGCGGACAGTCTGTCGGCCGACCGGCTGCAGGTGTTCTCCGAGTTGGTGCAGAACGCCGACGACGCAGGTGCGCGGGGGATTCGGTTCGACGTTCGGGCGCGCGAACTGGTCGTGACGCACGACGGGCGTCCGGTGCGGCTAGGCGACCTTCTGCTGCTCGCGTTGCCGGGGCTGAGCGGGAAGTGCGGGGATCCGGACAGTACCGGGCGGTTCGGGATCGGACTGGCCACCTTGCGGGCGCTGTCGCGGGTGTGGGAACTGCATTGCGGGCACTACCACGTGCGGTTCGACGGCATCGGGATGACGGTGGCCGACGCCTTTGGCGACGATGGCGGGACCGTTTTCCGAATTCCCCTGGCGGAAAGCGAAATCTGCGAGAGCGAAGTCGCTGCCTGGTTCGCCGGGTGGGACGACGGGGCGTTGTTGTTCCTGCGGAACCTTCGGGAGGTGCGGGTCGACGTAGGCGGTCGGCTGCTCCGCAGGTTGGGGTTGCGCTGGTCGGCGGGGGAGTCGCGCGTCCGGATGCGGGTCGGGGGAATCGATGCCGCGGTGCGGATGCGCCGGGCGGAAGGGGCGAAGGCCGCATGGCGGGTGTTCAACGCGGAACTTCCTTGCCCGGACGGCGCATTGCGGCGACACAAGGCGGTGGGGGCGCGGGTCCCCGTCGCGATCGCCTTGCCCATGGGGGCGGGCGCGGCCGGCGTCGTCCATGCGGGGCTGCCGATGGCGGCCTTGGATGTGCCGGTACGCGTCCACACCCAGTTCGATCCGCTGGTCAGTCGGCGGGACTTCGTGGACAGCGCATGGAACTCGGCGATGGTGGAACGGGTCGCCGATCTGTGGGCCGCGGTGATCCCGGGCGTGCTGGGCGGCGACGCTCCGACGGCGTGGCATCTGGTGCCGCGCGACCGCCCATCGCCCCCACAGCCGAGCACCGCAACGCCTGGGGACAGGACGACCGGTGCAACCGCACCCCACAGCACACTCCTGGCCGAACGCCTCCGCGCCGCGCTCGTCGCGCGGGCGCGCGGCGAGGTCGCCGACCGGCTGCGCCTCGCCTGCCCTGACGGGACGCGCCGTGGGCTGAAGGAACTGGCGGTGGAGGAAAGGCGGTTGGAGGGTGTCTTGGGTGATCGGCCGGTCGCCCGGCAGGGTGGCGGGGAAGCGCTCTTTCCGCGGGCTTCGCGTGATCGGGGCGGTCGGTGGCGGCGTGTCCTGGCCGATTGGCGGGCCGCGGGGGTGGTGCCGCTCCCGGACGAAGTGACGGTGGTGGACGCCCTCTCGCTGCTGGTGGAGGAGACCGACGGGGATGCCGGAGGAGACGGCCTCGATACCCCCTCCGCGATCCGCCTGGCTGCCGCCGCGCTCCACGCGGGGCTTGAGGAACCCCTGCTCCGCCTGCCGTGGGTAAGGGCCGCAGACGGGCGGCGTCACGCGCCACCGGTGCCGGGCTCCCGCCACGTCTTCGTGCGGGGCGCGGCGGGCGACCGGGGGCCCGCGGGGCGGCTGGGGATGGCGCTCGTGCTCGACCCCGCGTTCGCGGACGAGTCGGCCGCCTCGCGTACCGTCGTCGATTGGCTGGTCGATCGCGATTGTGTGCTCGACGGGGACGACGTCACCGCGGTGGTCGAGCGCGTGGCGTGTGTCGGCGACGCCGGTCGTGTATTCGGCGCCGATGACCAACAACTCGCGCATATGCAAAGCATGTTCGCGGTCATCGGCGAGGCCGGACGGCGTCACGTCGGCTCCCGGGTCGGCCGAGCCCTGCGGTTCCGCGGCCATACGGGGCAGCCGATACCTCCGGGCGCGCTGTACCTGCCCGAGGAGCTGGATCCGGCGGGCGCCGACGGGTTCGCCGCCGCGGCCGCCGACACCCCCGGACTGCACTGGCTCCACCCCGACTATGCCGCGGTCCTCCCGCCCAGCGCCGACGGGCTGAGCCGTGGCGCGTTCCTCCGCGCGCTCGGCGTGGCCGACGCGCCCCGCCTGGTGCGCCCTGGCGGCGACGGCAAAACGTATGCCACGGATCGGTATCCGGGGCCGGGTCTCCCCGCCGATGCCCCCGACACACCCCAAGCCCGTACCCGGGCACTCGGCCGCGTGGGGGCCGACCACACGCTCGACGACCGGGACAGCCCGGACGCCGTCGCCGTCGCGGCGGCGATCGCCGCCGAGCCCGACCCGGAACGCCAACGTGCCCGCGCCGCCAAGCTCGTGCATGCCCTGGCCCTCGCCGCCGGGCGTGCCGGGGGCGGCCGCCGCGGCGCCGCGGGCGGGCTGCCCGGCGTCGACGCGGCCTACGGCTACTACGGCTGGCAGCGCAAAGGCCGGGTCCCGCCGCTGTGGATCTGGCGGCTCCGGGAGATCGCCTGGCTGCCTCGCGCCGACGGCGGCCTGACCCGGCCCGACGCCGGTCACCTCCCCACAGCCGCGTCGCGGGTCCTCTACGGCGCCGACGATCCCGGCTACCTGCACCCCGACGTCGTCAACACCTTCGACCACCGCGACGTACGCGGCGAACTCGCGCCCGCACTGGGCCTCACCGGCGACCCCGATGTACCGACACTCGTCGACCGGCTGCGCGAACTCCGCGGTCGTACACCGGACAACACCCCGGTATCCGATGCCGTCACCGGTGACGCCGTGGCCGTGTACCGGGCGCTCGCCGCGCTGCTGGCCGGCGGTGGGGCGGAGGCCGCCCGGGCGGTGCGCGCCGGGTTCCCGAGCGGGGACGCCCTGGTGCTCACCGATGCGGGCTGGCGTGCCACGGGTGCGGTACGCCAAGGCCCGTCGATCCTCGGCGGCTACCGCACGTTCGTCTTCCCCGAACCCAACCTGCGACCGCTGTGGGATGTACTCGGCATCCGTGCCCCCGACGCCGCCGAACTGGCCGAGGTCCTCGGCGACGTCGCCCGATGCCGGACGCACGGTCCGGAACTGCGACTCGGCGTCACCCTGGAAGCGCTGCGGCACCTGGCCGCCCTTGTTGCGGAGTCCAAAGCCGCCGATGAATTCGCGGATGCGCTAGGCAAATTACCGCTCTACACCGGTGACGGCTGGACGACGCAGCGCCCCGTCTACGCCGTCGACAACCGGTACGTCGCCGAGCAACTCGCCGACACCGCAAGGGTCTGGCAACCGGGTGGCGATCTGGACCAATTCGCCGCGCTGCTGGAACCGTTGGGCGTCACCCGCGTGGACGTGCTCGGGGCGCCCGTGCACGGCGTCCGGCGGGCCCGCGGCGATGCGCGGCTGACGGCCGCCTATCGGGCCGCCGTCGTCCGGCTGCACGATCTGCTGGTCCGCGACGCGCCCGGTGCCGCCTCCGCCTGCCGGGACTGGGCGTGGCTCGAATCGCTCACCGTCCGCGTCGCACCCGGCCTCGGCATCGAACCGGGGCCGCCGGGGGTGGTCGCCGCCGTCGAGGCGCACGTCGACCCCGCGTCCGGCGTCCTGTACGTGGCTTCGGCCGCGTCCCTCTCCACCGCCCGCGGCGCGGGACAAGCCATTGCCGCCTGCTTCGACCGCGACCGGACCCGCATCGGACACGCCTGGCGCGACGTCTGGGAGAACCAGACCGCACCCGCGACCCGCCTCGCCTCGGCCCGGCAACGCGACGCGGCCGCGGCCCGCCGGCTCGACCGGCTCGTCCGGGCCCGGGAGAACGCGGGTGCGCGGATGCCCGAGGCCGAGCCGGGGAACGCCGCCGAATCCGGCGCCGACGGTCGGCCCGACAGAGCCGTCGACACCGCAACCGGACCCGACCGAAGCCTGAGCCCCACTCCGTCCCCACCTCGCAGGCTCATCGACGTCCGCACGCTCCCGGACCCGACCACCATCGCCCCGCGGCCCGGCAGCCACGCCAACGCGCACCCGCCGACAGCGGAAGCGTCCCCGCACGGCCAGGAAAGGCCCCCGGCGGAACCCCCATCCCTCCCACACCCGCACCCCGGAGGCCTCCTCCCGCCCCGCCGACGCACCAGTGCCCCCGCCTACACGGCGCAGGACCGCGAGACCGTCGCCTGGCAGTTGCTCCGCATCGTCCTGCGCCGCTACGGCCTCGAACTCCACGACCACCGCACGCAGCCCGGACTCGGCGCCGACGCCGTCGACACCGCCGGGCACTTCTACGAGATCAAAGCGCACGGCGGCCCCGAACCCCGCGAAGTCGCCCTCACCCTCGCCGAGTACGAACGCGCCCTCGTCGATGGCGACCGCTTCTCCCTCGTGGTCGCCGCCAACCTGGAAGAAGGCACCGGCGAACCCCGGCTCCGCATCATCCGCGACCCGCTCCGCCATCTCCGCGTGGAACGCACCCAGCTGATCCGCGTCACCGGACTGACCGAAACCGGCGACGTCGCCGTCGTCCACGAATGGCGCACCCGGAGGGCCGCACCCGCCGGCCCACCGCCGACCGGCACCGCCTCCGACGCCGAACCGTGATCGCGACGGCCAGACCACGCACTTGACTCCGCGGTGCTAAGCGCGCAGATTAACCCCCGTGACGGACCAGGACCACGACCAGGGCCACGACCAGGGCCACGACCAGGGCCACGACCAGGGCCACGACCAGGGCCACGGCCGCGAGGAGAAGGGGCGAACCCCTCGCCTCGCCACCGGCTTCGCCGACGCCGATCGGAGCGCCGGATTGCTGCTCTGGCAGGTCACGAACCGCTGGCAGGCGGCGCAGCGGGCCGCGCTCAAGCCGTACGACCTCACCCACGTGCAGTTCGTGCTCCTCGCGTCGCTGACCTGGCTGCAGGCCGACGGGCCCGTCACGCAGCGGAATCTCGCCGACCACGCGGCGACCGACCCGATGATGACGTCGCAGGTCCTGCGCGTCCTGGAGACCCGCGGCCTGGTCGTCCGCGAACCGCATCCGCACGACCGCCGGGCCCGGGCCCTCGCCGCCACGCCCGACGGCCGGGCGCTCGCCAACCGCGCGATCGTCGCGGTCGAGGCGTGCGACGCGGACTTCTTCGGGGCGCTCGGCGAGGACGTCCCGGCGTTCGCGACCGCGCTACTCCGGCTCCGGAACGCCGCCGACCCGGGACTCCGCGACACCTGACTCCGCCACCCGGGAATCCGCACCCCGGGGCTCGGTCACCCGGGGCCCCATCTCCCGGGGCTCCGTCTCCCGGGACTCGGCGACTGCGGAATCGACGACCGGAGGGACGATGACCGGCGACACGGCGGCCCCGACCGACAGCCGATCGCGCAGCGTTCCCGCCGTGTACTCCTCATAGCCGAACACCCCGGCGAGGACCAGCACCAGCGCCAACAGCTCGGCCTGCGCCGCGCCCTCGGTGCCCAGCGGGATCGCGAGCAGCACCAGCAGGACGCCGCACGTGCGCGGCAGCAGCGGCTGCCGGCCCACCGTGCGCCGGATCGCCAGATTCGCCGCCAGGAACAGGGCGACGCCGCCCGCCAAGGCGACGGCCTGTGCGGTGCCGAGCGCGTCCGTCGGGTGTGCCACCGCCGACTTGGCGCCCGTGGCTGCCAACAGCACGCCGAGCAGCAGCAGATAGTGGCCGAAGTTGTAGATCCGTACGCCCAGGTGATTGCGCCGCGCGTCGTCCAGCCCCGTCATGAAGTCCGCGGCGGCTTCGTCGTCGTCGTGGCCGAAGTACGCCCACCACAGCCCGAAGCACACCACCAGGCACAGCAGCGCCGCGGACAGCAGCGGGAACGACAAGTGCGCGTTGCCCGCCCCGACGCCGATCGCGATCACCGACTCGCCGAACGCGACGATCACCACCAGCCCGTGCCGCTCCACGAAATGCCGCGGCTCGATGCGGAACGTCGGCAGGTTCACCAGATAGGGATTGGCGAACGTCCACGCGAACGCCGCCACCCACAGCGCCAGCTGCGCCGACGCCGACAGGTAGCCGCCGACCAGGATCAGCCCCGCGCCCGCCAGGTTGAACGCGCCCATCCGGGCGACCGAACCCGCCGGTACGCCGGTGGCCGCGAACATGCCCGTGTGCAGGAGCACGACCACCAGGTAGGCCCAGCCGAACGCCCACCCGTCGCCTTCGAACGCGTGCGGCACGGTCAAGGCGATCACCAGGAACGCCCCCATGCCCAGCAGATGCAGTCCGCGCCGCGAATGCGTCTTGGGCGGCATGGCGTTCGCCAGCCATATGAATGCGTCGTACATCCACCAGATGATCGCCAGCATGACGACCACCCGCGTCATTCCGCCGGGTGTCAGATGGTGGGCCAAGCTGTCGGTCAACTGGGTGACCGTGAAGACGAAGACCAGGTCGAAGAACAATTCGAGCGGGGTCACCCGCAACTCGTCGGCGCGGTCGGCGGCGCTCTCGGTACTCATGGCCGAGGATTATCGGGCGTCCGCGTGACTGCCGGGCAAATTGTCCGCGGACGGCGCCGCGAACGCCGCAAACCCTGGGCGGACCGCGGTCAACTGTCGGGATTCGCATGTTTCGCGGCCTCTTCCGCGAATTCGTCGAACGTCGCGACGAGCACTGCGCGGCGGCCTTCCTTGAAGCCGTCTTTCGGGCCCAGGTCGTCGATCGTCGCGTCCCACACCCGCAGGTAGGTCTCCTTCCAGGCCGCGGCGACCTCGGGGGAAGGCAGAACCGTGCCGACGTGGTCTTGGCGGGCGATCATCGTGAGCAGTTCGAGGTTGCACGGCACCGCGGCGCCCCAGTACTCGTCCGGCTCCAATTCCACCGGATCGCCTGCCATCGCCGCCTCGACCTCGTCGAGAAGGCGCTGCATCACTTCCCCCAGATGGTCCGCCGCGGTGTCACCATCGAAATTGCCACGGCCCCACACGCCCACGAGGTGTCCTTCCGGTATCCGTGCCCGCACCCGTTCGGGTCCGCTCGCATGCGTACCGGAAGGGATCCGCCTACCTTGGCGGACATGGCAACGGAAGGAAAGCCCGCGATGTCGAACGACGAGCCCTACGAGGATCCCACCCTGGACGCGTCCGAATCGCTGGTCTCCGACGACCTTGCCAAAGACCCGCTCGACCCGGGCGTCATTCCGCCCGACCGCTACACCGCCGCGGAAAAGTACGGCACCACGGCCGAAGAAGCCGCCCAAGGCGAATCCCTCGACATGCTCCTCGCCGAGGAAGAACCCGACACCGGCCCCGGCGGCGCCGGCGAGACCGACGACGACCCGGTGATAGACGATCGCTGGCCGCACGGCCCCGGCCCGCGCACCGGCCGCCTCACCCTGGACACCGCCGAGGAGGGCTCCGGCGACGCGGTGGCCGACGACGTCGGCATCGACGCGGGCGCGGCGACCGCCGAGGAAGCCGCGATGCACGTGGAAGAGGACGAGCTGCCGTTCGAATAGCGCCGAGGCCGTTTTCGCGGGCGTGGGGAATTCCGAGCCGGCCGGGGCGGCGCGCGTGGATGCCGCCCCGGCCGGTGTTCCGGTGGTCGCCGGGCTTGTCGGGCCCTTCCCGGGCCGGGCCGCGCCGCGTCAGGCGCGCGGCGGCGGCCAGCCCTCGACCAGGCCCAAGTCCTTGCACACCTTCTGGGCGCGGACGATCTCCCCGCAGTACTGGTCCGCGTCGGGCGACGACGCCAGCCAACCGATGACCGCGCCCGGAACCTCCGCCGGGGCGCTGCGGAAGTGCGCCTCCAGGTGCTTGGCCGAGCCGCGGGCCTTCTGCGCCTCCGTGACGATGTGCCCCGGGTCGACGTTGTAGGCGCGCAGCCCCTGCCCGAAGTATTCGGCGTGCAGCACGCCCGCGACCCGGGCGAACGCGGCCTTCGACGCCGCATACGCGACACCCCAGCCGCCCGCACCGGCCGGACCGGGCGGGTTCATCGACGCGGATCCCGACGTCATGTTGATGACGTACGACCGCTCTTGCTCCAGAAGGTGCGGGATCAGGCGCTGCAGCAGCACGATCTGGTGCAGGTAGTTGCCCGTCAGCATGTTCTGCGCGGCCTCGAGCGGCACGTCCAGAAACCGGTCCATGGCGCCGGGGCCCTGGTAGATCGCGTTGTTGAACAGCACATCGATCCGGCCCCACGCGTCCAGGGCCGCATCGCACGCGGCCTCGATCGACTCGCGGGACATCAGGTCCATCCGCAGCGGCAGCGCGCGGCGGCCGAGGGCCTCCACCTCGCGCGCGGTCGTCTCCAGACTGCCCGGCACCGCGACGGTGGCCTGCTCGCCCGACGACGTGGTCGGGCCGGTGCGGCCTTCGCCCTCGTGCAGGGTGCGGGCGGTCAGGACGACGTCGTAGCCGGCGCGGGCCAGCGCGAGAGCGCCGCAGCGGCCGATACCGCGGCTGGCGCCGGTGACGAAGGCGACGGGATTTGCGGCGGGTTGGTTCATGATCGGACCATCGCAGAAATCCTTGACATTATCAAGCTATGTGGCGGGGGTGCGTGGTCTGCCACACGCCGTGCGGGTGCCGGTGCGGGTGCCGGCGACCGGTGCCGGCCCCGGTGTCCGGGCGCCGCGTCAGTGCCGGGACGCCGCGATCAGTTCCTCCGCCCGGCCGCGCGCCGCGGCCGCCTCCGCGGCCCGGCCCATCCGGTCCGCCAGGCGGGCGCGCGTGAACCAGTTGTACGGGCTGTCCGGGCGCACGCCCAGCCGCTCGCTCACCAGCGTGCGGGCCAAGTCGTCGCGCCCTGCCCGCAGCGCCGCCTCGACAAGCGTCTTCTGGACCGCGTCGCGCTGGGCGTGACTGCCGCCGAAGGTGTTCAGGCGCGAGCGGATCGGCATGAGGAGGTCGACCGTCTGGTCGTACCGGCCTTTGGCGAAAGCGATCAGCGCGTGGCCGACCGGGACGCCGATCTCTTCCGTCATCGCGTGGTTCGCGACGCCGGGATGCGGTGTCGCCAGCCACAACACCCGGTCGCGTACGAGCTGTTCGGCCTCGACGAAGCGGCCCGCGCCGAGGTAGGCCATGATCGCGTGCACGTCGTTGAACGCGTAGAACGGCCCGTCGTGGCGCGCCGCCCACGCGTCGGCGAGCGCGCCCCATCTGTCGGGCTGCTCGTCGCGAGCGAGCAGAAGACGCCACAACAGCGCCGAGGCGTCGAGGAGTTCCATCGCCAAGCCCTCGGACTCGGCGGTGTGGACGGACGCGTCGTAGATGGCCAAGGCCCGGTCGGTGTCCCCGGCCTCGAGGGCGAACAGCGCGTAGTGCCACCAGTTGTGCACCGACAGGAAGTTGCCCGCCGACCAGGCGTCGGTGCGGGCGTCGAGGAATGCGGTGCCCTCGCCGAAGCGGCCCTGCATTTCGTACGTGTGCACGACCGCGTGCACGGCCCAAACATCCTCGGCATTGCGTTCGACCGCGGACACGCCGACTTCCATCGACCGGTCGTAGTGCCCGGCCTCCTCCAGCCCGAACGCATACATGCCCAGCAGCGGCCCGAAATGCGGATCCGCCGGGTCCCACGCGGACATGACGCCGCCGACCCGGTCCCGCAGCCGGACCGCGTCCCCGGTCAGGAAATCGACCTGGTGCCCGACGAACACCGCGAGCGTGTCCCGCGGATGGGCGACCACCAGGTCGCCGAGCAGCCGCCCGGCCCGGTGGATGTCCCCGTCGAGCCACGCGCTCGCCGCGTCGACGTGCACCCGCTCGCGCGGCTCGGCGGCCGCCCGGTCGAAGTCCGCGCGGAAGCGGGCGAACCGGTCGCGTGCGTCGGCGGCGTCGCGTTCCTCCGTCGCCATCACACTCAGATAGGCGGAGAAGGCGTGCGCGATCGGCGACCCGGGCGCCGCGGCGAGCGCGTCCCGCACCGCCGGGGCCACCGCCGGCCGGAAGAACAGCAGCGAGTCGACCGCTTGTTCGAGACGAGCGGCGGCCTCCTCGCCGGTAGCGGTCAACGCCAGGCCGTGCCGGTCCGCAGTCATCCCCGGGGCTCCCATCCGTCCGCACGTCTGCCGGAAACCAACCCCCCGATTGAACCGCTTCGCAGCACGCCAGAGCGGCAGGACTCGGCCGAACGGGGGAAAGAACCGGCAACCCGCCCCCGGCGTTTCTTACCGCATCCTGACAGCCGGTCACCTAGCGTCATCGTGTGCCTCATGCGACCTCCGGCGGGCCCAGACCCGTCTCCTTGGTGCGACCGCCCGTCGGCCCATGCCGCACCCGGCGGCGGCCCCGGTCCGACGCGGCCCGCGGCTCTCAGGCGCTTCTCATGCGCCGGGCGTTCGCTGTCTCCCACGACCCAAGCGATGCAACGTGAGGTGAGGTACCCCGATGTCCCTGGCGCTTCCCCGGCTACGGACCGCACCGCAGCACGAAACCGCCACCGGAACATCCGCCGGACGGCCCGGACCGGCCCACCACCCGCCGGAGCCCGCACGGTCGGCCCTGCGCGGCACCCGGCGGCGTACCGTCGCGGCCCTGCTCGGATGCGCGGCGGTCGCCGCGTACACCGGCCTGCGCATGCCCAGCGGCTGGACGGCGACCCTCCAAGCGGTGTCCCTGCAGGACGGGTTCCACCGCCGGTTCCTGATCGGCAGCCTGCTGCATCCGATCGCGTCCCGAACCGGCTACCCGTACCTGCTGTTCGCCGCCGTGTCGTTCGCGGTCCTCGCGGGACTCGTCGCGGTGCTGGTGTACGCGGCGGCGACCACGCGGCATCCCGCGCGGCGCTACCTGGTCATGGCGTTCCTCCTGCTGCCGACCGGCGGCTACCTGTTCCACGAGGTCGGCTACTTCGACCAGGTGCTTTACCTGCTGCTGTTCGGCGCGCTGTGGCTCCTTGCCCGCGGGCGCGTCCACGCCGCCGGACTCGTCGTCGCGGCCGCGACGACCGTGCACGAGATCACCGTACTGACCGTGCTGCCGTTGTTTTTGCTCGCCGCCGCCCGTACGCTCCCGCCCCGGCGCGCCCTCACCGCGGTCTTCCCGGCGACCGTCGCCGGGCTCGTCGTGCTGCTCGTCCCGGCGTCCTCCGCGGGCGCCACCGGCAGCCTCGGCGGCACACTCGCGGCCGACCACTTCCCGGTGCGGACCGACGCGCTCGACCTGTTCGGCCGCACGCAGACCGACAGTTGGCAGCTCTTCTCGCCGTGGGAAGTGCTGGTCTTCCTGCTCCCGCTCACCGTCGTCCTCGGCACCGCCGTGCTGTGCTTCGCCCGCGGCACGCGCCTGGGCGGACGGCCGCTCGCCCTCCTGTCGCTCGCCGCGGCACTCGCCCCGGCCGCCCTGGCCTTCGCCGGCTGGGACATGGAACGCTGGGCATTCCTGCTCATCGCGAACTTCTGCGTCGTCACCTGGTTCTGGCTCGGCGAACGCCCGAGCCCCGCACGGCCGTTCCCTTATGCCGCGGCCGCGTTCGCGCTTTTGATCACCGTGCACGTGCCGCTGACGTACTTCGACGGCTACCAGCCGCGCGAACTCACCGGCAAAGCCATGAGCACGTTCGTCGACGACGTCACGTCCGGACGCTTCACGCATACCCCCACCCGGTGAGCCGAAGGTAAAGCCCTGGCCAAGGCTGGGTTTCGCGGCAACCGCAGGGGATTCGTTTGTGCAGGCCCTTTCCCGCACTCCCGCGTCCACGACACGTGCCGCCTGCACGGATTCCGCTCTTCACATCGTTGATGTGGCCTGTTACACATTCCCCCCGATCCGGAACCGGAGGAATTGGTTCCGGCCCTGGGCCATGCCGTCCCCACGGCCCTACCACCTGTCCGCACTGGGCACTCCGTATTGGGGAGGAAGCGCATGACCGAGACGCTGGACGAATCCCCCGCACCGCCCGAGGAACCCCGCGACGAGAACGTCACGGGCCGATTGGAAGGCGCGTCCAAGCTGCGCATCTTCTCGATCCTCGCGGTGATCGTCCTGTTCTCCGAGGTCGTCCCGCTGCAGTACACGATGGTCTCGACCGCCGTGCAGAAAGTCGGCCAGGACTTCCCGTCCGCCGGCGACAACGTCAGCTGGATGATCATCATCCTGGGCCTGGTCGGCGGCGCGACGACGCCGATCCTCGGCAAACTCGCCGACCTCCTGGGCAAGAAGCTCGTCCTGTTCGCGAGCAGCGTGGCGTTCCTCGCCGGCTCGCTGCTGTGCGCGACCACCCACTCGTGGGCGATGTTCCTCGTCGGCCGCGGCCTGCAGGCCGTCGCCTTCGCGATGGCGGCGATATCCGCCGGCCTGATCCGCGACCTGATGCCGCGCCGGTACGTCCCCCTGTCGATCGGCGTCATCGCCACCGGCTTCGGGATCTCCGCGCTGGCCGCGCCGTTCCTCACCGGCTGGCTGACCGACCACTGGAGCTGGCGGTCGATCTTCTGGTTCCTCGCGATCTACATGCTGGTCCTGATGCCGGTCTTCTGGCTCGTCGTCCCCGAGACCAAGCTCAAGGTCAAGCAGAACCTCGACTGGCTCGGCTCGGTCCTGGTCGGCGCGGGCGCCGCCCTCGCCCTCGTCTACCTGTCCAACGGGCAGCAGTGGGGCTGGGGCAAGCCGAGCGCGTTCGTGTACCTGCTCGGCGGCATAGTCCTGCTGGCGGCGTTCTACATGTGGGAACTCCGCGCCCCCGAACCGATCATGGACCCGAAGCTGCTGCGCAGCCCCCGGGTGTCGATCGTCCTGGCGATCGGCCTGTTCTCCAACATGATCATCGGCGTGCAGGCGTACGCCGTCGCGTACATGGCGCAGATCGACAAGGCCGAGGTCGACAACGGGACCGTCGCCGGATTCGCGCAGGCGTCCGGCACCCCGGTCGACGTGCTGAAGCAGGCGCTGACCTTCCACGGCGACCTCGGATACGCGATGGGCTTCAGCCTCATGGCGCTCGCCGTCCACATCACCGCGTGGCAGGCCATCCCGGGCATGTTCTCCGGTCCCGCGACCGGCGCGTGGGGCAAGCGCGTCGGGCTGCGTATCCCGTACATCATCGCGCTGTCGATCATGACGGCCACGATGGTCTTCTACGCGCTGTGGCACTCGACGTGGCAGCAGATGATGATCGTCAGCATCATCTACGGCATCGCCTTCGGCATGTACTACGGCGCCGCGAACAACCTCGTCGTGGAAGCCGTCCCGCAGGAGCAGCAGGGCATCGGCGCGAGCATGCTCGGCCTGACCCAGTCCTTCGGCAGCGCGGTCGGCACGGCGATCCTCACCGCGATCATCTCGGCGCACCCGTACCAGGTCGTCGCCCCCTCGGCGACCGGCGGTGCTCCGACGACGATCGACATTCCGCAGGTCTACACGGACGAAGGCTGGACGCTCGGATTCTGGGCGATGGCCGCGGCCGGTCTGGTCTGCGTGATCCTCGCAGTCGTCATGAAGGCAGGCCGGACACCGGCCACCGGCGGGACGCTGCACTGAGTTCACCGGGGTGGTGACGGCCATGGCCGTCCCGGGGCCTTCGCGGGCCCTGGGACGGCCGCGGTCGTTGTGCGGGCTGGGGGGAGCTGCGGCAGATGGGACGCCGGTGACCGGCGCGAGGTCAGGCCGCGACGTAGGACGTCAGCCAGGCCGGGAATTCGGTCAGGTCGTGGAGGACGGCGTCGGCGCCGGCGGCCCGCAGGTCGGCGAACGGGATCGGGCCGGTGGCCACGGCGACCGCGACGGCGTCGGCGGCCCGGGCGCCGCGGATGTCGCCGGTGTGGTCGCCGACATAGACGGACGCGCCGTGCTCGCGCAAGGCCGTCGCCTTGCCGTCGCTCCACAGGCCGCCGACCACGACGTCGACGTCCAGGCCGAGGTCGCGCATGTGCAGCTCGGCGTTGGCCTGCGACTTGGCGGTCACCACGAGCGTCCGCCCGCCGAGGCGGCGCACCGCCGCGAGGGCGTCGTGCGCGCCCGGCATCGCCGTCGTCCCGGCGATCGCCTCCGCGGGGTAGATGTCGCGCCGGTAGCGCTTCGCGAGCCGCTCGACGTCGGCGGCCGGGAACCACACGGCCAGCTCGTCCTCCAGCGGCGGCCCGAGCCGCGACACCACCAGGTCGACGTCGATCGGGACGCCCGTCTCGGCGCTCAGCACCCGCCACGCGGCCCCGATGCCGGGCCGCCCGTCGATCAACGTCATGTCGAGGTCGAAGCCGACGACGAGGCCGTTCGCAGCAAGATCGTCCATGGGGCAGGCTAACCCGGGGGCGCGGGGGAGGCGGCACGGGGTGCGGGCGACTCACCCGGCCCCGGGATCCGCAATTGCTGGGCGCGCCCCGCGCCGGCCGCCAGTACCGCAGCCTGCTCCTGGCCGGCGGCTTCGCCGAGGTCACCGTCGAGGCGCACACCGGCGTCTTCACCGACGCCGCGATGCTGCCGCTGGTCGAGGGCCGCGCCGAACCCGCCCGCGCGAGCGGTGCCATCAGCCGCGAGCAGGCGGACGGGTGGCTCGCCGAGCAGCGCCGACGCGCCGAGACCGGCCGCTTCCTCGTCGCCGTCCCGTTCTTCGTGGCCGCCGCCACCGCCCGCACCTGAGTGCCGCCGGGCGGTTCATCCCCCCCAAAACGCCGCAGCCGCGCCCCCCGGGCGCGGCTGCGGTCTACTGCTGGTCGGGATACTGCTCCCACGGGGGCCGGTACGGTTGCGGCTGCGCTGCGGCGCCGCCGCCGTAGTACTGGCCGCCGGGCGTGGGCTGCGCCGGATAGCCGTGACCGTCCGCGCCGCCCGGGTAGGCGGACGGCGGTGCCTGCGGCGGGACGGCCTGAGCCTGGGCGGCCGCCTGGGACGCGGCCTGCTGCGCGTCCGCGAACGACGGGGCACCGAGCTGTCCGCGGGAGTTCGCCGACTGGATCCACTGCGCCTCGGTCCAGCCGTCGCTGACGATCCGGCCCGCCGTCACCGCCGACGCCTGCTGGAAGACGCCGCGCAGCGTCGGATCCGGGATCCGTTCGGTGCCGAACAGTGCGGTGTCGCCGAACTGCGCGCCACCCGGCGCGGCTTGGGCGATGTGCCCGAGCTGCCCGGGGTCGCGGACCTGGTTCCACAGGTAGAACAGCGAGCGGTCGTTGAGCGGTTCGCGGAGCTTGTCGAACCGGGAGAACAGCCAGTACGCGAGCACCGCGCAGCCCGTGGCGCCGATCAGCACCACCGCGAGGTTCGCCACCCACAGCCCCGTGTGGTGCGTCGGCGAACCGGCCAGCGGCTTGACGAACAGACCCGCGGCGGCGACCAGCGGGGCGAGCGCCAGCACGACGCGCGCGCCGCGCAGCCGGGCCGGGCGCGAGGCCGGGTTGAGCAGACCGAGCCCGAACAGCCGGTCGTGCACCGCCCGGACCGCGGGATGCTCGGCAATCGCCGTGCGGGCGCCGGCCACCGTGCCGGACGGCAGCGCGGACTGCACCGCCTGCGCGAAGCCGTCACCGGACGGGTCCTGCCCGGCCGGGGAGATCCGGCCGTCGGCGCCGATGGTCACCGCACCGCGCGCCCACGCGCCCAGCAGGGCCACGTCGGCGGTGCGCGCCGGGCCGCCGGCCAGGAAAGCGAGCTGGTACAAGTCCAGCGAGCCCGGTTCGGGCGAGCCGTGCCCGCGGGCCTTTCCGGCGCGCATCACCCCGCGCGTATACAGAGCCGCCCCGGCGAACAGCGCCAGGGCCACGATCAGCCACACCATGGTGTTCCACCCCCCTCGTCCGCCGGACCCCTTCAGGGCCGGTCGGTGCACCACGATGGCACGGGCGCTCGGACTCCGCCGGAGTCCCCGCCCGGCCCGACGGCATTCGACCGGTATGTCGCGTACGACCGCCCGCCCCGAGGACGAAACGCGCGAAGCGCGCGGCGAACGGCCGCGTGGACGGCCGAACGCCGCAGCCGACAAGTCGAATTACCGCACCGGATGTCGTCGCAGCGGTCGGTTCAGACGTCGAACTCGGCCGGGTCGATGCCGAGCGCGAAGCAGGCCTCGCGGACGACGGCGCGCTCCTGCGGGTCGAAGTTGCCGTCGGCGCCGCCGATGACGATGCCGATCTGGATGACGGCACGCGCCTCGTCGGGCTTCTTCTTGGCCTTGGCGACGTCCTGCATGACCTGGACCTTGCCGACCTGGTAGTCGGCCGACAGCTGGTTCGCGTAGGCGTAGAACCGGCGCTCCAGGTCCGCGCGGTCGAAGTTCTGCAGGACGTCGTTCGCCGAGATCAGCTGCGCGACCTTCGCCGTCTCCGCCTGGTCGACCGACCCGTCGGCCGCTGCGACGAGCGCGCACATCGCCATGCTCGCGTCGCGGAACGCGCCGCTCTTCAGGTCGTTCTTCTTCGCCGTCAGCTGCGACTGCATCGTCTGCGCCGACTGCTTGAAACGGTCCCACAGGGCCATGTCCGTCACTCCTCGGTCGTACGTCGCCGGATCGGCGGTCGGGGTCGGTGCGACCCGGCCGAAACACCTTATCCCGGCCGCAACCCCAGGATCCGGACCCCTGTGGACAACTCCGGCCTGTGGACGGCGGACTTGGCCGCCGCGCCGCACAGCCGTACCCTCACGGCCCCGACGCGGCGGCACCACGTCAGCCGAACAGCCGCCCGATCAGCTCCGGATAGTCGATCCCGCCGTCCGCCAGCAGCGCCGTCAGCGCCGCCGGCGGACCCTTCGGCCGCGGACTCTTCACACTCGGCAGGCTCGCCAGGTCACCCGAGGCGAACCCGGCCCCCGGCGACCCCGGCGGCGTGAACGTGTACGTCCGCCAGATCTGCTGGTCCTGGATCAGCAGTACCAGATGCGGCGCCCGCCACGCGACGAACACCCACTTGCCCTTGCCCTGCGCGCGCACCAGCACCGTCGCGTCGTCCGCCTGGCCGAGCCGGTCCGCGACCCGCGCGGCGATCGGCACCGGGTTGGTGAACGACCCGCTGATCTCCCACAGGCCGTCCTCGTACCCGACACCCCACCCGGCGTCCAGGAACTCTTCCGCGGCCGACACGAACTTCTCGTCGACGTCCGGTATTTCGCGTTCGGGCTCGTCGTCCTCGTACGCGTATCCGGAGCCGAACCCGGACGACCCGGATCCCGCAACGTCCGCGGCGGACGACGGTGCCGCGGCGGCCGGGACCGCAGCCGGGGGAGCGGCCGCCGCGGGCGCCACCACAGGTTCGGCAGCCGCCACCGGAGCGGGCGCGGCCACCGGTGCGGCAACCGGAGCGGAAACCGGTGCCGGAGCGGCAGCCACCGCGGCCCCGCCCGAACCCTCGGCCCCGTACACGTAGACGACGTCCGACTCGTCGATCGTCCCGTCCGGCCGCGCGCACGTGGCGCGCAGCAGCGTGCCCGGGCCGCCGTCCCAGCGGAACTCGTGGTCGGTCTGCCCGGACGGGATCGCGCCGACGACCCGCCAGGTGCCCGCGGAGCCGTCCGGCGACGCGGCGACCGTGACGTGTCCGTCCAACGCGCCGGCGACGGCGACGCGCAGCGTCTCGCCTTCCGCCCGCGCGCCCAGCACCACGACACCGGGCGCGACCGGCGCGGCGGCCGCCGCGGGAGCCGCGGGCAGGTCGACGACCGCGGTGTCGCCCTCGGACAGCACGCCGAGCACGCACCCCGCGGCACCGGCCTGCGGGCCGAGCGGAGCCAGCCCCGGCAGTCCGGTCAGCGTCGACCAGCGCGTACCGGTCCGCCACGTCACCACCGTGTCCGCCCCGGCCTGCTCGTCGACCGCGATCCGGGCCGGTGCGGCCCCGAATACCCCGGCCAGAGCGCCGGCATCGAACGACGCCGCACCGGGCCTGGCCACCACGGCCACCTGCCGCGGAGCCAGCCGCCCGACGATCGCGCCGACCGCATCGGCGTCGAACGCCCCGGTCCGCACCCGAAGTTCGTCGACGGGACCGGACGGCAGGTGCCCGATGAGGGTGTCGTCCAGGGTGTGCAGCAGCCGCGCCTCGGGCCCGGTGGTCTCGGGCGCCTCGATGTGCCGCTCGGTCAGCGTGAGCGCCAGCTCGGCGAGGTGCTCCGCGACCCACGGCGCGAGCCGCACGCGGCCGGGCAGCGCGTCGAGCCAGTCGGCGAAGTCCGCGACGACCGCGTGTGACGCGCCGCCTTCGCAGTGCACGACCGTCCACAGGCCGTCGCCGGTCGCGCCCGGGTCACCGGGGCCGACCGCGAGCCGGATCGTGTCCGGGCCCAAAAAAAGCGCGGCCCTTACGCGGAAACCGCCCGCGTAATAAGCCGCGCTGTGCAGGAAATCGCGTCCTGCCGGCCGCGCCGCCGGATACTCCGCAAGTGCGTGTCCGGCGTCCGCGACCACTGCCGTTCGTGCTCCGAGTTCCCGGACGGACGGCAGAAGGTCCTTCTCGATGTCCGGTACGTCGGGAGCGAACCCCACCAGCAGGAATTCGTGCAACGGGATGTGCCGAGGCCACCCGCGCACGAGGTCCGCCGGTGTGGCGGCAACCGTGTGCAAGGTCGCGCTGGGTATGCGTGTGCTGATGGTCGGGCCCCTTCATCCGCAGTCTCGCCCCATCCTAAAAACATTCGGCGGCTTCCCGTCGCGAGGGGCGTCACCCGGTTCGCCACCCGCGCCCGTCAGCCACCCGGCCGGGAGGCCGAATCGGGCACATCCGCCCCGCCCGCCGCCGTCCCGCGGCACCGGTCACTCGTCCAGGCACACGACCGGCACGCGCTGGACCGCGTTGTTGCCGTATCCGCCGGTGTTCCACTCCGGCCGCAGCGGCTGCGTGTTTCCGTGCGTGTCCGTCGCCCGCACGCCCAGCGTGTGCAGGCCCGGTGCGGCCGTCCACACGGTGCGCCACGAGCGCCACGCCCAGTGGTGCCGCCCCGGCGCGTCCAGATCGGCCTCGTGCCAGGTGCGGCCGTCGTCCGAACTGATCTCCACACTCGCCACCGGCGCATGCCCCGACCAGGCGCGTCCCGTCAGGAACACCGGCCCCGACCGCACCACGCGCGTCCGCGACATGAAGTCCGGGAACCCGGGCGGGACCATGAGCGCCCGCGGCCGGATCCGCGTCAGCGGAGTGCCGGGGTCGTCCTCGGAGCGGCGGAACACATACGACGACGCCTGGTGGTAGCCCTCGAACGGCACCGCGGACACCTCGATGGCGCGCAGCCACTTCACACTCGCCATGCCGTACCAGCCGGGCACGATCAGCCGCAGCGGATAGCCGTGCTGCGGCGGGAGCGGGCTTCCGTTCATCGCATAGGCGACCAGCACCTCCGGATCGCCCGCCATCGCCGCCGCCATCGGCAGGCTGCGCTGGTAATCCTGCTCCACGCCGCGCTCGACGCCGTGGTCCGCGCCGGTGAACACCACCTCGGCGGCACCCGGGCGGACACCCGCGACGGCCAGCAGGATGTGCAGCGGCACACCCGTCCAGTCGGCCGTGCCCACACCCCCGTCCAGCCACGGCTGGCTGACCGGCCGCGGATCGAGCAGCCCCCGGCCGTTGCCCGCGCATTCCATCGTCACCCGGTGGGTGACCGTCGGGAACGACCGCAAGGCCGCCACGTCGAGGCTCAGCGGCTCCTCGACCAGACCGCCGACGGTCAGCCGCCATGCGTGCGAGTCGCCGGGAGGGATGTCGTAGTGCGTCAGGACGTAATGCAGTCCCGGCGGAGTGATGTCGTAGCGGAGCGCTTCCAGCGGAAGCCCGTGGTTGCGGCCGGCCAGAGCCGCTTCGTCGGGGCCGATTGCCTCGCCCGGACCCGCGATGCGGGCCGGACCGCTGGCGGCGCCGAGGCCGATGGCGGTACGCGCGTCCATGTGTTCCATGCTGCGCCGCCTGCCGTGCCCGGGCAACGGAAGACCGCATCCGATCGGCGACGACCGCCACACCGCGGAATTGGGACAGATATAGAGGTGAGGATGCCGGTTTCGGAGGGCTCGCTTAACGTGAGCAAATGCGTCGTTATCCGCCCATTGCCAACCATGGAATCGTCGGCGACCTGCAGACCTGCGCCCTCGTCTCCGACGAGGGCGTCATCGACTGGTTCTGCGCGCCGCGGTTCGACTCCGGCAGTGTTTTCGCCGCGCTCCTCGACGCCGACAACGGCGGCAGATTCGCCGTCACGTCGACCCACCACGAGACGACCGTGCGGCAGCTCTATCTGTCCGATTCGGCTGTCCTGGTGACGCGCTTTCTGACCCCGGACGGCATCGGGGAAGTCGCCGACTTCATGCCGCTGCCCGACGACCCGGCCAAGGCCGACGACCGGCACCGGATCATGCGTGTGCTGCGCGTCGTCCGCGGGTCGTTCACCTTCGCCATCGAATGCAGCCCGCGGTTCGACTTCGGCCGCAAGCGGCACCAGCTCCAGGCCGACGGCCCGCTCGCGCACTTCGCCGCCGAGGGCATCGACCTGTACGTCCAGACGCTCGGGGACATCGACCTGGCCGCGGACGGCGACGACCTCCGCGCCCACGTCGAACTGCATGCGGGACAGGTGAGCGCCATCGTCCTCACCGCCGACACTTCCGGAGACCCGGCGCCCGCCCCGCTGGACCGCGGCGACGTCCGCGATGCGCTCTCCGAGACCCGGCATTTCTGGAACGGGTGGGTGCGCAGTTCCCACTACCGCGGCCGCTGGCACCAGATGGTCAACCGGTCCGCCATCACCCTCAAGCTGCTCACCTATGCGCCCACCGGGGCGCCGATCGCCGCCGCGACGATGGGCCTGCCCGAGGAGGTGGGCGGCGAGCGCAACTGGGACTACCGCTATACGTGGATCCGCGACGCGTCGCTCACCATGGCCGCGCTCGGCGACCTCGGCTTCACCGACGAGGTGGTGGCGTTCGGCCGTTGGGTCGGCGCGCGCGTGCGCGAGCGGCGTACGGTCACCGGCGAGCCGCTGCAGATCATGTACCGCGTCGACGGTGATCCGGAGCTGGGCGAAGAGGTCGTCGAGGGCTTCTCCGGCTATCAGGACTCCCCGCCGGTCCGCGCCGGCAATGGCGCCGCGGACCAGCTGCAGCTCGACATCTACGGCGAAGCCGTGTTCGCGCTGTTCCAGGCGCCGGTGCTGGCCGACGTGGCCGGCTACGACGGCTGGCAAGCGCTGTCGAGCCTCCTCGACTGGCTCGCGGAGTCGTGGGACCGGCCCGACGAGGGCATCTGGGAGACACGCGGCGGGCGGCAGAACTTCACGTACAGCCGCATCATGTGCTGGACCGCGTTCGACCGCGGCATCCGGCTCGCCCGCGAGTTCGCGCGGCCCGCGAACATCGTCGGGTGGGTCGGGGCGCGCGATGCGATCTTCCGGCAGGTCATGGAGCAGGGTTGGAGCGACGAGCGCGGCGCGTTCGTGCAGCAATACGGCACGAACGTCCTGGACGCGTCCCTGCTGCTGATGCCGGTGGTGGGCTTCATCTCCGCGCACGACCCGCGGTGGCTGTCCACCCTCGACGCGATGGACACCGAGCTGGTGTCGGACAGCCTTGTGTACCGCTACAACCCCGCCGCTTCCCCGGACGGCCTCAGGGGAGCGGAAGGGACCTTCTCGCTGTGCAGCTTCCTGTACGTGGCCGCGCTCGCGAAGGCGGGGCGTGTCGATCAAGCGCGGTACGCGTTCGACAAGATGCTCACCTACGCCAACCATGTGGGGCTGTTCGCCGAGGAGATCGGCGCGAGCGGCGAGCAACTCGGGAACTTCCCTCAGGCGTTCACGCACCTGGCGCTGATCATGGCGGCGCGGGCCCTCGACGAGGCGCTGGACGCGGAAGAAGCCGCCGGGCACTGACGGAAATGCGTGTGGCCCCCATCCGACGAGCGGATGGGGGCCACACACATGGTGCCGGTGGCTCAGGCCGAGAGGTTCAGCGTCTGGCCGGGCAGGATGGCGTGCGGGTTGCCGCCGATGGTCGACTTGTTGGCGTCGTACAGCTTGTGCCAGTCGCCGACGCCGTTCTTGGCCGCGATCGACGACAGGGTGTCGCCGGCCTTCACGGTGTAGCCGCCGCTCTTGGGAGCGGACGTGGCGGCCTTGGGGGTGCTGCCGGCGAGCTTCGTGCCGCCCTGCGACTGCTTGGCGGAGCCCGCGTCCGACTGGGTCGGCTTCGTGGGCTTGGAGTTCTCGGACAGCTTCGAGGACGACGAGTCCTGCGACTTCGCCGACTGCTTCGGGGTGGACTGCGTGGAGGACGTCGAGGAAGAGCCGCCCGAGGCGGTGGCGTTGGCGTTGCCGCCCGCACCGAGACCGGCCTTGACGGAGCAGACCGGCCAGGCGCCCGGGCCCTGGCCCGCGCGCACGCGCTCGGCGACGGCTATCTGCTGGTCCTTGCTGGCCTGGTCGGCGCTGGGGGCGTACTGCCCGCCGCCGAAGGCGTTCCACGTGCTCTGGGTGAACTGGAGGCCGCCGTAGAAGCCGTTGCCGGTGTTGGCGCTCCAGTTGCCGCTGCTCTCACAGGCGGCGACGCCGTCCCAGGTCGACGAAGACGACCCGGCAGCGCTCGCCGTTCCGGCGAAGCCCGCAAGCGGGATCGCCACGCCGAGACCGGCCACGGCCGCAATCCGGGACTTGCGGAAGCGCTTTCCGCCGTTGTCGCCCGAACGCTTGGTGGTGGTACCGGAGTTGAGAGTGCCGAAACGCATATAAGACCTCTGCGACGCCTGCGAGGCGGAGCCTGTCGGATTCGGACGGAGGGATCGCCCGGCCACGCGTGAATTCGCGCGGCTTCACCCCACGAACGCGCCCGCTCTCCGGCGGCGCGCACGGCTTTGCCTTGGTGTCCCCGCTCCTGCCTTCAGTCGCTGATCGACTGCCACTGTCGGGCGGAGGCAGGATTCGGCGTGCCGCCCGCAGGTGCCGCTTGTGCGGCCGAGAACGACGTTGGCATGCCCGAGGGGTAGAAAACAAACCAAAGTGGGTAAGGGTGCGAAACGCCACATTGGGACATTTCCGGAAGAATCATGCCTGGCCTGCGGAAATCGGCAAATCAGCTACCCGGCGTAGGCGTATGACCACCCCGGGGCGGATGCGCTTGTCGAACAGGTGATCGTTCCTGCAACAATCACCGCCCATGATGCTGACCCCAGGAATAGCAGCACTATCCGGAGCAGGAATAGGTTCGGTGGCCACCCTCATGGGGGTGTGGGTGGCGCAGGGCTTCAGTTGGCGGCGCGAGCGCACCTTGCGCACGTGGGACAAGCGCGCCGCCGCATACGAGGACATCCTCATCTCCATGGCCCGGCTGCGCGGCGAACGCCGCGAAGCGACCAGCACCGGCGAACTCCGCCTGGCCCGCCTCGCCAATCCGGACTCCGAAGACGGCGCGCGCCTCGCGGCGCAGGCCAACCTGTACGGCTCGCTCGAACTCCGCAAGGCCACCGATGCCGCCTTCCAGGCCCTCACCAAGTGGCTGATGGCGCTCATGGCCTGGCGCTCGTACCACGACACCTACAACTCGCTGCCCGATTCGCCGCCGCGCCGTGGCGGGGACGCGCTGTGGGACGCCGTCCTCGACGCCGGAGAGGCCGCCGACAAGGCCGACCTCGCCCTCACCGCGCAGGTCCGCGCCGAGGCGCTCAGCGAGCGGCCGCGCAAGATGCTCCGCGGCCGCTGACCCCCCGAGTACCCGCTCTACCGGCACCACCCGCGGGGGCGCCGCCCGACGGCGCCCCCGCACCGCACCGCATCACGGAAGCCGCGGCACGCCCGGTGTCTCGCCCCGGGCGCGCCGGGCGCCGTCCTCGTCCAGCACGAACGCGGGCCGCAGGTCGGCTTCGTCGTAGTAGCGGTGGTAGACGGGCGTCAGGCCGCCGGAGACCGGCGGCACGATCCAGCTCCAGTCCGCCGGGCAGACCCGGCCGGCGTCCTCCTCGCGCCGCAGGTGGCGCAGGAACCGCTCGGATTCGACGTGGTGGTCGGTGATCGTCGCCCCGGCCGCGTCGAAGGAGTGCAGGACGGCGCGGTTGAGTTCGACCAGCGCGCGGTCCCGCCACAGGGTGCGTTCGCTGGACATGTCGAGGCCCATCAGGTGGGCGAGGAGCGGCAGGACGTTGTACCGGTCGGCGTCGACGAGGTTCCGGGCGCCGATCTCGGTCTCCAGGTACCAGCCGTTGAACGGTGCGGCGCCGTAGGAGATCCCGCCGATCTCCAGGCGCATGTTGGAGATGGCCGGGACGGCGTGCCAGCGCAGTCCGAGGTCGGCGACTTCCGGGATCTCCGGGTGCCCGATGGCGACTTCGCGGACCGCGTCGGACGGCAGCGGATACCAGCGCACGCCCTCGTGGGGGCTGTCCACGATGAGCGGCAGGACGTCGAAGCGGCCGCCGCGGCCGTGCCAGCCGAGTTCCGTCGCGTAGGTGGTGATGCCGGTGTTGCGGCCGTCGCCGGCGAGGGTGCCGTCCGGGTGGACGTACCCGGCGTAGCGGATGAGCTGCTCGTTCCAGATGCGGGGGCCGCGGCGGCCGGGGGCGTCCGGAGCGAACACGGTGATGGTCGGGCGGATGCGGCCGCCGCGCCAGGTCGCGCGCAGGTGCTGGAAGCACTCGGCGGCGATGTCGTCGGTGCCGTGGACCTCGCGCCGGTCGCGGACGACGAGGCTGTTCCAGTACAGGCGGCCGATGCAGCGCGCCGAGTTGCGCCAGGCGACGCGGGCGCCCCAGGTGAGTTCCGCGCCGGTGTGGACGTAGGTGCCGGTGGTGTCGATCTGCCGGGCGATCTCCTGCCAGCGGTCTTCGAGCGCGGCGGCGGCGCCGGTCTCGCGGTGGAAGTCCTCGGTGAACTTCCGGGCTTCGGCGCGGTCGACGGCGGGGGCGTGCGGCGTCCGCGGCGGGTAGGAGGGGCGCGGCGGGTACGCGGGGTGCGGGTCGAGGGAGGTGTGCGCCACCGGGCAGGTCTGCCGGTGGCGCCCGGTGGGCCGGTCCGGGGCACGCTCGGGGGTGTGCTCGGGGGAGCGTCCGGCAGGCAGCGCCGGGGCCTGTTCGGCGGCGCGTCCGGCCGGCAGTGCGGGGGTGTGCTCGGGGGTCCGTCCGGCGGGCCGTGCGGGGGCGCGTCCGGCGGGCAGTTCGGTAGTGGTGTCGTGGCTCAAAGCGGTCCTCGGCAGGAGTGCTGGGTGCGGAGACGAAAGCGCGCCGCGCGGAATCCGGCGGTCCGCGGGCGTGGGCGATACGGAGTTGGGGCGGCGCCTTGCGCCGCGGCGGGGGTCAGTGCCCGGCGAACGTCAGGTCGTCCGCGTCGGCCGCGCCCGGCGGACCGAAACCGGGTTGGCCGAATCCCGCGGCGACCGGATCGTGGTGGATGTGCGAGGACGGCAGGCCGAGTCGTCTGAGGACGCGGGCGCTGTCCCGGACCATCTCGGGCGGGCCGCTCAGGTAGGCGTCGCAGTCGTAGCGGGGGCCGTACTCCGAGAGGACTTCGGCGACGGCGCCGCTGATCCCGGCCAGCGTCATGTCGTCGACGGCGGGGCGGACCTTGAACCAGGACATGCGCTGCGACAGGCGGAGGAGTTCGTCGAGGCCGTACAGGCCGCTGTGGGTGCTCGCGCCGTAGAAGAAGTCGACGACGCGCTGCGATCCGACGTAGGCGATCTCTTCGATGATCGCCTTGAGCGGCGCGATCCCGGTGCCGCCGCCGACGCACAGCACGGGGTGCGGGGCGAAGTGGTCGAGGACCATTTCGCCTTGGGCGGGCCCGAGTTTGATGCGGTCGCCGGGGTGCGCTTTGTGGACGAGCGCGTTGCTGACCCAGCCGGCCGGTACGGCGCGGACGTGGAACGTCAGCAGGCCGTGGTCGCCGGGTGCGTTGGCGATCGAGTACGGCCGCCAGACGCGCGGCCACCACGGCGTTTCGACGGTGGTGTACTGGCCGGCCCGGTACGGGAACGGGTGTTCGGGGCGGACGGTGACCACGGCGATGTCGTCGGCGGGGCGTTCGTGCGCGACGATCTCCGCCATCCAGTGCGGCGGGTTCACGGTCGCGTCGAACTCGGCCGCGCCGGACATGATCCGGGCGGCGTTCGTGTACGCGCGCCCCCACGCGTCCGCGGTCGCCCGGTTCCACGCGTCGCCCGAATAGCGGGCGAGCGCGGCGATGAGGCACTCGCCGACGAGGGCGTAGTGCTCGGTGAGGACGTCGTATTTGCGGTGGTCGCGGCCGAGGCGGCCGAGGTAGCCGGACAGTTCGCCGGCGTTCTCCAGGTCGCCGACGATCCGGACGAGCGCCTGCACGAGCCGGTCGCGTTGGGTGTCCATCGCGGGCGGGAACAGGTCCCGCAGTGCCGGCTCGCGCAGGAAGAGCAGTGCGTAGAAGTGCGACGTCAGATCGCCCGCTCGGGGGGCGACCACCTCCAGGTTTTTGCGTATGAGTTCCGCGTCGGTGTCGAACTCGGAATCGTGCTCGGACAAATTCGCCCCATTGCTCCACCCCCAAACGGCAAGCGGCGATGCGCATCGGTAGCCCGTGGCGAGATCGTCGCTTTGGGCTACTGGGCAAACACGATTGTGTGTGATCGCGTGTGTGCGCAAGTTGAGCGACCGGTTCCGGTTCTGCCGGGGTGGAAGTCGGTTTTAGGGCATACGTGGCGGTTACTCGCGTCGCCGCAAACCCATACGTAAGCGTATGGATATCCGATACGCGCGAGTAAGAGGTCGGTAAGCGGCAATTCGCCCGCGCTTTCGGGATGTCGTCAGGCGGGCGGCAGCGGCCGGGTCGCCGGGCTTTTGCCGAAGGCGAAGCCGGAGAACGCGACGATCATCCACAGCGGGAGGGTCGTGCCCGGCAGACCCGGCACGGACATGACCAGGATCCCGCCCACCGGGAAGAGCAGGCCGAGCACGGAGACCACGCCGATCCACCGCGCGACCGAGCGTTCCCGGAACGCCATCCACGCGACGGCCATCGCGGCGAACATGACGCCCGTCCAGCCGATGTAGCCGCCGAAGTCGTTGAGAACGTAGTAGACGAACCGGCCCTCCTTGTCGAAGCTGTCGTCCTCGGGGCCGCCGTCGCCGTAGATCGCCATCGCGCCCTTCCACCCGTAGCCGAGCGTCAGCGCGCCCGCGGACGCGGTGAACCCGGTGGCGACGAGCTTCGCGGCGGTGCTGTCCGGCACCCGCGGCTCGACGTGCCGGCGCCACGCGGCCGCGCAGTACAGGAGCAGGCCGACGACCGCATAGCCGGCGAGGAACCCGAGGCGGGCCTTCATGATGCTGACGTCGTCGACCATGTCGACGGTCATGCGCCGGTCACCGTCGTCGCCCGGCACGTGCACGTCGGTGAGGATCGTGGCGAAGAACCCCAGCGCCCCCGCGAGCGCCCCCGCCAGCGCCCACGACGCGAAACGCGGCGCGGCGCCGACGGCGGACGAGGCGGGCGCCGGAGGCGCGGCATCGGTGCGTGTCATGGGGAGCATGCCCTTTCTGGCTCGGAGCCTCTCGGACCCGCGGTCGGGCCGGAGGTCCGATGGTCGGGCCGCACCCCCGGTCCGCACATCGGGGCAGGCCCTGAACCGGTCGACACGCGTTGCGCGTCACCCTCCGCGACCCGCCGCCGCCCGCGGCGCGCTCATGTGACACACCTTGCGGGTGGAGTTAGGGTCGAATGAAACGCGTGTCGGCGACGACCGCACCTGGAACCACCATGGCAACTCCGCACACCGCCTCGGCGCACGCCGCCGAGACCTCCGAACGACCCAGCCGCAAAAACCTCGCGCTGCTGGTCATCGCCTCGTGCCAGCTCATGGTGGTTCTCGACATCACGATCGTGAACATCGCCCTGCCGCACATCCAGACCGGCCTGGGCTTCTCCACCACCGGACTGTCGTGGGTCGTCAACGCGTACACCCTCACCTTCGGCGGCCTGCTCCTCCTCGGCGGCCGCACCGGCGACATCCTCGGCCGACGGCGGATGTTCCTCTTCGGCGTCCTGCTGTTCGCCCTCGCATCCCTCCTCGGCGGACTCGCCCAAGAGGAATGGCAGCTCCTCGCCGCCCGGTCCCTGCAAGGCATGGGCGGCGCGATCGCCTCACCGACGGCACTCGCGCTCATCACCACCACCTTCAACGAAGGCCCCGAACGCAACCGGGCGTTCGGGGTTTTCGCGGGCGTCTCGGCAGGCGGCGGCGCCATCGGCCTGCTCGCCGGCGGCATCCTCGTCGAATGGCTGAACTGGCGGTGGGTGTTCTTCGTCAACGTGCCCATCGCCCTCGCAATCGCGCTTGCCACCCCGCGCGTCATCAACGAGTCGCCGCGCCGCCCCGGCCACTTCGACCTCGCCGGCGCCCTCACCGCCACCTTCGGCGTCGGCCTGCTCGTCTACGGGTTCATCCGCGCCGCCCAGGAAGGCTGGAGCGACCCCCTCACCATCGGCTCCTTCGTGGCCGCCGCCGCCCTCCTGGCCACCTTCGTCCTCGTCGAACGCGGCTCCCCGCAGCCCATCACGCCACTGCGCATGTTCGCCGACCGCAACCGCTCCGGCACCTACGTCATCATGCTGTGCCTGGCCGCGGCCATCTTCGGCATGTTCTTCTTCCTCACCCTGTTCGCCCAGGACGTGCTGCACTTCAGCCCGCTGCGCACCGGGCTGGCGTTCCTGCCGGTGAGTGCGGTCATCGCGGTGGCGGCCGCGTTCACGTCCAAGATGCTGCCCCGGTTCGGGCCCAAGCCGTTCATGGTCACCGGCGGCATCCTCGTCGCGGGCGGTCTGTTCTGGCTCACCCAGATCGACGTGGACAGCACCTACGTCGGCGGGATCCTCGGCCCGATCCTGGTGTTCGCGGGCGGCATGGGCATGGAGTTCGTGTCCCTGACCCTGATGGCGCTGTCGAACGTCCCCGAACGGGAGACCGGCGCCGCATCCGGCATGCTCAACGCCTCCCAACAGGTCGGCGGCTCACTCGGCCTGTCCATCCTCGTCACCGTCTTCGGCACCTCCAGCCGCAACGCCGGCAAGGACCAAGCCCAGCAATATCTCTCCACCGCGACCCCCGCACAGCGCGCGGAGTTCCAGAGAACCCACCAACTCCCGCAGCAGTACGCGGACAAAGTCCTCACCTCCGGCATCGCCGACGCGTTCGTCGCGGCCGCCTGCATGGGCCTTCTCGCCGCCCTCGTCGCCGCCCTGGTGATCCAGGTCCGAGCCTCCGACCTCGCCCGGCTGCAGGGCGCCACGGAGTCATCGGACACTGACTGAACACCGGTCGAACACCTGCCCGGACAGTTGCCGCAACGTTGTCCGAAACACCGTGGCCGACAGCATATGGACAATGCCACGCCACTCCCGGAGACTCTTCGCTCACATCGCGTGTTCCACGTCCGCCACCGCTCACCACCGCGGCCGGCGGACGTCCTCATCCCCCAAGGGAGACGATGAGACCCCCCGTCCGCGCGTGGCGGAAGAACCGGCCCGGCCGCCGTCTTTCGCTGCGCACCCTGCTCGTCATCCTCGCCGTCGTGCCGTCCATCGCCCTGGTCGGACTGTGGGGATTCACCGCCACCCGTCTGTGGTCGGACACCAACGAACTCAAGGACCAGAACGACATCGCCAACCGCGCGGGCATGCCCGCGTACACGGTGATGGTGCAGCTCCAGGAGGAACGCCGGCTCAGCGCCTCCTGGCTCGCCGCACCCGACGAAACGGTCCGCAAAGCGCTCGCCGCCCAGCGCGCCCGCACCGACGGCGCACTCACCGAATTCACGCGCCTGATGAGCGGGTTGAGCGACACCCGCGCCGACGTCGTGGAGCGCGCCGGACGCATCGAAGCCAACCGGCAGGCCCTGCCCAACACGCGGGACCTCGTCGACCGGCGCGCCGGGGCACGGGCCGATCTGCTCAAGCCGTACGGGCTGGCGATCGAAAACCAGCTCGAAACGTTCACGACGCTGTCGCACATCGACACCGACGGCCACCTCACGTGGCGGTCGCTGTCCCTCGTCGCGATGTTCCGCGCCACCGAGATGATCGCCCGCGAAGACGCGCTGCTGACCTACGTCGCCGCCGCCAAACGCCTCGACCCCGGCGAGTACATCGAATTCGCGCAGACCGTCGGCGCACGCCGCGACCTGTACGACAACCAGATCGTCCCCGAGCTGGAACCCGAGCACCTCGCCGGATACCAGCAGCTGGCCAAGACCCAGCCGTGGCAGACCATGCTGCGCGTCGAAGACGCGATGCTCTCCGCCCCGCGCGGCACGGCCTCCGCCGGCGGCTACCCCATACCCGCCGAACTCGCCGGTTGGCGCGGGGCGATGGAGCAGCTCGTCGAACCGGTGACGAAGTTCAACACCGGCCGCGCCGGCGACATCGTCAACGCCTCCGAAACCCGCGTCGACGACCTCGAAACCACCGTGTGGTTCATCACCGGCAGCGGCCTCGGCGTCGTCGTCATCGTCTCCGTACTCTGCTACGGCGTCACCCGGACCCTGCGCAAACGCCTCCGCGACCTCCAGGACGCCACCACCGAACTCGCCGAAGAACGCCTCCCCGGCGTCATCGACCGGCTCAGCCGCGGCGAACGCGTCGACACCACCGCCGAACTCCCCGCACTCCCGCACAGCCGCGACGAGATCGGCAAGGTCGCCCACGCCTTCGAAACCGCACAACGCGCGGCCATGGACGGCGCCGTCCGCCTCGCCCGCGAACGCGAAGGCCACGCGAAGGTCTTCCACAACGTCGCCCTGCGCACCCAATCCCTCGTCGGCCGCCAGCTCCGCGCCCTCGACGCGATGGAGACCCGCCACCAGGACCCCGACGTCCTCGGCGACCTCTTCGCCCTCGACCACCTCGCGACCCGGCTGCGCCGCTACGAGGAAAACCTCGTCATCCTCAGCGGGCACCAGCCCGGCCGCCGGTGGAGCAAGCCCGTCCGCGTCGTCGACATCGTGCGAAGCGCGGTCGGCGAGGTCGAGGACTACGAGCGCATCGACGTCCACATGTCGTCCGAGCTGCTCCTCGAGGGCGCCGCGGTCGGCGCGGTCATCCACCTGCTCGCGGAACTCCTCGAGAACGCCACCACCTTCTCGCCGCCGCGCACACCCGTCGAGGTACGGGGCATGCCGGTGGCCAAGGGCCTGGTCGTCGAGATCGAAGACCGCGGCCTGGGCATGGCCGAGGACGACTACGCGGCCCTCAACACGGAACTCGAGCAGCCGCGCGCCTTCGACATGGTCGCGCTGGCCGAAGACGTCCGCCTGGGACTCTTCGTCGTCGCGCGGCTCGCGGAACGGCACGGCATCGGGGTGACGCTGCGCGCCTCGCCGTACGGCGGCACGCTGGCGATCGTGTTCCTGCCCGAGGAACTGATCGTGCGGCCGGGCGAGGAGGGGGCCGGAGACGGCCGCTCGTCCGACACGGCAGCGGGGGACGACGCCGCGGATGCGCCCGCGAGCGCCGAGGAAGCGGAGACCGCCGAGGCGTCCGCGGCCTCCGAGGAAGAACCGCTCGCGGAGCCTGTGCCGATCACGTCCGCCGTGGGCCGCAAGCAGTCGGCGGGACGCGGGGGAGCCGAGGCGGACGACGCGGAAGCCGGCCAGGACGGCGGCGGGGGCGCCGAAGCCGCGGGTGCGGTCTCGCCGCAAGGCAAGGACCGGCTCCGCCGGTTGTGGTCGCGCGAGCGCGCGGCGACGGCGGCGGACGACACGGGAGCCGCACGCGACGACGCCGCGACGGACGCCGCCGCAACAGCCGAGACCGCGGCCGGAGAAACCGAGGCCCGGGAAGCCTCCGGGCGGGATGCGGCCCTGACGCAGTCGGCCGCCGACCCCGCGGCGGAGGCCGCAGCTGCCGAGGACGGCGCGGACACCGCGGACGCCGCGAGTTCCACGGGCCCGCTCGGTGCCGCCACGACCGCGGCACGCAACGGTGCCGCCGAGTCCGGCCGCGCGGACGACCCCGGGGCGCCCGCCGATGCCGGCGACACCGCCGACGGTGGACCGGCCCGCGCGACCACACGTACGACGGACGGAGAACGCGTGTCCGCGAGTGAGCACGAAGCCGATACCGGGCCGGGCCCGGGAGCCGGCGCGAACAGCCGTGCGCCGCTGCCGTCGCGACGGCGGGTGAACGCCGCGGACGGCAGCCCCACCGGAAACGGCGCCGTATCCAACGGCATCGGCAACGGAAGCGGCATCGGCAACGGGAATGGGAACGGCAACGGATCGGGTTCCGCCGCCGCGCACCCGGTGTCCGATGCCGCGGACGCGGACGACGCCGCACTCGCCGAAGCCGACCCGGGAGCCCCCGACGGGCCCCGCATCCTCCCGCGCCGCGTACGGCAAGCCAGCCTCGCGGCGCCGCTGCGCCGGGCGCCGGAGGACGGTGCCGCGGAGGACGCCGACGCCGCCCCGGCGCGCCGGCCTCCGGCCACGCCGCAGCAAGCCGCCGACACGATCTCGGCGTTCCAGCGCGCCTCGCAGCGCGCCCGCAACGCCGAGCTGCCCACCGAACCACCGACGAGGGACCGCTCATGACGCCGCCGACGATCGCCACCGACACCCGTCTCGACTGGCTGCTGACGGACCTCGTCAAGCGCGTGCCCGGCAGCCGCCACGCGATCGTGCTGTCCCAGGACGGCCTGGTCATGAGCCACTCCGAGACACTCGGCCGGGACCAGGCCGAGCAGCTCGCCGCGTCCGCGTCCGGGCTGGCCAGCCTGGCGCGCGGCATCGGCCGCTCGTTCGGAGGCGGCTCGGTGCGGCAGACGCTCATCGAGATGGAGGACGCCTACCTGTTCCTCACCTCGGCGGGCCGCGGCGCGCACATGGCCGTGCTCGCGGACGCCCAGGCCGACGTGGGCGTCGTCGCGTTCGAAATGAACACCCTGGTCAAGCAGGTCGGCGAATACCTCGGTACGGCACCGCGCGCCCAGACGGAGGGATCATGAGCGACAGACGCGACCGGCCCGGCAGACGGGCGTCGTCCGACGCGGTGTGGGACGACGACGCGGGCCCGCTGGTCCGCCCGTACACGCTCACACGCGGCCGCACCCGGGCCGCGCGCGACGACCTCACCCTCATCACGCTGGTGACGACCGTCCAGCCGCTCCCGGAGGACCGCGACGCGAGCGGGCTGCAGCCCGAGCAGCTCGACATCCTGCGGCTGTGCCGGGCCCCGCAGGCCGTCGCCGAGGTCGCCGCGCTGATGCGGCTGCCGGTCAGTGTGGTGAAGGTCCTGGTCGGTGATCTGGTCGACGGCGGCCGGATGACCGCACGCGCGCCGATATCCATGGCGCAGTCCCCGAACGCGGAGCTGCTGAGGAAGGTGAGGGATGGGCTCGGTCGGCTCTGACCACGACGCCCGGAACACCCGGAACGGAACCGGGCCCGCGGTCCCGGAGACGGCGATGGCCGTGAAGATCCTGATCGCGGGAGGCTTCGGCGTCGGCAAGACCACGATGGTCGGCGCGATCAGCGAAGTGGAGCCGCTGTCCACCGAAGAAGTCATGACCGTCGCAGGCGTCGGCGTCGACGACCTGGACGGCATCGCGGACAAGGGCACCACCACGGTCGCCCTCGACTTCGGCCGGATCACGCTCGACGAAGACCTCGTGCTGTATCTGTTCGGTACGCCCGGACAGGAGCGCTTCTGGTCGATGTGGGACGACCTCGCGGTCGGTGCCCTGGGCGCCGTCGTACTGGTCGACACCCGGCGGCTCGACGCCAGCTTCGGCAGCATCGACTTCTTCGAACGGCGGCGGATCCCGTTCGTCGTCGGCGTCAACCAGTTCGACGGCGTCATCGAGCACACCGAGGCGGAGATCCGCACGGCGCTCGACCTGGATCCGCATGTGCCCACGGTGATGTGCGACGTCCGGCAGCGCTCGTCGTGCCGCGAAGTCCTGCTCGCGCTGATCGACCACTTGGCCGCGCAGGTGCCGGACGAGCCGCTGGAAGCGGTGCGCTGATCCGCTCGACGGCGACCTGACCGGTCGTCAACTCGCTTGGCCTCGGCCGCCCTTGACCCGGGCGGCCGAGGCTTTTCGTCGGCCCGGGGTTCCGTTCGATATTACGTGAGATATGGACGCGGGGGTTACGTACGACATATCTTTCGAGCGTGAATCCACGACGCACCACCGCGTCCGGCGGACTCGGGCCGGGCGGCGGACGCTTCTTCGGGCCCGGCGAACTGCGCTGGGCCTTGCTCGCCCTGATCGACGAACGCCCGGGTCACGGGTACGAGTTGATGACCCGCCTGGAAGACCGCTTCGCGGGCGCCTACCAGGCGAGCCCAGGGGCGGTCTATCCGACACTGCAACTCGTCGAGGACGAAGGCCTGGTACGCCTCGAACTCGACGGCGGCCGCAAGGTCTTCCACATCACCGACGCCGGACGCGACGAAGTCCGCGACCATGCGCGGGAGATCGACAAGATCTGGGCGCGCGCCGCGGCCCGCGGCGAGTGGGGCATGCTGCGCGACCCGGACGCCTCCGAGATCGTCGGCCCGGCACTGCGGCTGTTCAAAGCCGCGGTGAGCACCATCGTCCGCGCACACGGCGACCCCGTCGTCGTCGACCGGGTCCGCGCGATCCTCGACGACGCCCGGCACGAGATCAAGCAGGTCAAAGCCGAGACGAAACGCCGCGGCCACCACCATCACCACCGGCGGCGCGACCGCGGCCACTACGACGACTGACGAGCCGACCGGCGAGCCGGCACGGCCGGCCGCCGAGGCACGGGGAGGGCACCGTTCATGGCGCACACCGAACAGCAAACGGACGGACAGACGGCAACCCCGGCGGACGAACCGCGGCCGAAGACGGAACGCGGCCTCCGCGGCCGGGTCCTCGACCGATTGTTCGTCTCCGGCCGGATCGCGGAACGGGAACGGATCTCGGCGTGCATGACGCGGATCCGGGTGGAAGGACCGGGGCTGCGCGCGGTGCACGGCGAACCCGGGCAGCAGGTACGGGTGCTCGTCGGCGCAACGGACGCGGATTCGTTCCTCGGACGGCGCGTCGGCGAGCTGCGGACGTACTCCGTATGGCAGTTCGCTGAGCCGGACACCGACACGCGCGTGCTGGACCTGTGCGTGATGGACCACGCGGGCGACGGGCCGGGCGCCCGCTGGGCACGGTCGGCCCGGATCGGCGACCTCGTGCGGTTCCGCGGGCCGGAGGGGTCGCTCACGATGCGGCCGGACGCGCCATACCACGTGTTCGTGGGGGAGGACACCGCGTCGGTGGCGCTCGGCGCCATGCTGCGCGCGGTACCGGCGGACGTTCCGGTGTTCGGCGCGGTGGAGACCGCACGCGAGGAGGACCGGCTGCCGCTGCCGCGCGCCGAGGAACTCGCCCGCCCGCTGCGCGGCGACGCGCCCGCGGCGGACTCGACGACGCTGCTCGACGCGGTGCGGGGGTTGGAACTGCCGGACGAGCCGGGGACGGCATACGTCGCGGGGGAAGCACGCACGATCCAGCGGGTGCGCAGGCACCTTGTGGAAGAACGCGGCTGGCCGCGGCGGGCGGTGGTGACGAAGCCGTTCTGGACGCCGGGGAAGAAGGGGATGGAGTAGGGGAGGGGCGTGGTGCGGTCCCCGGGCGCAGCGGCTCCGGGCCGGCCGAGGCCGGGGGCGGGGGCGGGGGAGTCGGCTGCGGCCGCCCGCGGACGCCCCGACCGCCCGGGCCCGCTTGAAACTGACGGTCCGTCAGCCTAGGGTGCCGTGCGTCATCAGCCGATGATCTCGGGGGGCATCGCGCACGCGACCGCAGCCTTCGGGAGGCCGCCTTGTCCCCGTCCGACGCCACCACCGGCGCAGCCGCCGACATCTCCGCGGCCTGGGTACGCGAGTACCTCGCCCGCGACGGCATCCACCCGCACGACGCGGAACTCGACGCGCTCGCCGCGGCGGTCTCCGCCGGCCGCGCGGAGGCCGACCGGCTGCGCCGCACGACGGACGTCGGAGACGGCACCGAAGGCGCGGTGTGGCCGGCGGGCGGCAGCAACGAGATCGCGCGCCCGTCGGACGCCGCAGCCGCCACCCCCATCCCCATCCCCGCCCCCGCCGACGACCTCGCCACCGTCCTCGGCTGCGCCGCCGCCCTGACCGCCGGACAGGTCTCCAGCGTCGAACTCGTCACCGAACTCCAGCGCCGCGCCGACGACGCCGACCCGAAGCTCGGCGTATACCTCGCCCGGTTCGACGACCAAGCCCTCAAGGCGGCGCGTGCCGCGGACGCCGAACGGGCCGCCGGGACCGTCCGCGGCCCCCTGCACGGCGTGCCGCTCACCGTCAAAGACCTGATCCTCACCCGCGAGGGCCCCACCACCGGCCACTCCGCCGCACCGCCCCGACATCTCGGCGGCCGCGATGCCGCCTCCGTCGCCCGGCTGCGTGCGGCCGGGGCGATCGTCCTCGGAAAGGTGTCGCTGGCCGAGTTCGGGTTCGGCGTGCCCGACGCGGACGCCGGACTGCCGCTGCCCCGCAACCCGTGGGACACCGACCGCTGGCCCGGCGGGTCGAGCTCGGGCAGCGCCGCCGGGGTCGCCGCGGGCCTGTTCCCCGGCTCGATCGGCACCGACACCGGCGGCAGCATCCGCATCCCGGCCGCCCTGTGCGGAGTCACCGGCTTCAAACCCACCTACGGCGCCGTCTCCACCGACGGTGTCCTGCCCGGCGCGCCGACCGTCGACACCGTCGGGCCGATCGCCTCGGACGCCGCCGACTGCCTTGCTCTGTACCAGGTCCTGGCCGGTCTGCCCGCCTCCGCGCCCGGCGCCCCCGCAACGGTGCGCGGGCTCCGCATCGCCGTCGACCTGAGCGGCCTGGACCGGCCCGGCGCCGACCCGGCCGCGGGAAACGCCATCGAGGCCGCGATGCGCGAGCTGACCGATGCGGGCGCCGTCGTCCACGCATGCGCGATCCCGCACCTCGACGTCCTCGAAGCCGCCTGCCGCATCGTGCAAGGCACCGAAACGTACGGCAGCCACCGCGACGGCCTCGCCGCCCACTGGCCGGCCTACGGCAGCATCACCCGCTTCTTCATGGCCGCGGGCGGCGCCCACGACGCCCGCGACTACCTGCACGCCCAACGCGTCCGCGCGTGGGGCCGCGCCCGCCTCGCCGACTTCTTCGCCGACCACGACATCGTCGCCACCCCGACCGTCGGCACCGGAGCCCCGTCACTCGACGGCGAACTCCTCGGCCTGCTCCCGCTGTTCTACACCTCGGTCTGGAACGCCACCGGCTTCCCCGCCGTGTCGCTCCCCGGCCCGCCCGACGCCCGCGGCCTCCCGCTCGGCATCCAGCTCGCCGCCGCGCCCGGGGCCGACCACCGGCTGCTCACCGTCGCCCACGCCCTTCAGACACGAACCGACTGGCACCGGCGCCGGCCCGCGGGCGCCACGGCGGTCAGTTGAGCGAGCCGCCGCACCCGGCGCCCGCCCGGCGGCCACGGAACGCAGACGGCCGGACACGGAGGCGGGCACGGAGGCGGGCACGGAGACGGACACGGGGACGGACAGACCCCGATCCCGTGCATAGCCCCGCGCCCGCCGGGTACGCGACCACTACCCCACCACCCGCCCCGCCGGTCCGGTTGCGGACCCCGCGGGCCCCGGGTGTGCTGGAGAAACGCACAGATCGCGACGACGGCCGCGACGCCGCCGCTCGGCGAGAGGACGACACCATGGGCACACCGACGAAGGGCGAGCCGACCGCCCACACGTGGGACATCGAACACATTTCCGAAGACGAGCTGGAGCACATCTCCGAGGAGTCCCGCGCCGCACACGGCGAGGACAGCGGCCTCTCCTGGACCACGATCGCCGTCGTCATCGGCTCCGTGCTGCTCCTGGCCATCCTCGCCGGCCTGGCCATCTGGGCGGGCGCCAGCTTCTCCGGCGGCCAACCCGGAACCACCGCGCCCGCGGGCGGCTGACCGCCCCGCCCCATTACTGACGTGTCCCTGCCGCATCCGTGAGGGTGCCCCGGAACCCGGGGCACCCTCACGCTGCGCCGTCCCTCGGCCGGCAGCCGTCGTCGCGCGGGTCAGCCGCCCATCGCCTTGGCGACCTCCGCCATGTCGAAGTAGTCCCGCCACAGGGCTATCTTGCCGTCGCGGATCTCGAACAGGCCGGCCACGGCGATGTCCAGCGGGCCGGTCGGGAGGGCGAAGTGGTCGGTGCGTTCGGTGAACACCAGGTCGCCTTCGGCGGCACTGCGGTGCGTCGTCCACTTCACCTCGGTGGCGTGCTCCACCATCGGCCCGAGGATCGACCGCACGCCGTCCGGGCCGAACACCTTGCCCATCGGAACGTTGTCGTACTCGATGTCGTCGGTCACGTAGGTCAGCGCCAAGCCGAGGTCTTTCGCCTCGACCGCGGCGATGAACGCGTCGACGATCTCGGCGGGAGTCTGCGGGGTCATCGGCGGGAAGTCTCCACTTCGGGGTCGGTGGTCACGGGTATCGCAGGAGCATCGAGCAAGACAGGCGTCACGAACGCCTCGACCATCGCACGTTCGTCGTCCGCGTCGCGGCCCGGCATGGACAGCAGCGACACCACGACGCGCACCAGCCACCGCGCCTTGCCGGCCGCGGCGGCGTCGGCGGGCAGGAACGTGCCGCAGAGCGACGCGATCACGTCCGACGCACCCGCCAAGCCCGCGGTCGCCCCGCTGCCTTCCGGGACGAACCAGGCTGCCAGCACAGGCGTTTCACGGACGATCCGGACCGCCGCGAGCACCGCGCCGGTCAACTGCGCCGACGGCGTCGGATGGTCCGCGACCTCGGCGAGGACCTGCGTGGCGACCCGGCGGGCCTCGCGGTGCATGTAAGCGATCCGCAACGCCTGACGGTTGTCGAAATAGCGGTAGAGCGTCGCCCGCGAGCAGCCCGCCTCCGCGGCGATGTCCGCCATGTCCGCGGCCGCGACGCCGCGCCGGAGGAACACGCGGCCGGCGGCGTCGAGGATGCGTTCGGCGGCCAGTTGGCCGCGGTTCCCGCCCAGCCAGTCGCCGGTCATACGCGCCCGGCAGCGAGAGCGGGCTTGCCCGGGGTGAACGGCAGGCTCTGGTGGCGGCGGGTGAAACTGCCGCCCGCGAACGTCCCGCGCTCGGCATCGACCTGGAAGTCCGGAAAATGCAGCAGGAGTTCCTCCAGGACGACGCGCGCTTGCAGCCGGGCCGCCGCGGCGCCCAGGCAGTGGTGCGGGCCGAACCCGAACGCCGCGTGCTGATGCCCGGTGCGGGCGATGTCGAGCACGTCGGCGGTGTCGCCGAACTCGCGCGGGTCACGGTTCGCCGAACCGTACAGCAGCAGGACCTTGCGGCCCGCCGGAACGGTGGCACCGTGCGCCGTCCAGTCCTCGGTGACCGTACGCGCGAGCGCCTGCACCGGGGAAGCCAGCCGCAGGAACTCCTCCACCGCACGCGGAATGTCCTCCGGATGCGCGGCGAGATGCACCCGCGCGTCGGAGTGTGCGGTCAACAACTCGCTGGCCACGCCCAGCAGTCCGGTCGTCGTGTCGTTGCCGCCCGCGACCATCGTGAACGCGAAGCCCAGGATGCGGATCATCGCGGTGATGTCGTCGCCCATGACGCCGATCAGATCCGAGATCGTGTCGTCGGCGGGCTCCGCGCGGCGCCGTTCGATCAGCCCCGTGAAATACGCGAACAACCCCGCCACGGCTTCCTCGGCGCCCAGCGGATGCCCGGACGCGTTGGCGGCGACGGTCTGCTCCGTCCAGGCGTCGAACTGCCCGCGGTCGACCTCGTCGACGCCCAGGTAATGCCCGACGACGAAGCTCGGCAACGGCTTGTACAGCTCGGCGATGACGTCGACCTCGCCGCCGTCGGCGGCCGCTTCGGCGATCCGCGCCAGGCGGTCGCGGACGAACTCCCGTACCGCCGGCTCGATCGACGCCACCCGGCGCGGCGTGAAGCCCTTGGTGATCAGGCGGCGGAAGTCCGTGTGCTCCGGCGGGTCGAGCATCACCATCGGTGCGGCCTCGTCCAGGCCGATCGCTTCCATGTCGCCGTACGTGAACGTCAAACCCTTGCGGGAGGAGAACAGTTCGGTGTCGCGCAACGCCCGCGACACGTCGGCGTAGCGGGACAGCACCCAGTAGTCGCCGTCCGCCACGTGGTACAGCGGAGCCTCGTCGCGCAGAGCCGCGTACATCGCATACGGGTCCCGCCACGACTCGCCGGAACAGGGAACGAAACGTGCCTGAGACATTCTCGGCTGCATGTCGGAACGGTGAGACAAACAGGCGAAGATGTCAATGCCGACCGGGCTTTGGTGCGGCCGGCCGCAGTCCGGCGGCCCGGGCCGCGGCGGCCAGGACGTCGCGGAGCATGGCGGGGGTCAGGCGGCCTGTGAAGGTGTTCTGCTGGCTGACGTGATAGCTGCCGAACAGGGCGAGCGGCGTTGCTCCCGGGGTGGCGCTGGGGATATCCACGCGTACGCCATGGCCGAATTTCGGGCGTGGGCGCGGGACTTGCCATCCGGCGGCGGTCAACGCGGGGAAGAGTGCCTGCCAGCCGAAGGAGCCGAGAACGACGATCGCGCGGACCGTGGGCCGGAGGAGCGTCAACTCCCGGACGAGCCACGGGCGGCAGGTGTCGCGCTCGTCGGGCGTCGGCTTGTTGTCCGGCGGGGCGCAGTGCACGGGGGCGGTGAAGCGGACGCCGTACAGCCGCAGCCCGTCGTCGGCGGCGGTGGATTCGGCCTGGTTGGCCAAACCGAGGTCGTGCAGGGCGGCGACCAGGACGTCGCCCGAGCGGTCCCCGGTGAACATCCGCCCGGTGCGGTTGCCGCCATGGGCGGCCGGCGCCAAGCCGACGAGCAGCAGCGCGGCATCGGAAGGGCCGAAACCGGCGACTGGACGCGCCCAGTAGTCCCAGTCGGCGAAGGACTTGCGCTTGATGCGGCCGGCCTCTTCGCGCCACGCGACGAGGCGGGGGCAGGCACGGCAGTGGGCGAGCGCGGTGTCGAGAGTGGAGACGTCCGCGGCGCGGGGGGCGGGGAAGGCAGGGGTGTCGGTGTCGGTGTCGGCGGCGTGGTCGGTGTCGTCGGGCTGGTCGGGCTGGTCGGGCGGGGCGGGCGTGGGGGGCATGCTCTGCTGATACACCCGGTGTCCGGCGGCTACACCAGCCCTGGCCACGCCCCGCCGCTCCCGCTCCGCCCGGTCCCTGTCGTTCCCGGCCTACCCGCGCATCAGCGCCAGTGCCGCTCCTGCCGCCACTGCCGCACCGAAGGCGGCGGCGGACCAGCCGACCACGCGGATCCGCAGAGTCCGGTACCGGTCCTCGTACTCGCCGCGGACTTCCGCGATCCGGTCGGCGACGTGCCGCACCATGCCGCGCGCGTGCTCGGTGTGCGCGGTGGTCAGCGCGTCGACGAGGTCCGCGCGCTGCGCCGACGTGAGCCACGGCAGGAGGTCGGCGGTGTGCTCGGCGTCGCGGCGGGCCTCGGCGAGCCGGGCCTGCCAGTACAGGTAGCCGTCGAGGCGGGACAGGCCCGCCGCGACGTCGTCGGGACGGCACGTCCCGGCGGGCTCCGCTGCCCACCGGGACCGGTGCCGGCGGGCGGGCACTACTCGCGCTCGCCCGACGCCGGCCGCTCGGACTTGCCGGCCGGATTCTCCAGCACGGCGATGTCCGGGTGGTGCAGGTCGAACGCCGGAGACTCCGAGATGATCCGCGGCATCGACGCGAAGTTGTGCCGCGGCGGCGGGCAGGACGTCGCCCATTCGAGGGAACGGCCGAAGCCCCACGGGTCGTCCACGGTCACCTTCTTGCCGTACTTGTGCGTCTTCCACACGTTGTAGAGGAACGGCAGCATCGACAGGCCCAGCAGGAACGAGCCGATCGTCGACACCATGTTCAGCGCCGTGAAGCCGTCCGACGCCAGGTAGTCCGCGTAGCGGCGCGGCATGCCCTCGGCACCCAGCCAGTGCTGGACGAGGAAAGTCATGTGGAAGCCGACGAACAGCTGCCAGAAGCAGATCTTGCCGAGCCGCTCGTCAAGCATCTTCCCGGTGAACTTCGGCCACCAGAAATGGAATCCGGCGAACATCGCGAACACCACCGTGCCGAAGACGACGTAGTGGAAGTGCGCGACGACGAAGTACGAGTCCGACACGTGGAAGTCGAGCGGCGGCGACGCCAGGATCACGCCCGTCAGACCGCCGAACAGGAACGTCACCAGGAACCCGACGGTCCACAGCATCGGTGTCTCGAACGAGAGCGACCCGTGCCACATCGTGCCGATCCAGTTGAAGAATTTCACTCCGGTCGGCACGGCGATCAGGAACGTCATGAACGAGAAGAACGGCAGCATCACCGCACCCGTGACGAACATGTGGTGCGCCCACACCGTCACCGACAGGCCCGCAATGGCGATCGTCGCGCCGATGAGGCCCTTGTAGCCGAACATCGGCTTACGGGCGAAGACCGGAATGACTTCCGACACGATCCCGAAGAACGGCAACGCGATGATGTACACCTCGGGATGCCCGAAGAACCAGAACAAGTGCTGCCACAGAATCGGCCCGCCGTTCGCCGAATCGAAGATCCGGGCACCGAACTTGCGGTCCGCCTCCAACGCCAGCAGCGCCGCGGCCAGCACCGGGAACGCCATCAGCACGAGAATCGCCGTCAGCAGGATGTTCCAGCAGAAGATCGGCATCCGGAACATCGTCAGCCCCGGCGCCCGCATCGCCACGATCGTCGTCACGAAGTTGACCGAACCCAGGATCGTGCCGAACCCGGACAACGCCAGCCCCATGATCCACATGTCCGCGCCGATCCCCGGCGACCGGACCGTGCTGGTCAGCGGCGAATACGCGAACCAGCCGAAGTCCGCCGCGCCCTGCGGCGTCAGGAACCCGGCGACCACGATCAGCGACCCCAGCAGATACAGCCAGTACGCCAACGCGTTCAGCCGCGGGAACGCCACGTCCGGCGCACCCAGCTGCAACGGCATGATCCAGTTCGCGAACCCCGCGAACAGCGGCGTCGCGAACATCAGCAGCATGATCGTGCCGTGGATCGTGAACGCCTGGTTGTACTCCTCGTTCGACAGGAGCTGCGTCCCCGGCCGGGCCAACTCGGCGCGGATCAGCAACGCGAGCACGCCGCCGAACAGGAAGAACACGAACGACGTGACGAGATACAGGCTTCCGATGGTCTTGTGGTCGGTGGTGGTGAGCCACAACACCACCTTCCGGCCGGCCCGCGTCGGACGCGCGGGAGGCGCCGCCTGCGCGGGGACCGTGGAGGTCTGGGCGCTCATATAGGGCAGTCCCTTGGCTGTGGGACCGCGTCGCGAACCGATCCCGGCCGGCGACGGCGGTCCGGAGGCATGTCGGTCGACCGGCACAGCCGGTGCGTACGGCATCCTCCCGCCCGGGAACACTCCGTCACCAAACCGACATGCAACCCAAACGGGGTACTCGGCGGGCATGCGGGTGAAAGGTTCACCGGGGCGGGTGTCCGGCGGGCGTCCGGTCGGCCGCGGTCGGGCTTTCGGCCGGGCATCCCGTCGGGCATTCGACGGGGCTTTCGGGTGACCGTGTGGGTGAGCGCGTGGGTGGGGTGGGGCGGAGGGTGTGCCGGAGGCACGAGGCGTTTGCACACGGGCGTTTCGGGTGTCCGGGGGCCTTGACTGGCCCCCGCGGGCAGGCGGAGGCTGGAACCACACGACTGATCCCCGAAGCCGGGCTACCCCCGGCCGACTCCTCCCGTGCCAGCGCACGGAACCACGCGGCGTACCGGTGCGGTAGGGAACGCGCTCATCCGAGGGAGGCGTCATGGACAGCGCCGTGCACGCACTTCGCGGTCGAGGCCTGAACCCCACCGACCTGCACATCGCCTTGGCCGGCATCACCTACCCGGCCCGACCGTCCGAACTCGCCGACTACGCAAGGCAGCGCAACGCCGACGAGCAACTCGTCGCCCTCCTCGCCGCCCTGCCGGACATGCCGATCGTGGGACCGAACCAGGTGTGCATGGCGGTCTTCGGGAGGCATGCACAGATTCAGGGGAATCCGTGACGGTGGTTCGGGGTCCGGCGGGGTTTCCTTTGCCGGGCTTTCCTCTGTAGGGCTTTCCTTCGTAGGGCCCTCCGGGCCTTCCTTTACGAGGCTTGCCGGGTCTTCTTTCGCCTGGTTTTACGGGCGTTCCCGGCTTTCGCCGTGGCTTTCCCCGGTTCCCCGGGTGCCGTGCGGGCCGTGGGGGTACTCCGTCCGCCGGAGTCGCGCGCATCAAGCGGGCCGGGAAAGGGCAGCGGAGGACCGGAACAGGCCGGACCGCGACGGGACCGGCCGCAGCGACCCGGGCGCCCGGAAGGACCGTGATGGACGGCTACGCGCGACTCATCGAGGACAACGACTCCCTGCGCGACCTCATCCAGCGCTGGCGGTCGACCACCGACTCCGCCGCGGAACTCCTGCCCACCGCAGCCCGGACACTCGCCGCCACGGCACGCGCCAAGGACCAGGTCCTCTACCCGGCGATCCGCACCCACGCCCCGGAGCGGGCGGCCCTCGTGGACGAGGCGGAGCGGATCAACACGCACGTGCTGGGCTTCCTCGGCCAGGCGGTCGAGATCGGGCCCGGGGGATACGCGTTCGTGGAGAACGTCCACGAAGCGATCGGGGCCGCCGACGGGCTGCTCCTGCACGAACGGCGGGACCTGATGCCGGCGCTGCGCGAAGCCGACTGGGCGGACGGGGCGGTTGCGGAGTACCTGACGGTGCGGGAGACGCTGAGCGGGGAGATGCCGTTGGAGCGGTTGATCGGGGGAGAGGGGGAGGGAGAGGGAGGAAGGGCGGGGAGGGCTTGAGAGGGTTGCTTGAGCGGTTCGCTTGAGCGGTTCGCTTGAGCGGGTTGTTCAAGCGGGTTGCTCAAGCGGGTTGTGGGGTGGGGGCTTTGTTTGCTGCTGGTTGTGTGCGCTCGTTTCCGGCCCGGTCGGTCCCGTGTTCCGCGGTCCCGTCCGGCGGCGTGTTCGGCCGCCGGACGGGTCGCCGGGACGTGAGCCGCGGCCTTGGGCCGGTGCCCGTCAGCCCTTGGGGGCCTGCAGCGTCTTGCTCCACAGGACCGAGGATTCGGCGTCGCGGAGCCGGACGGTGAGGTCGCCCGAGTGGCCGTCGACCTGCATCTCGCCGAAGTGCTGGAAGCCCTCCATCGGGGAGGCGTTCGCGCGCGGCGGGGCGTGCACGAACTCCGCCTTCGGGCCGAACGTGCCGTCGAGCGTGTTGGGGCCGAACGCGCCGGCGTTCGCCGGGCCCGACACGAACTCCCAGAACGGGGTGAAGTCGCCGACGGCGGCGCGCGCCGGGTCGTAGTGGTGCGCCGCCGTGTAGTGGACGTCGGCGGTCGCGAACACGATCCCGGTCACGCCGCGGCGGTGCGTGGTACGCAGCACCTCGGCGAACTCCAGCTCGCGGCCGAGCGGGGCGCCGTTGTCGCCTTGCGCGACGCCTTCCTGGGCGGTGGCGCCGTCCGGCACGACCAGGCCGAGCGGCAGGTCGTTCGCGACGACCTTCCACGTGGCGCGGCTCTGGCTCAGGCCGTCGATCAGCCAGCGGCGCTGCCGGTCGCCGAGCATGCCGCGCTTCGGGTCGGCGTAGCGGTTGCCGTCGTTGGGGTCCTTGTAGGTGCGCATGTCGAGGACGAACACGTCGAGGTGGCGGCCGTACGACAGCTTGCGGTAGATCCGGTCGTCGCCGATCGGCACCCACTCCTGGAACGCCTGGCGGGCGCGGGCGGCGAGGACGTCGACGCGCTTCTCGGTGTAGCGGGCGTCGTCGAGGATCTGGCCCGGGTACCAGTTGTTGCGGACCTCGTGGTCGTCCCACTGGTTGATCTGCGGGACCTGCGCGGCCAGCGCCCGGTAGTTCGCGTCGAGGAGGTTGTAGGCGAACTGGCCGCGGTACTCGGCCAGCGTCTCGGCGACCTTCGACTTCTCCGGCGTGGTCAGGTTCCGCCACACGCGGCCGTCCGGCAGGGTGACCGATTCGGCGAGTGGCCCGTCGGAGTACACGGTGTCGCCGCTGCACAGGTAGAAGTCCGGGTCGAGGGCGCGCATCCGCTCGAAGATCCGCATGCCGCCGAGGTCCGGGTTGATGCCCCAACCCTGGCCGACGATGTCGCCCGTCCACACGAACTTCACGTCGGCCTTCTGGTGCGGGTGCGGCGCCGTCGTGAGGCTGCCGGTGACAGCCGCGCCGGTATTGCCGCGGTCGTCCTCGACCGCGACCGAGTAGTAGACGCGGCGGCCCGGCTTCAGGTCGCGCAGCCGCACCTTGCCGGTCAGGTCGGTGTCCGGGGTGACCCACGGGCCGCGCACCCGGCGCGCGTCGCGCAGGTCCGGGCGCGTGCCGTACGCGACGGTCAACCGCCCCGGCCGGTCCGCACGCGCCCACACCACCGCGGAGTCCGTGGTGGCGTCGCCGCTCTGCACGCCGTGGCTCAGCATCGGCCGGTCGCCCCGCACCAACGCGGGCGTGCCCCCGGCGCCGGGTGACGCGAACGCCACCCCGCTGCCCACCAGCGGCACAGCCGCAGCCCCGGCCAACGTTCCGGTACGCAGGAATGCTCGTCTGTCCATGCCCACGTGTGTAGTCACTCCGGACGACGCGTCGGCGAACACGGGTTGGCGCCGGGATCAAGACTCCGTGCCGCACGGGGGAGAGCCGGACACCGAGGCCACCTCGGAACGGCCACGGGTCTCGCGCCCGGACGTGGGGACGGATACGTGCTCCCGGCCGGTGTGGCTCCGCTTTGTTCCGCCCAACGACTGGCGCGGCGAAAAGTCACACCCCGTCCCTCGCCCGAGTCCCCGCGCCCCGGAAGTGTGTTCGAGAGTCGGCGTGGACCAGGCAAAATGCGCCGTTGCCGTTGCCGTTGCCGTTGATGCTGTCGCTGTCGCCGGGCAGGCCCAAGCCGACTCGGGCCGATTCGGGCCGATTCGGGCCGACTCAGGCCGACACGCGCAGACTCAGGCCGATCCGGGCCGAGCCACCTCACCACGCAAACGCCTCCGGCGAAGGCCCCACCGCCGGGAACAACTCCTCCAGCCCCGCCAGCAGTTCCTCCGGCAACGCCAACTCCACCGCCCGTACCGCCGACGGCAAGTGCTCCGCCGTCCGCGGCCCCACAATCGGCGCCGTCACCCCCGGCCGCGTCAGCAGCCACGCCAACGCCACCTCCGCCGGATCCCACCCGAACGCCGCCACCAGATCCTCGTACGCCTCGATCCGCGTCCGAACCTCCGGATCGGCCAACGCCTCCGCCGACCGCCCACTCGACGACCGCGACCCGGCCCCCTCGCGCGCCTTCCGCAACGCCCCGCTCAGCAGTCCGCCCCGCAACGGCGACCACGGGATCACCCCCACCCCGTACTCCCGTGCCGCCGGCAGCACCTCCATCTCCGCGCGCCGCTCCGCCAAGTTGTACAGGCACTGCTCGCTCACCAACCCGAAACGCCCGGTCCGCGCCGCGAGTTCATTCGCCTGGGCGATCTTGTACCCGGGAAAGTTCGACGACCCCGCATACAGAACCTTCCCTTGCGTGATCAGCACGTCCACGGCCTGCCAGACCTCTTCGAACGGCGTCGTCCGATCGATGTGATGGAACTGGTACAGGTCGATGTGGTCGGTCCGCAGCCGCGCCAGACTGCCCTCCACCGCCCGCCGGATGCTCACCGCCGACAGCCGGTCGTGATTCGGCCACGAAGGCCCGCCGCCGAGCGTCATGTTCCCGTACACCTTGGTCGCCAGCACCACCTTGTCGCGCTGCCCGCCCCGCGCGAACCACTCGCCGACGATCTCCTCGGTGACGCCTTTGTGGTCCGTACCGCCGTACACGTTCGCCGTGTCGAAGAAGTTGATCCCCGCGTCCACTGCCGCCGACATCAACCCGAACGCCTCGTCCCGCGACGTCCCCACCCCGAAATTCATCGTCCCGAGCACCAACCGGCTGACCCGAACCCCACTGCGCCCCAACTGCGTGTACTCCATGCCTCAACCCAACGCCCGCACTCCCGCCCGGAGCAAGGACCGCGCCCGGCGGTGCGCCCGCATGGAGCATCGCCGCCGTTGCGGACGGGTGCCGCCCTCAACGTCGCCGACTACGGCGCCGCCCTGTCCGCACCGACACCATCGGCTCCGATTCCGGCGGCACCGTCGGTGCCGCTCCGATCCGCGGGGTCGATGCCCAGCAGCTCGAGGAACGCCGCGGCGACCGGCTGCGGTGTCTCCCTGCCCCACACGACGAACTCGGCACGGGTCGGCGCGTCCGTGACCGGGATCGCGACCATCCCGTCCGACCCGACCGTCCCCGCCAACCCGGCCACGTACGAAGGCGGGAGCAGCGCCACGCCCAGGCCCGCGGCGACGAGACGAGTCAGATAGTCCGCGTTGGTCACCTCGAAGGCCACGTCCCGCAAGAGACCGGCGGCGGCGAACGCCAGATCGGACTGGGCGCGCCCGGCCGTCTTCGCCGGGAGGTCGACGAACACCTCCCCGGACAACCGCCGCAGGTCGACCGACGTCTCCCCGGCGAGCGGATGCCCCGCCGCGACGACCGCGACGAGCCGCTCCCGGGCCAACTCCCGGGCCGCCACACCCCGCGGACGCGCCGTCGCCGGGATACCGAGGAACGCGACGTCGATCTCACCCTGCCTGACCTGCTCCGCCAGCTCGTCGCTCGCCCCCACACTGAGGCCGACCCGGGCGTGCGGATGACGCCGGTGGAACTCCCCGAGCACCGCCGGGACATCCACCGCGGTCACGGTCGGGATCAGCCCGACGCCGAGCCGCCCACGCACCTCCCCGACCGCCGCGGCCACTCCGGCCGCGGCACGCTCCGCCGCGTTCAGGCACTGGCGGGCCTCGGACAGGAAAGCCTCGCCCGCGGCCGTCAGCCGCACCCGGCGGCTGGTCCGCTCGAACAGCCGCGCGCCGAGTTCCTTCTCCAGACGCGCGATCTGGTGACTGAGTGCGGACTGCACCACGTGGCAGCGCTGCGCCGCCCTCGTGAAGCTGTTCGTCTCGGCGACGGCGACGACGTAGCGCATCTGCTGAAGCTCCATGCGATCCATCGTGATACGCGATCGATCACGTGACAAGCATGTCTTGGACTCATCAATCGGCCGGAACTCAGACTGGTCGCAGGTGGGGCGACCGGTCTCCCTTTCCCATCTCGAGTCCCCGAATTCCGAGAGACGACATGACCCTTCAGCACGAAGAACACCCGTCAGCCACCGCACCGCGGCCGGTATCCCCGGCCCGCGGATGGCTCGGCGTGGCCGCCATCACGGCCAGCCTGTTCGTCTTCCTCACCACCGAGCTGATGCCGATCGGCCTGCTCACCCCGCTCAGCGAGAGCCTCGACGTGTCGGTCGGCGTCGCGGGTCTCATGGTCACCGCGCAGGGCGTCGCGGCAGGTCTCGGCGTGCCGTTCATCGTCGCCTGGACACGGCACGTCAACCGGCGCCGGCTGCTGACCACCCTCCTGGCCGTACTGGCCGCCGGGAACCTCGTCACCTCGCTGGCCCCGAACTACCCGCTGATCCTCGGCACCCGCCTGCTGATGGGGTTCGCCAGCGGAGTGTTCTGGGCCATCGGCGTCAGCATGGCCATCCGCATCGTCCCCGAACACCACGCCAACCGGGCCGCCGCGGTGGTGATGTCCGGCATCTCGATCGCCACCGTCGTCGGCATACCCCTGGGCACCCTGCTCGAAGGGATCGGCAACTGGCGGACCACCTTCCTCATCTGGGCCGGCCTCAGCGCCCTGGTCTGCGTCGCCGTCGCCCGCACCATCCCGTCGCTGCCGTCCACGAACGCGGTCTCGGTCCGCGAGGTCTTCGGACTGCCGGTCACGAACGCGCCGCTGCGCACCGTCCTCGTGATGGTCGTGTTGTTCGTCCTCGGCCACTTCGGCGCCTACACCTTCATCCGCCCCTACCTCGAGGACCGCACCTCGGCAGGCGTCGGCTTCGTCACCGCGGCGCTCATCGTGTTCGGCATCGGCGGCACCATCGGCAACTTCATCGGCGGCCGGACCGTCGCCAAGAGCCTGCGCGGCAGCTTCGTCGCGGGCGGCCTCCTGCTCGTCGCCGCCCTGGCCGTGCTGCTCGCCCTCGGGACCCACACCGCCGCCGTGATCGCCGCGATGGCCCTGTGGGGCATCGCCTTCGGCGTCGTCCAACTCAGCCAGATCAACACGACCCTCGCCGCCGCACCCGACACGTTCGAAGCGGCCATGTCCCTCAACACCATGGCCTACAACACCTGCATCGCCCTCGGCGCACTTGTCGGCGGACTGTTCGCCGACCACGCGGGCGTCACCAGCGTCGTCTGGTTCGGCATCGCCCTGGTCGCCCTCGCCGTCGCCATCCGTGCCACCACGGGCCGCCGCCGCACATCACCGACGGCGTGACTCCCCGCCCGCCGACCGCCGTAACCCGCCTCCGACTCGACAAGAGGCCAGTGGTCTCTTATGGTGGAGTGCGTAAGGTTCCAATGGCCTCTTATGGAAGGGGCCGGTCCGGGCCGAGTGAAATGAGGTGGTCCCGTGGTGAACGCCAATGACGGTGCAGGAACTGTTCGAGACCTCGGACGCCGCCTCGGTCCGGCTCGGCGCCGGCCCCTCGTCCACTCGTGAACCCTTCACCCCGTCACCCCGTCATCCCACGCTCGACAGGAACAGAGGCATCCTCATGACCAAGACCTGGCTGATCACCGGAAGTTCCCGCGGACTGGGCCGCGCCATCGCCGAGGCCGTCCTGGCGGACGGCCACAACCTGGTCGCCACCGCGCGGCACACCGAACCCCTGAAGGACCTCGCCGACCGATACGGCGACCAGGTCCGCCTGGTCACCCTGGACGTGACCGACGCCGCCGCCGCACGGTCGGCGGTCCACTCGGCGGTGGAGGCGTTCGGCCGCCTGGACGTGGTCGTCAACAACGCCGGTTACGCCGACATGGCCCCGATCGAGGACATGTCCGAGCAGGCCTTCCGCGACCAGATCGACGCCAACCTCTACGGCGTCGTCAACGTCACCCGGGCCGCCCTGCCCGTCCTGCGCGGCCAGGGTGCGGGGCACATCATCCAGATCTCCTCGGTCGGGGGCCGCGTCGGCGGCCCCGGCCTCGGCGCCTACCAGACGGCGAAATGGGCGGTCGGGGGCTTCTCCGAGGTCCTGGCCAAGGAAGTGGCGCACCTCGGCATCAAGGTCACCGTGGCCGAACCGGGCGCCATGCGCACCGACTGGGCCGGCTCGTCCATGGCGACCCCGCCGGTCAGCGAGCCCTACAAGCAGGTCGTCGAACCCGCCATCGCCCGCCAGCGCGCAGCCGACGGGAACCAGACCGGCGACCCCGCGCGCATCGCGCGGATCCTGCTGGACATCACCGAGGCCGAGGAACCGCCGCTGCGCCTGCTGCTCGGCAAGGACGCCGTCCGGGTCGGCCGGTACGTGGCCGAGACACTCGCCGCGTCCGACGCCAAGTGGCGTGAAGTGAGCGAGTCCGTGTGACCGCCCAGGCCGGACCCCGGCCCGGGTCCGCGACCTGCCGGTGCCGTCCCGAACGGCGGCACCGGCAGGTCGTAGGGTTGCCGGAGCCGGCACCCGGCCGCGGGCGGCGAGGAGATCCCCTGGGGGAAGCGACGATGACAGACGACGGGTCGGCGGACTTCCGGCGCGCGCGCAGCCCCGAGCAGCGGGAGATCCGCAAGGAGGCCATCCTCGATGCCGCGACACAACTCCTCGCGGAGATGCCGGTCGGCGACATCAGCCTGCGGGAGCTCAGCCGACGGGTCGGACTCTCGAAGACCAACGTCGTACGGTACTTCGAGACCCGGGAAGCGGTCTTCTTCGAACTGCTCAACCGGTCCCTGGAACGGTGGATCGAGGAACTGCCCGCCGACCTGCCCTCCGCCGAAACAGTCGGCGGGGCCTCGCCCGAGGCGGTGACCGCCGCCCTCGCCCGGTCCCTGGCCCGCCGGACCCTGCTCTGCGACCTGCTCAGCTCGCTCGGATCCGAACTGGAACGGAACCTTTCGGCCGAGTCCGCACGCGAGTTCAAGATCGCCCACATTCGACTCTTGGCCGCGCTGGCCGATCTGCTGCGGCTGCGTATCACCGGGCTGTCCCCGTCCGCCGCCCGCGAGCTGGTGTCCCTGACCGTCGTGTGCACCGCCGGACTCTGGCCCTTCGCCAACCCCTCGCCCGCCGTCGCCGAGGCCCAGCAGGACCCCGAACTCGCCCACACCAAGGTTGACTTCGCCGACCGGCTCGGCCGCACTCTGCACGTCGCCGCCACCGGGCTGCTGAGCCTCGGCTGAGGACGACGCGCCGGCCTCGCACAGCCCCGCCTCACACGGCGGAGTCGGCCGGCGGTCGGCGGACTGTGGAGGTCACACCGGGGGGACGCGGCGGTGGAGGAGGCAGAATTCGTTGCCTTCCGGGTCGGCGAGGACGTGCCACGACTCGTTGCCGGTTTGGCCGACGTCGACCGGGGTTGCGCCCAGGGCGAGAAGGCGTCGGAGTTCGGCGTCCTGGTCGCGGTCGGTGGCGTTGACGTCGAAGTGCAGGCGGAGTTTGGCCGGGCGTGGATCGGCCGTCGGGCTGAGGACGATGGTGGGTTGGGGGCCGCCGAAGCCGGCGTCGGCTGGGCCGATTTCGATGCTCCCGTCGGCTTCGCGGTCGAGTTCGACGTAGTCGAGGACGTCGCACCAGAACCGCGCGAGGCGTTCGGCGTCGGCGGCATCGATGACCAGCTCGGTGATACGGCATGCCATGCGGGCCAGTTTGCCGCACGCCGATGTTCGGCTCAGGCGTTCGGCTCCCGGCGTTCGGCGCCCAGCCCCTCCCGGCCCGGGGCTCCGGTGCTCAGCGGCCGGTCAAGTGCACCAGCATCTTGCCCATGTTGCCGCCCCGCATCAGGGACTGGAACGCGTCCACCGCGTTGCCGATGCCGTCGACGACGGTTTCGTCGGCCCGCAGGGAACCGTTGCGGAGCCAGCCCGCGGCCTGGCGCACGTACAACGGGCCCATGTCCAAGTGATCGCCGATGATCATGCCGCGGAGGGTGAGGCGCTTGCCGATGGCCAGGGCGAGGTTGTCCGGGCCCGGGGTGGGCTCGGGCGCGTTGTACTGGGAGATCGCCCCGCAGAGGGCGATACGGCCGTAGCGGTTCATCGCGCCGATGGCCGCCTGGAGGTGGTCGCCGCCGACGTTGTCGAAGTAGACGTCGATGCCCTGCGGTGCCGCCTCCGCGAGCTGCGCCGGGAGGCCGCCGCGCCGGTAGTCGATCGCCGCGTCGAAGCCGTAGCTCTCGACCAGGCGCGCCGCCTTCTCCGGGCCGCCCGTCGAACCGACCACGCGTTCCGCGCCCAGCAGGCGGGCGATCTGCCCGGCGACCGAGCCCACCGCGCCGGCCGCGCCGGAGACGAACACGACGTCGCCGGGCTTCATCCGGGCGATCTCCATCAGGCCCACGTAGGCGGTCAGGCCCGTCGACCCGAGGACCCCCAAGTAGGTCTGCGGCGGAGCGAGTTCCGTGTCCACGCGGTGGGCGTCCGCGGACGGCAGCACCGCATACTCCCGCCATCCGGCGAAATGCCGGACCACCGTTCCCTCCGGCACCGACTCGGCCCGGGACGCGATCACCGTGCCGACGGCGCCCCCGTCCATCGGCTCGCCGAGCCGGAACGGGGGAATGTACGACTCGGTGTCGTCCATCCGTCCGCGCATGTACGGGTCGACGGACATCCAGTCGTTCCGCACCAGCACCTGCCCCGGCTCCGGATCGGGCACCTGCGCGACCACGAGCGCGAAGTCCGTCGCCGCCGGTTCCCCGGTGGGACGCGCGATCAGATGCCATTCGCGGCTGGTGAGGGACATACGCGTGCGCTCCGCCTCTCCCCGATACGACGGATCCGCACCACGGGACCGCCTGGGGGAATCGTTCCGGGAACCGCCGTAACGGCGAATCGTCGACGTGTACCCGCCGTGCGGCGGCGCATGCGGGGAACGAGGGACACGGATCCGCCGGTCGGGTGGCGCGGAACCTGCGGCGTCCTCAGAACCCGCCTCCACCCCCGTCTCCGCCGCCCCAGCCGCCGCCTCCGTCGCCGCCCCAGCCGCCGAAGCCGCCCATGCCGCCGGCGCCTCCGTCGCCCCAGCCGCCGTACGTGTCGCCGCCGTCCGGTCCCGCGTATGCCGCGGGTGCCGTCGCGGAGCCCAGCATGGTGCCGATCAGCAGGCCGGGAAGGAGGCCGCCGCCGTACCAGCCCATGGCCCACGGCGCATAGGCCGGACCCGCTTCCCAGTAGGGGCGCCGCCCGGACGGGGTCTCGACCTGGCGGCCTTCCGGCTCCAGGCCGTCGTCCAGCCGCGCCGCGTCGGCGGCGCAGACCGGCACCGTCCGCGGCGTGCCGCCGCTCGGCGTCCACGCCGTGTCGCGGACGGACGCGCCGTGCCGGGGATCGAAGAAGCACGGGGGACGGCGCTGCGGCAGCGGTTCGCCCGCCCGCCGGGCGGCCAGGGTGGCGAGCGCGAACCGGCCCGCGTCGAGGGCTTCGCCGACCGCGCGGACATCGTCCGGGCGCCGGGCGTTCCGCATCGCCGTCTTGGCCCGGTCGTAGGCGTCGAGGGCCTGCGTCCAGTCGTCGCGCATCGCGTCGTCGGCGTCCGCGGCGGCCGGGTCGAAGGCGGTGCGGTCGAGGAGTTCGCCGTACGCGGTGATGTCCTCGTCCACGGTCGGCCGTACCTGCGCCAACTCGGCCTGCTCGCGCTCGGTCCGCCGCTGCCGCCCCCGCCGACGCAGCCACAGCGCGCCGCCGACACCGCCGAGGACCACCAGCCCGAAGACGGCGAGGGCGACGGCGGAACCGTGCCGGTTGGAGGACGCGGTCCCGGTGGAACCCGCCGAGCCGCTCGCGCCGTGCGCATTCGCGTCGTGCACGGCGCCGTCGACGAACTGGGTGAACAGTCCCGGACCGTCGCCTTGGTGCGCGGCCAGGGCGTCGCTTTTCAGCGTGGCCAGGCGCTCGTGTGTGAGGACGGAGGCGTCCGATGCGGCGTCGAAGACCCGGCCGACCGCGACCGCGTACACACCCGGATGCCCCACCTGCTGCCGCAGCGCGCTCAGGACGTCGGCGCGCGAGGAGGAAGCGAGCGGAGAATCCGCGGGCACGGCGACCACGAACACCGGTTTCCCGGAGTCGTGGATCGTGGCACGCAGGGCGTTCGCCGTTGTTGCGGGCAGCACGTCGGACGCGGCCGGATCCGCATACACCGGGTCCGCGCGCAGCGACGCGGCGATCTCGCTGACCCCCGCCGCGGCCTGCGCCCGCCCCGCGGACAACGGCAGCATCGCCAGAGCCAGCAGCAGCACAAGCACGAAGACCGAACGCGCGGGCGGAACGAACGGGCGAAATGCCGACTTCGTCACGAATCCAGGCTACGTCGGGATGTGTGTGGCGCCGATGCGTGTGGTGCCGGGGCCGCCGCGCCGCTTCCGCCGCTTCCGCCGCTTCCGCCGCTTCCGCCGCGTCTGCTGCGCGGGGGCGCGGCGGGCCGTCCGGCCGTCACCGGTTCGGGGCCGTCGGTTGTCCCGGAGCCGTCAGCTCGACGGCGTGCAGCGCAGCGCCGAGTTCGCCGTCGACAGCGTCCCGCTCAGGCCCTGCAGCGGCACCTTCAGCAGGTTGACGGTCGTCTGCACGGTCGAGTTGCTGTCGATCCCCTGGATCACGGACTTGACGCTCTCGGACGCGGCCTTCACCGCGGCACCGGTGGCGTTGCCCAGCTCGCCGGACGACGCCGACACGTTGTCCAGGTCCTGCTTGACCGTGTCGACCGCCGCCTGGAGGTCGTTCTTGCTCGTCGTCGCCGGATCCAGGTTCCGCAGATGATCGGTGTCCTGCTTGAGCTTGTCGAGGTCCTGGCACACCGTCTTCGCCGCGGCACTCGCCGACTTCGACGCCTTCTGCTCCGGCGACTCCGAACTCGAGTCCGAACACGCGGCCCCCGCAGCCAGAACCGCGACCACCACCAACGACGCACACACCGGGCGCTTCAGCACGGACTACTCCCACTCCCACGATGCCGAACAGAGCATCAACGGACAGCACGTCAACAGACGGTACATCTCCGGACGAAACTGAAGAATTCGTCCAAGCTCACACGGTGTGTCGCACCCGGCAACCGGAATCACCCGTGCGACACACCGTCCACCGCCGCCGCGAACAGACCCGGGAACCACGCGGCCGCCGGGACGATCCCCCGCGCAAGCAGCGCACTGCGCCGCGCCGCGAGCAGCCCCGTGGTCAGGCGACGGTAGCTGCGCGTCAGACGACGCCACTCGGCCTCGTACTCGTCCGGCCGCTCCCGCGCCAGACAGCCCGCCAACGCCTCCGCGCCCGCCAAGGCCAGCGCGACACCTTCGCCCGTCAGGGCGTCCACATAGCCGGCCGCGTCGCCCGCCAACAGCACGCGACCGCACACCCGCCTGCGCGCCGACCGGCGCAGCGGGCCCGCGCCGCGCACCGTCGACACCGGACGGGCATCCGCCAACCACGCCGAAAGGTCCGCGAACCCCGCCAACTGGGTCGCGTACGGGGCCCGTTCGGCGGTCAACAGCGCCACGCAGACCAGATCCGGCGCGAGCGGCGTCACGTACGCCTCGGCACGCGAGCCCCAGTGCACCTCGACGAAGTCCGGGACATCGGCCACTTCGAAATGGCGCCGGAGACCGTAGCGCGCCGGACCGGGCACCGGAACGTCCAACCCCAGCGCGCGCCGGATCGGCGACCGCAAACCGTCCGCGGCCACCAGCCAACGCGCCCGCAGATCCGGGCCCGCGGCCGTCACCCCGTGGGCGTCCTGCGTCACGCCGGTGACCTTCACCGGAAGCAGGGGGACACCGGCGTTCTCCGCGGCTTTCGCAAGGGCGGCCTGCAGGTCGGTCCGCCGCACGCCCAGCCCCGGGCCCGCGCGGAACACGGCCTCCGCTCGATGCCGATCGCGCACGTACCGAATCCCGGCGAACGCCTGCCCCGGCGGCTCGACGCCCAGCGCGCGCAACGCCCGTACGCCGCCAGGCATCACGCCCTCGCCGCACGCCTTGTCGACGGGGGAGGGGCGGGGCTCGGCCACGGCGACCGTCAGCCCGTGCCGGACGGCATGCAACGCGGTCGCGAGACCGGTGGGGCCTCCGCCGACGACCAAGAGGTCGACGTCGGGGGCGGCGGCCTTGCTCGGGCCGGGGAGGCTGCGCAGGGTGCGGTCGGCGGCCTTGCGTGCATTCATGGTGAGTTTCATGCCGCGGGCGCCGTCCGTTGCAGGGCCGCGTTCTCGGTCGGGACGCGCGCCGCCATCATCGCGGCGTTTCCGGCCGTGAACAGGACGGCGGTCAGCCAGGCCGAGTGCACGAGCGGCAGCGCGGCGCCTTCGACGGCCACGGCCACGTAGTTCGGGTGCGCGAGCAGCTTGTACGGTCCGCGTCGCACCAGATCGCTGCCGGGGACGACGATGACGCGGGTATTCCAGTACGGGCCGAGCGTGCCGATGCACCACCAGCGCAGCGCCTGCGCGGCCACGACGAGCGCGAGCATCGACCAGCCGAGGACGGGGGCGAACGGCCGTTCGAAGAGGAGCGGTTCGAACAGGCATCCGAGCAGTAGGCCGGTGTGCAGCGCCACCATCCACGGGTAGTGCGAGCGGCCGTACTCGACCCCGCCGCGCGCGAACGTCCAGGCGGCATTGCGGCGCGCGACGAGGAGTTCGGCGAGCCGTTCGAGGGCGACGAGGGCGATGAAGGCTGTGTACCAGAGCATTTCGTTGGCTCTCGCGAGTGGGAAGTGGGGAGTCTTGTGTGTGCTCGACTACCAGCGCAGAAGCACCAGTTCGGAGCAGAATCCGGGGCCGAGGGCGAGCATGATCCCCCACGAGCCGGGTGCCGGGCGGGCGGACTCCTCGACCGACTGCAGAATGTGCAGCACCGACGCCGACGACAGATTCCCGACCGCCGCCAACGACCGCCACGTCGGCGCCAAGGCACTCTCCGCCAGCCCGAGCGACTCCCCGACAGCCTCGACCACCTTCGGACCGCCCGGGTGGCACACCCACGTGGCGATGTCGCCGAGCACCAGGCCGTGTTCGCCGAGGAAGGCGCACACCTCGTGGCGCAGATGCGCACGTACGAGATCGGGCACGTCGGCGGTCAGCACCACACGGAACCCGGACGCGCCCACCTCCCAGCCCAGGACGTGCTCGGTTTCGGGGTAGAGGGTGCTGCGGGTGGCGATGATGCGGGGGCCATGGGCTCTTCGGGACCGTTTGTGGGGCGCGGCGGGGGTGGTGGCGGTTGTTGCGGGGGCCGCTGTTCCGGCCGACGTTCGGCTGCCGGGTCGGTCGGACGTCGGCTGGGCCTCGGGCTGTGCCTTGGGCTGCGCCTTGGGGTGGGCGGAACCTACCGCCACCACCGCACCGGCGCCGTCGCCGAACAAGGCCCCGGCCACCAGGTTGGCTGCCGAGCCGTCGCCGCGCTGCAGGGTGAGCGAGCACAGCTCGACCGCGAGCAGGACCGCGACGCCGGTGGGATGCCCGCGCAAGAAGTCGTGAACCCGGGCCAGCCCCGCCGCACCGGCGACACACCCGAGCCCGAACAGCGGCAGCCGCTTCACGTCCTGCCGCATGCCCATGCGCAACGCCAGCCGGGCATCGACGGACGGGACCGCCAGACCGGTGACGGAGACACACGCCACCAAGTCGACGTCGTCGGGCCGCAGTCCGGCCTGAGCGAGCGCACCGGCCACGGCTTCCTCGCCGAGTTCGACCGCGGCCCCGATCCAGGCGTCGTTCGAGCGACCGAAGTCGTCGAGACGGGCGTACTGCTCGATCGGCAGCGCGAGATGGCGCGCTTGGACCGTGGACGACGCGTGCAGGCGCCGCAAGGCCCGCTGATCCGCACCGGCCGGGAGACACATGTCGGCGATGAGGTCGGTGAGCGTGTCCTGCGGATAGCGGTGCTGCGGGAAGACGGTGTGGATGGCAAGGATTGCGGGGGAGAGGGGGGTGGGATCGGGGCCGGGTTCGGGGCCACCGGTAACCATCGAGTTGCCGAGATGGTTCGAGAAATCTGTTAGTTGGAGCGCATCCGGCGAGATATCGAAGGCGGCAGTTGTTGCGGTGGTGGGTGGTACCAGAGTGCCAGTCTCCGTGTCACTATCTGTATCGGTAGCATCCGATGATCCCCCGTTATTCTCAC